>JAEERB010000114.1 GCA_016285615.1 Bacteroidales bacterium
CTTTAAGTGAGAAGGAAAAAATCAGGGAAATGTATCTGCGCACCGCCGCCACCCGACTGGAAGGGCGTGTGCCGTTGTATAACTTGCGTGGTAATCACGAGTTTCGTGGCAAGGATACGCAAGCGTGGTTCAACTATGTGGATATGCCTAATGGGAAGCCCTATTATACAGTTTCATACGGCAAGTTCTTTTTTATTTTCTTGGATACTGGCGAAGATAAACCCGACAATGACATTGAGTATGGCGGCTCTATGCTTTCGGAGCCCTATTTGCGTGAGGAGGCGCGCTGGTTGGAGGAAGTGGTGAAGTCGGACGCATGCAAAAAGGCGTCAGTTCGTATCGTTTTCGCTCATATTCCGCCCGAAAAAGATGGCTGGCAAGGCAATAAGAATGTAGAACAACTATTTGTGCCTATTCTCAATAAAGCGAATGTGGATTTGATGATTTCGGGCCATCTGCACCAATGGCGTGTGGATGCACCGCAAACCGTGTCGAGTGCCAAATTCCTGGTGGTTGTCAATCCTAACTGTGCGCGTATGGAGGCGAGTGTCAGCAAGTCGTCGGTGGTTATCAATAGTTTCAATCCCGACGGTAAATCGAAATACAGATTTGTATTAAATTATCGTGCCAAATAGTGCGATTAGCCGTTTGATAGCATTAAAAAATGTTGTATTTTTGCAGTTTGCATTCCAAAGGTGCAATAAATCTTTTTTGTTTATAAATAAAGCATTGAAAGAATAATTAGAAGATGAAGAATTTTGTAGAAGAATTGCGTTGGCGCGGGATGATTCACGATATGATGCCCGGCACGGAAGAACAACTCAAAAAAGAGATGACGACGGCATACGTGGGCATCGACCCGACAGCCGACTCACTACATATCGGTCACCTTGTGGGAGTGATGATGCTTAGGCATTTGCAGGAATGCGGCCATCGCCCTGTTGTAGTGCTTGGTGGCGCTACCGGCATGATTGGCGACCCTTCGGGCAAGTCGCTGGAGCGTAACCTCCTCGACCACGACACATTGCTGCACAATCAGGAGTGCATCAAAAAACAGCTGGCCAAGTTCCTCAATTTTGATGGCAAAGAAGCCAATGCCGCCATCCTCGTCAATAACTACGACTGGATGAGTAAGTTCTCTTTCCTCGACTTCATTCGCGATGTGGGTAAGCACATCACGGTGAACTATATGATGGCAAAGGATTCGGTGAAAAAGCGCTTCAACGGTGAAGGCGATGGTATGTCGTTCACAGAGTTCTCTTATCAGCTGGTGCAAGGTTATGATTTTCTGTATCTTAACCAACATTATAACTGCAAATTACAGATGGGTGGCTCCGACCAGTGGGGCAACATTACCACAGGTACGGAACTTATCCGCCGCAAAACCGGTGGTGAGGCCTTCGCACTGACCTGTCCGCTCATCACCAAAGCCGACGGTGGTAAGTTTGGCAAAACCGAAAAAGGTAATATCTGGCTCGACCCCGAGAAGACCTCGCCGTATGCCTTCTATCAGTTCTGGCTCAACTGCTCGGATGATGACAGCAAGAAGTATATTCGCATTTTCACCGGCTTTTCGCAAGAGGAAATCGAAGCGATGGAGAAAGAACACGACGCCGCTCCGCATTTGCGCATTCTGCAAAAAGCGTTGGCTAAGGATTTGACCATTCGTGTGCATTCGCAAGAGGATTACGATGCCGCTGTTAGCGCATCCGAAATACTCTTTGGCAAAGGTACCGCCGACAGCCTGTCATCATTATCTGAAAAGATGTTTTTGGATGTGTTTGATGGTGTGCCGCAAATGGAAATTGCCGCTTCGATGGTCGAAGCAGGCGTTCCTGTGGTTGATTTTGTTAGCGAGCATACCGGCATTTTTGCTTCGAAAGGCGAGGCGCGCCGTATGATCAAGGATAACGGCCTGTCGGTCAACAAGTCCAAAGTGAATGAAAGCGTTGTTATTAACAATGATTTTCTCATCAAAGGAAAATACATTTTGGTTCAAAAAGGTAAAAAGAATTATTATATAGTTAAAATAAAGTAAATTAGATAGTTATGAAAAAATTACTTCTGACTTTTCTGTGGCTGCTGATAGCTTGTTCGTTATCGTTGACAGCACAAGACCTTAAATCTACCATTAACAATGATCCTAATGTCAAGATTGGCAAGTTGGCAAACGGACTGACCTATTACATTCGTGAGAACAAGATGCCTGCCAACCATGTAGAGTTTCGACTGGCGGTGAATGCCGGCTCCAATCAGGAAGAGGAACCGCAGCGCGGTTTGGCCCACTTCACTGAGCACATGGCTTTCAATGGTATCAAAGGATTCCCTGGCAATGAAGTTGTAAGCAAACTGCAATCCATTGGCGTATCGTTTGGTGGTGGCCTCAACGCCTACACCAGTTTTGATGAGACTGTCTTTATGATTTCGATGCCTACCGATGATGCCAAGAATGTGGATATGGGACTCAATATCCTGCGTGGCTGGGCCGACGGCTTGCTTTATAACTCGAAGGAAATCGACCAGGAGCGAGGCGTCATCACCGAGGAGTATCGTATGTATCTCGGTGCCGACAAGCGTATGCAACAGAAATATTGGCCCGTGCTCTTCAGAGGCATGAAGTATGCCGAGCGCGAACCTATCGGATTGTTGGAAGTGATCAACGGCTTTGAATATCAAACCATTAAAGATTTTTACCACGATTGGTACCGTCCTGATTTGCAGGCTGTCATCGTTGTTGGTGATATCAATGCCGCTGAAATCGAGCAGATGATTATCAAGAAATTCTCGAAAATCAAACCCGCTAAGAATCCGCGTGAGAAAGTGGTGCCTGCGTTGGTAAAAGAGACATCGCCTCAAGTGGTGATTTGCACCGACAAGGAGGCAATGGGCAGCAATGTGGAAATGATAACCAAGTTGCCCCACATTTATGTTAAGACTGTAGGCGATTATCGTGAATCGATGGTGCGTTCGCTGTTCAATATGATGATACGCGCCCGTTTGAGCGAGATGCGCCAGAATCCCAATACTCCGTTCCTGAGTGCTAACATCAATTATTCCAATTATTTGCGCGAGGTTGATGCATACGAATTATCGGCACAATCAAAAGAAAATAAGATTGATGAGTCGATGAAAGCGTTAATCCGTGAGAACAATCGAGTATTGAAATATGGTTTCTTGGAGAGCGAACTGAAGCGCGCCAAGGAAGAGATGATGGACAACTACGAGCGTGCCGCCAAGGAAATAGACAAGACCAATTCGGATGCTTATGCCAGCCAATATGTCAGCCATTTCTTGAAGCAGACTCCTATCCCGGGTGCCAAGCGTACACTGAAGTATGCTGAAAAGTATCTGGAAGGCATAACATTGGAAGAGGTTAATGCTCTGGCTAAACAGTGGGTTAGCAAGGATAACCTGGTGGTTATTGTCACCGCACCCGAACAGGAAGGTGTGAAAGTTCCTACGGAGCAAGACATTAGAAACATCTTGAATGACAAATCATTGGAAAATGTTACCCCCTATGTTGACACTTACAAGGATGTTGAAGTGATTGATGTAGAAAAGATTGTGCCGGGTTCTGTTGTGTCAACCAAAAATATTCCCGAAGTGGACGCTAAAGAACTGACACTTTCGAATGGTATCAAAGTGTTGTTGAAGAAGACCGACTATAAGAACGACGAAATTCTCTTCTCGGCCAAGAGTCGTGGCGGTATCAGTCGTTATTATGAGTGTGACATTGCATCGGCCCAATTTGCCCCCGCATTCATTATGCGTGCTGGCATTGGCGAACTGGATTATTCTTCTTTATCTAAGAAGATGAAAGGCAAGAAAGTGTCGTTAGCACCATCTATTGATGTTTTGTCAGAAGGAATTTCCGGTAGCACTACGCCCAAGGATATGGAGTTCTTCTTCCAATATCTGAATGCCTTCTTTACCAATGTGCGCAAGGATACCAATGTCTATACGTTGGTAATGTCGGAGACGAAGGAAAGAATCAATACAATACAGAAGAACCCGTTGTACAAATTTATCGGCAAATTGGTAGATTTGTCCACCCAAAGCGACCCCTACTATCGTACCTTATTGACAGCAGATGAGGAATTTATCAAGTCGATAGATTACGAGCGCGCTTGGCAACTTTATCATCAGCGTTTTGCTAATCCTGCCGACTTTGTCTTCACTTTCGTGGGCAATTTCGACGAGGCCGAGATGACCAAAATGCTGGAAACTTATGTGGCTTCGTTGCCCACTACCGATGAGATGGAAGACTTTAACGATGTGGAGAAGGGTTTCCCTGAAAAGAGTATCACAACATCGGTTTATGCTGGCACTGAAGAGCAGAGTTGGGCAGGAATGATGTTCAGTGAAGAATATGATTACACACCCAAGAACAATATGATTTTGAATCAGATATGTGAAGCTTTGAACATTGAGGCCATTGAAACCATCCGTGAGAAAATGAGCGGTGTATATTCGCCCCAGCTGCAATTGGATTTTGAGAAATATCCCAAGCCGACCTACAATTTGATGGCAATATTCAGCTGTGCTCCGCAAAATGTAGATACGCTTTCGGGTGCCATCTTCAACCTGCTGCGCACTTTCCAGAAACAGGGTCCCAAGCCCGAGACTTTACAAAAGGTTAAGGAGCAGATGATCAAGGAGCAGAAGACTGCCATGCAGAAAAATAGTACTTGGCTCGGTTATTTGCAGAACAAATATTTCCAGGATGAAGTTAATCAGCTGGGTATGATTAACGATTTCGAACGTCGTGTAAACGAAGTGACGATGGATGATATCATCCGTTTTATGAAGCAATATTTTGCTCTGGATCATTATGTTAGAGTATCGTTATATCCTGAAACGATGAAACCTGCGATTCAAACCAAAACAAGAAGATAATGATTAAGACTGCGTCGGACGAGCATTTCATGAAGTTGGCCTATGCTGAAGCTCAAGAGGCTTTGGCGAAGGATGAGGTGCCTATCGGTGCTGTGGTGGTGCAGAACGGCGCCGTCATTGGCCGTGGCCATAATCTGACGCAGACGCTCAACGATGTGACAGCTCATGCCGAGATGCAAGCCATTACGGCAGCTGCCAGCTATCTGGGTGCCAAGTATTTGAACGAATGCACCCTCTATGTGACACTGGAACCGTGTGTGATGTGCGCAGGTGCTATTGCCTGGTCGCAGTTGGGCACACTGGTCTATGCGGCTGAAGATCCTAAAAAAGGATATACTTTATTGGATAAGAATATTTTACATCCTAAAACGGAAGTGAGGAAGGGTGTGATGCAGGAGGAATGTGCCGAGTTGTTGAAATCATTTTTTGCAAAAAAAAGAAGATAAAAATACGCTGAACCCAAATTTTGCGTTAGGTATATGGAACAAATGAAAACGATGAAACGAATTTTCCTGATACTTGTGATTTGCTTGATGGCGTTTCAGGCTTATCCCCAGCGCTTTATTGGTTCGGTAATTTTGGGTATGAACACTTCGCAAGTGGATGGCGATGAGGTTTATCACTTCCGCAAATTCGGTGTCAACGGCGGCGGCTCGGTAATGGTGGCGCTCAATGAGAAGCAGACATGGTTTGCCACCATTGAACTGCTTTACACGCAAAAGGGGTCGTATCAGAAATCAGGTATCCTCTTGCCGGATACGATATCATTGTTGGAAAATAATGCTGACAGGAGTGATCCTTCTAATTTTCATCCTAAAATCAAGTATAAACTCAATCTTGACTATGTGGAGGTGCCTGTGGTGTTCCATTATGAAGATCCGCGCACGGGTTGGGCTATCGGTCTGGGTGCTTCCTGGGGCCGTTTGGTCAATGTGAAGGAGATAGAGAATGGTTGGCTCACTACTACCAGTTTGCGTTCGGGAACCTATCGCAAGAGCGATTGGAGTGCGATTGCCGACTTGAAAATCAGATTGTGGAAAGGGTTGAAACTCAATTTCAGATACCAATACACCTTCGTGCCGATTCGTACGAGAACCTACTATGTTGATACGCCTAAGGAACGGGTACGTAAGCAGTTCAACAATGTCATCACCATGCGGCTTATCTATTCGATTAACGAAAAGTATGTTCCTAACACTAAGTATTATAAGAACAATAAGCCCACGACACGCTACATGCGCGATACTACGCCCTTTGCCAAGTAGTTGTCACATATTCTGTTTTTTTAGAAAATCCATATCAATCTGCTGATAATTCAGCAGATTTTTTTTATTTTTACACACTTAAAAGTAATGAATGGGAATCAAAAGACTACAACAAGCATTTTTCATATTGGCACTTGTCGTCTTTTTAAGTTGCCCTAAGATGTTGTGGGCGCAGGTTCCTGATAATGTGGACTCTTCCGAATGTTCCATTCCGCCGCCGCCGAAAGATTTTGATATCAAACTGAAATGGCGTACACCGCATTACTCAGGCGTTAATGATGCCCATTCTCACGGCCGTTCCACTCCTTTGGTCGGAGATGTGGATGGTGACGGTGAGGTGGAAATCGTGGTTCCATGGTCTCCTAACACTTCCAATACAAATAATGATGCGTTAAGACCCAACACATTTTTGACTAGAAATCTTAATGTGTTGAATGGTAAAACGGGTGCGTTAAAATATCAGATTAAAACCTGTGATTTCTCTGTTCATGGCCAGGCTATTGCCATGGCCGATGTGAATGGGAATGGCAAGAGTGAAATCTTTATCGTGGCTGTGGGAACGAGAGCGTCAACCACTAAACAGCAATATGGCGGCAAGTATGTCTATTGTTATGATGGTAGCAAAGCCAATACGACTTCCGAAGATTGCATTTGGAAAAGCGCGGATACCGTTTATCGCTCGTATATTCCTCTTATTGCGGATATTAACTATGATGGAACACCCGAACTGGTTGTGGGTAGGCATATATTCAATGCCATCACAGGACGGGTATTGCTAAAAGGCACAATGAATGCCACCGGTTTGGGATATGGAGGCCCTCATAATGTTAATGGTGAATGGCAGAATAAGAAGAAGCAAGAGTTGGGAGAGCAGTATTACATGTGTGCTGTGGCGGATATGGACGGTGATGGGAATTTGGAAATTTGTGCCGGCAATACAATTTACAAGCTCACGATAAATAGTCCGAATAGTATGTCTAATAACAAATTCAAGGTGTTGCGACAATGTACAGCCGCCTTGCCGTATAACGATATCTATGATGGGCAAACTTTTGTGTTAGACTTTGATAATGATGGAGATTTGGATGTCTGTGTCATTGGTCGCCGTACTGATGAATTGCCTGCCACCACTTTTTCGAATGGAACGAATCATATCGGTTTTTATGTCTGGGACGGACAGACTCCTGACCTGATAGGGTATTTTATATGTGATCCGCAAACTTTCTCGCTGAGCATACCCTTTGCGGCTGATATTGACGGAGACGGTTTCCCCGAAGTTATTGCCAACGGCTGGATTCTTGGGCATTATTACAATGCCAATACAAATCCTGATATGAGGCATGTGGTCAGGTACAAGGCGGGTGATACATCATCTGTCAATAACACACAATCGCGAAACATTGAAGAGAGTGG
>JAEERB010000115.1 GCA_016285615.1 Bacteroidales bacterium
CGTGGCTGGCAATAAGGCAGAGCGCGTAGCCGCCTTGAATGAACTGGAACCCTACATTAAAGAGGCTGCCAAAGGTACGCTGAAAGTGATGGACGGCAAGCCGCTCACTTTCCGTTTGATGGACCCCCCATTGCACGAATTTGTTCCTCAAACTGAAGACAAACAACGTGAACTGGCCAAAGAACGTGGCATGGACTTTGAAGAACTGAAACATCGTATCGAAGGTCTGCACGAAGTGAACCCGATGATGGGTCTCCGTGGTGTTCGTCTGGGCATTGTTTATCCCGAAATTACCGAAATCCAAGCCAAGGCTTTGTTTGAAGCTACAGCCGAACTGATGAAGGAAAACTATCATCCTCACCTCGAAATTATGGTGCCTCTGACCATCTGCGTAGATGAGTTGAAACACCAGAAAGCTATCATCGAAGATGTAAAGGCTAAAGTAGAAGCCGCTTACGGTGTGAAGATCGACTACCTGTATGGTACGATGATCGAAATCCCGCGCGCTACCCTCGTGGCCGACAAGATTGCTGAAGTGGCACAGTTCTTCTCATTTGGTACCAACGACCTTACCCAGATGACGCTCGGCTTCTCGCGCGACGATGTGAACACCATTGTTCATACTTACATCGATGGTAAGATTATCCCGGCCGATCCGTTCAACACTCTCGACCAAGAAGGTGTGGGTCAATTGGTTAAACTGGGCGTTCAACGTGGCCGTGGCACCAACCCCAAACTGAAAGTGGGTGTTTGCGGTGAACATGGTGGTGACCCCGCTTCTGTAGAATTCTTCTACAAAGCCGGCATGACCTACGTATCCTGCTCGCCGTTCCGCGTTCCCGTTGCCCGCCTGGCTGCTTCTCAAGCCGCCATTAAGGCTTCAAAATAATTAACTTAAAATCAAGTAATTACAAAATTAACTTTTTTTAGGTTGAGATATTGAACAATTAATTTTAATTTTGCGAGTTAAATAACATGTTACAGCCTGTCGTGGACTTCACAACTGTAGCATAAAATAAATAAGGAAGTCCTTAATTAATTAACCATATAAAATTTTAAAGTTATGAAAAGAATCATTGGAATTTTAGCTCTCGTAGCTTGCGTTGCAGCTTTCACCACTTCTTGCAACAAAAAATGCAACTGCAAAACCTATGCTTTGGGCGTTGTAGTTAGCGAAGACGAAGTAGAACTGGACAAAGACACCTACAAAAAATGTTCAGATCTGAATACCTTTGTTACTGATAACGATGGTCAAAACAAAACTGGTTTGGAATGCAAATAATTCTAAGCTAAACCAGCATCAAACAGGGCAATCTTCGGGTTGCCCTGTTTTTGCTTAAAACCGTTCGTATGAAGAAAACTTTTTGTTTGTTGGCAGCATTCTGCCTTGTAGCCGCCCTTTCGACCTCTTGCGTGAAAAACTGCACTTGCAAAGCCTGGACAGTGGGCGTGGCGGGTGATGAATATGAGATAGAACTGGACAAGGATTACTACAAAACTTGTTCAGATATGAATACTTATGAAGAAGTGGAAGGCGTAAAGACGGGCATTGAGTGCCGCTAAAGGTCTTTGGCTAACATCTCGCCCCGCGGGTTCCGCACAGAATATTGGGTGAATCGCTCATCGGCATCGAAGCCATCGCCATAGTTGATGGTGCCGTCGGCTTTCTTTTGGCAAACCTCTACATTGGAGAAGATTCGCCGTTTCTTTTTATCCCAGATAATTTGTTCTGTTTCAATGGATTCGTTCTTGATGAGGTCGGTGATGACCACATTCTTGGAGGCCTCCATACGCATGTCGTTTTCGTAGCTGATGGCGTAGTCGGCAGTCAGTCGCGACTGAGGTTCTCCATCCTCGGTGTAGGAGGTGATGGTAATCCCTTTGGGACAGTCCATATAGGCGTTTTTGCCCATATATTTGTTGAGCAGAGGTATTTCAATGATGTAGTTGATGATACCCGAATCGCTGAAAATCAATTCCATGTCGGTGGCTGACTCGTCGGGGTATTTGCCGTGGTAGTCCATTCTTGAGACAGTCTTGAAACTGTCGCGACAAGAAACAAAGAACACCACGCAGAGCAGTGCCAGCATGGTGTTCTTCAGGGTTTTCATAATTTTATTCTTTGTGTGAGAATAGATTATCTAACGGTAGTATTTTCTTGGATCCAGCAGCCTACGTGGTAGGAGTCACCAGATTTAAGACCTCTCTTGAATTTCTCTTCGCCAGAAACGCCAGGCAGTTTGGCGCGTTTGGCGGCGGCGTCTTCAGCAACCGATGGGTCAACTGAGGCTGCGCGGGCGTATTTGTCGGCAGCGGCCCAAGCGTAAGCGCCAGGAACTTCATCGCCACCCGAGCAACGGCTGCCTGATGAAGCGTAGAGGTCGCCAATCAGGATGTATGCCTTACCGCAGTTGGGTTTAATCTTGATGGCTGCCAAGGCGGCGGCTCTCGATTCAACATAGTTACCCTTGGCCATGTAAGCCAGACCTAACATATAGTAAGGATCCACCTTCTGTTCGTTGGTTTCGTACAAGTTGATGGCTTCCTTGTAATATTCGATGGCCTTGTCGTAATCTTTGTTGTGCATAATCGAGAAGTTACCCATCAGATAAGCACTCTGTGCGCCAGGTTCTTGTTTGTGTACAATCTCCAAGGCTTCGCTGAATACGGGCGACATGATGCAGTTGTTCTTGCTCATGGTGGCCACAATCTTCTTCAGCACGGCGATGTTGTCCTTGTTGGCATCCAACTTTTTGGCATATACTTTCTCAAGTACGCTGCAAGGTGCGTAGGGGGCGAACTTGTTCTCGATGTTGCGGAGAGTCTTGGTGTAGTTGCTAACGAGCTTCATCTGACGGGCGGTGTCGGCTGAAAGCTGTTTGAAACGCTTGTCATACTCCATCTTGTCGATTTGGTTGTTGGCGAAAGCTGCTTCCAAATTCTCGAAGTTGGGCAGTTGCTTTTCATATTTCTTGTAGCAGTTGATCACAGCGGCGTCAATGTAGTCGGTAGCTCTTTCGTAAGCATCGATGATGATGGTGGTGTCCTTCTTCATCTGAGTCATGATTTCAGCTACGGTAAAGTAGGTGTCCCACAAAGCCGGCTGGGTGTTCTCCTTATCCAACTCGATGGATTTCACATACCTGTTGTACATAGCCTCAATCTTGTCATACTTTTTGTTGCTCAAGTAATCTTTGATTCTGTAGCGATATTCGTTGAAAGACATGAAGCCCAGACCGTTACCTTCCGAGAATTTCTTGGGGAAGTATTGGTATCTGATTTGATACGAGTTGATTAACTCATCAATCAACATCTCTTTCTTGGCGGAGTCTTTTTCCACTTTGATGAGGTTGTCGAACATAGTCTGAGCGTATGTGAAAACGCCGTCCCATGAGCAGGGGCAGTGTTCAACGATATATTGCCATGACGGATAGGCGTCGGCATAGTTTTTCTGGTCGTAGAACACGCGGAACTGACTGATTTGCTCCAGACATTTCAGTGAGTCTTCGGGGGTTTTACCATACTTAAAACCGCAGGGTGTTTGTGCGCTGACAAGCAGACCTGCTAAGATAAGGCAGAGTGAAACAGCAATTTTTTTCATTGGTATAATGTTTTAAAGTAATTTCCTATTAGACAATATTATTTTTTCGAGGTTAAATTTTCTATTCGAGTTTGACGCGTTGGTACCACTTTTCGTGGAGTACGAAGTTGAATGTAAGTCTGAAAAAGTTCTCCTTAATCAGATCATTTGCCAGTGTGCCCATCTGACCATATTCCATCATGATGTTGATAGATGATTGCGAGGTGGCGGTTTTGAGCGGGATGCCCAAGCCCAAGGCCACGCTGAACTCGGAGATAGGGGTATCTTTTATCCTAATATAGCCGGTAGAATATCTGGCTCCAGCTCTGATATTGAGTCGTTTATATACTTTCGAAGAGGTGGGGTTGGGTGTGTATTGAACGCCTACCGAGACGTTGATAGCGTCTTGCAGTGAGTCTTTTTGGCCCATCAGGCTGTATTTGCTCCAGTTTTGCCAGGTAACGTCAGCGGCCACCAGGATTTTGTTTTTGAAAGAATAAGAGAGGCCGCCACCTACTGATTGGGGAATGCGCATATTGCCTTTGTTGCCGATAATGTTCGCCACCGTGTCGTATGAGGTTGAGGCGGTGGCTTCACCTTCGTAGTTCAGCACCAAGCTGTTTTCCTTAGCCCAAATGTAGGCGGTGTTTTCATACACGGCACCCAGTCCCAGGCGGTGATTTTCTTTGATGTTGACAAAATATTGTGCGCCGGCTGAAAGATGTATGCCGTCAACATGGATATAATTGTCAATTAGTGAATTAGCATAGTTTTCTCCCGAAAAAGCAATGGTTCTGATGGAACTCAATCGGCCCCAGATGTAGGAGACATTCAGTCCGATAGAGAGTCCTTTGCACAACTTGAAAGCGTTGCCCCAGTATAGCTGCATCAGGCCACCATCGCCCTTGTATGTGTATTCCACTTTGCCGATATTGTCCACCTCTTGCTTGTCGAGGATGGCATAGCCTAACTTACTGAAAGGCAGTATGCCGGCACTGGTGCGCCAATGTCTGGTCACGGGCAAACCGATGGTTAGATAACCTGGCCGTGCGTAAGTGGTTTTTTGTGATAGCTCATCTGTTTTCAGTGTGCTGGAGATGATACTGAAGGCTGCATCGGCTATGAATGACAATGAGTCGAATGCTGCGTAGGAGGCGGGATTGCGGAAGTTGATGTAGCCAGTGTTATGTTGCATGGCATACGACACGTGGCCCATAGCTGCCAACGGCGCTGAGGTCACATTGTCGAGCAGGCCTACACCATAGCCTGAATAGGGGGAACTGATGTTGTTCTGTGCTTGTAATTGCGACAGTGCCAACGTCATCAGAACCAGTAACAGTGTAATCCCTTTTCTAAGCGTGTTCAACATTCAACTGTAATATTTTATGCAAACCTAACAGTACTATATTTGAAGGTGCAAATATAGTGTTTTTTATTGAATTGCATAGGAAGGCGGCATCGCCCCCTGTTAGCAACACTTTGAGGTCGGTTGCCTGTTGGGCGTAGCGGTCGATGGAAGTGTTGATTTCGTCAATTATTCCGTGCATAACGCCGCTCTCAATCGAGTGTTGGGTGGAGTTGCCGATGAAGAAATCGATGTCACGTTTGGTGACGAGAGGCAACTTTTGGGTGAAATGGTGGAGTGCCTTGAATCTCATTTCGAGTCCAGGTGAAATGCTGCCACCCAAATAGCGGCCGTTGTGGTCAACAAAGTCGAAGACGAGGCAGGTGCCGGCTTGTATAGAGAGAATGTCGTGATGCGGATAGAGCGAGAAGGCGCCGACAGCGTTGGCAATGCGGTCGAGGCCTAAGGTTTGTGGGGTTTCGTAGCACAAT
Organism: Bacteroidales bacterium; assembly: GCA_016285615.1. The sequence continues at coordinate 5,417 of JAEERB010000115.1, forward strand.
TCAATAGGGAGGCGTGAAAGATAAGAAAACTCGTGATAATTGGTTTTATCTTTCAGTATGTTAATAAGTTGACTATCGCAGGCGCCCACAGCCGAACAGATGGAATGGCGGATGGGGTAGCGATCAAGAGTGGCTTGCAACAAGTCGGTCGTCAGTTGCGGTTGTTGTTGGCTGTCAACCATTTTGTCATCGTTGGTAAAGACGGCCCACTTGTGGGTGCTGTTGCCAATGTCAATAACCAGGTTCATGGGTGTTATCTTGAATCTTTGCATTCGCAAAGCGATGTGTAATATATTTTGGTTTTAGGAAGTAGCAGTTCCATGTAATCCAACTCTTCAGCGCGCAGGGGAATCTGTCGCAAGTCGATGATTTTCAGTGTTTCGGCGAGTTCGGCCATACTTTTAGGAAGAACATACAAATGGTTATCCCAGGCATCGATGCTTTCCAGTTTTTTGAGTTTACCCATACTTTCGGGCAGATATTCAATCATATTCCGATTGATAATCAGCGTCTTCAACTCTTGTAAGTTGCCGATGCTTTCGGGTAGGGTAATCAGTTTGTTGCGCGAAACATCCAGGTATTGAAGGTTTTGCAACTTTTCAATCTGTTGGTTTACCTGCATCAGGCCGCAGCGCACAATGGTTAGTTCCTGAAGATTGGTTAAGAGGAACAATTTGTTGGGGATGGTGTCCCATTTTTTCTCACCTTTGAGTTTAAGTCGGTATACCTGTTCGGGATTTTTCAGTGCTTCGTCCAGAGAGGTATAGACGGGCTGATCCTGCAGCTCAACGGGCGAGAGCGGCTGTGCCTGAGCCATGACGATGAGTCCTAAACACAATATGGTGAAAATCAGTTTATTCATTCAAAAGTCGGATAATGTGTTGTTTGTCTAAACGTAATTGGTCGATAAGTTGTTGTGGTGAGTCGAAAGTTTTTTCTTCCCGTATTTTTTTCAGAATCTCGAATTGCAACTGTTTACCATAAATATCTTCTTGAAAATTAAAAAGATGTATTTCAATGGAGAGTTTGTCAAGTTGCAAGGTAGGGCGTGTGCCCACATAGAGCATACCGAACAGAGATTGTTTTTCGAGCCATACTTTGACAGCATAGATGCCTGTTTCGGGCGGCAGCAGTCCCTCGGCCAATTCGATGTTGGCAGTGGGGAATCCAAATTTGCGTCCGTTTTGGAGCCCTTTGATGATTGTGCCAGAATAAATGTTGTCGGTATGTGTCATAGTATCAGATTATTTCATGCTGAAGGCACTCACATCGGGTTCGCCATAAAGCTCTTCATAGTCGGCTCCGAGGAAGCAGGCAAAAGAGGATATGTAGCTAAAGCCGAGTTGGCGGTAATAATCTATGTCGTCACGAATCAGGTTGTTGTCGGGGACAAACTGTTTGGGTGGTTTGGTCCAGTTCGACATCATTGAGTTATCAAACCAGTATTCAAGCACTTTGGCATTCTTTTTGCCAAAGAAGTCGAGAAGGGCCTTGATGTTTTCTTCGTCGGGATTGTTCTCGCGCAGGCGGCATTTCAAGTCTCTGTCGATGGGGGCGTACTCCACAAAGATACCCTCTTCGGGGGTGACCTGCGTGGGGATGGGCATGGCGCCATGGTAGGCCAGATAGGCCAGTTGGGCGTCGGGAATCTCTTTGCGCAATTCTTTGATAATGCGGTTCATCACCAGAAGCGTCATGTCCGATTCGGAAAGTTGGGCGCATTTTTCACATTGGCAAGTGCTCTCTTTCACGTCGTCCATCCAGAAATAGTAGCGGTGCGTGCTTTTATAGAGTTTTTTGGCCAATTCCACGGCTCGTTTGGCCACGATATCGAGGGCTTCTTCGTTTGAGACGCAGAAGTTGAGCAACGGTTCGCGCTGACCGTCGGCATTCATCCTGAAATATTCGGGGTGGCTCTCGTAGAGGTCGCGGGGCATCAGGTAGCTGGCGGCGTGAAATTCGTATTCGATGTTCAGTCCCAGCGAATCGGCATGGTCGAGCATAGCTCTAAACTCCTCAGTTTCGAGCATTTGCAGCATCTCTTCCAGCGTTTTATAGGCGT
>JAEERB010000116.1 GCA_016285615.1 Bacteroidales bacterium
ACGGAGAAAGATATTTCGGCTAACGGCTATGGCAAGTATGCTATGACAAGTTCTTTTAGACAAGGTACGCAGGAGTTGCATGTGGACCACACCGACTCAACCAACAGTTGGCATGTGACCATTGCTGGCGTCGACTCCTCGGATGCCTTTTTGGATTTGAACATTGTTACACTTTCACGTTTGATGCCACAAAGTTTGATTGACGATGATTTTACCGTAACAGGTACTGGTAAATACGAATTTTTGGAAGGAAAAATCTGGAAGGATGGCGATCTCGCCGGTTGGCAACACCATACTTGCTTGTCGTTTGATATCAAGGAACCTATGCAGAATTTCTTTGCGTACGAAGGTCTCGCTTGGAATGGTGGCAAGATGGATCTGGAAGCCAGCAATGAAAATGGGGATAAATTGTCTGTCAATGCTGAATTCAAAGGTCCTTATAATCTGCAAATCACCTATAAGGGTAAAGTGCAGATTTGGAATGTGAATACCGAGCAAGTGACGGAAATCTTTTGATTTTGAATGTTATGAATTGCCGAATGCGCACTATAGGGGTATTGGGCGCTCTGCTCTTATTTGTGGAAATTGTAGGAGCACAAACCCTTGATTCATCGCAAGTTTCGGCTATTGACAAGAACTTTTGGAAAACGTCCTTGCCCCGGCACGAATTGCAGTGGGGTGTGGGTTGCCCTCTCTTGGAGGAATTTATCATCTATGGGATGGGTTCAGATGATTTTTCTGGTGATTTTGACCGCCCCCATAACTGGTTTGATAAGGAAGTTTATAGAGGGGAAAAAGGCACTACTTTGTTTAACTGGTCGTTTTCCTACTTGTATCGAGTATGTAAGTTTTTGTGGGTAGGTGCTGATGTTACTTACATAGGCTTTTATGATGTGTATTACGATAAGTTTACTCATCAAAAGGCTTATATAAATAGTGATCAGCTGCTTACTTTTATGCCCAAAATAAGATTTTCCTATCTTAACAGAAAGTACGTTACTTTGTATTCAGGAATTTCCTGTGGCATCGGCTGGGTAATCCATTCTGAAAAAAAAGAAATGAATGTTGTGACCAATTGGGCCTTCCAGGCGACGGCCTTCGGTGTGAAGGCGGGCACGTCCTGGTTCGGGTTCGCGGAAGTGGGCCTGGGGTATAAAGGTTTTGGCGTTATTGGTCTGGGCTACCATTTTAACAGACAGAATAGACAACTTTATAAACGTAATTCCCTATGAAAAAAATCAAGTTGGTGTTGTCGTTTTTCTGTTTGCTCTGCGTGCTTGCGGGGTGCTGGCGGCAAGAAGACACCGTCCCCGATACACAACGAGGGTATAACATTTACAGGGCTTGTCAAACGTGGTCTATCTTCTATATTACTAACAAAGTTGATCTGATGATGAAGTTCAATAGTTGGTATGTGGCTAATAATCAGGAGAGAAATAAAATCAAAAACAAGTGGTTCCGCCAATATGATATTATCGAAAAAGAACCGGGCTTGTTTAGCTTTTACGATGTGATGAATAGGAATGAATATGTTTTTTCTATCAACACACAAGGAAAAAACTTGACAGATGAGGATTCTCATTGGACATTTAAGTGGTATTCGGGTAACGCTACGCCTGAAAATCAGGCGATAGGATATTGGTGGGATAAGGATATGATAATTTGCAGTTCCTTCAGAGGTTGTGGCTGGGTTGAACTGCATGTGGACAGAGAAGTGTCGGATGTGCCCTCAGAACTCCGCTGGCGGGTGTCTATGGCTGAAAAAGATTCGCTGCACTCGTTTATTGATTGGCGGCTGGATTTGCAATCGGCTGAGATGCCGCAGACTCTGTTCGAAGGCGATTTTTATATTTCAGGTTCAGGATGTTACAAGTATGTTGAAAATTACAATAGTGCATGGCATGTAGATTGTGAAACCGAAACCTACCTAAAATATGAAATTCGGAGTCCTATGTGTTGGTATGCTTCTATAGGTAATGTTGACGACTTATGCTGGTATGGTGGCTCCATGGATTTGGAAGCTTTTGATTTACAAGGGAATGCTCTGCCCGTAAAGGCAGAATATGTTAAACCGAAGAACGTGAAAATCACTTATAAAGGTGTAAGCCAAGTGTGGAATGTGCAGTCCGGACGGGTGGTGGAATAGTAATGAATCGTATATTTGTTCCCGCTTGAATAAAATAGATGAAAAAAATAGTTTTATCTCTTTATATATTTTTGATTATCAATTGTTTGTGTGCTCAGACAATGAGTAATCCACCTGTGTTTCAACGGCCATCGTATTCTGCTATAAACGATCGAAGAATCTCTCTTGATACTACATTTGTTCAAACACTTGAATCGATTGATGCTTCTTGTCTCAATAATGCGGTTCTGTTGAATTTTTGCACTTCAAACCATGATTTTTTTGAGATAAGTTCTGTCGATAATAGTCACAAATGGCTCGTCAATTCTGATGGCAGTGTGATTGCCACCGGCGCAAAGTTGCTCTATTACGACAGGGTGATTGTAGCAGAGCATCACGCAGGCGATTTGAAATGGTTTGAAGTTGTGAATTATAAAGGTGAGAGATTCTATGATGATGCTAATCATCAAAACAATGGTGAATATTGCTTTGATGATGTGAGATATATTACTGGCAGCAAAGGGCCTTATTTGGTGCTTAGTCCGTGCCACAGCTCGCGTTATATGCTGGTTACCCCTCATCTCCGTCGTGTTGGCACTTGGTACGAAACTGTGAGCGATGCGCAAGCGGAATGGGAGCGCGAAGAGGGTCGATAAAAAAACGCCGCGGTATCGCGGCGTTTTTGTTTATTGTTGTTTTTTGCTTTCTTTGAGTGTCTGCCTAATTTTGGAGGTCAGAATGTCGATGCCCTTGTCGTTGGAGCCGCCGACGGGAATGATGATGTCGGCGTATTTCTTCGATGGCTCGATGAAGGTTTCGTGCATCGGCTTTACGAAGGTTTCATAGTGTCGGATTGACTTGTCAAGGTCGCGGCCGCGTTCGTGCACATCGCGTTGGATAATGCGGATGATGCGGTCGTCGGCGCCAGTGTCTACGAAGACCTTGAGGTCGAGGCAGTCGGCCAGCTCTTTATCCACAAAGATGAGGATGCCTTCTACGATGAGCACGTCTGTTGGGTGGACGGGGATGGTCTCCTCGCCGCGGCGGCAGGTGACATACGAGTAGGTGGGCATCTCTACGCTATGGCCGGCTTTCAGTTCGTTGATGTGTTTCACTAGCAGCGAGAACTCGATGGAGGAGGGGTGGTCGAAGTTGATCTTCTCCTTCTCGGCTTGTGTCAGGTCGCCGTTGTCTTTGTAGTAGGCATCCTGACTGAGTACGCTGACTTCGCCTTTAGGCAGGCTACGGATGATTTTCTTCACTACGGAGGTCTTGCCCGAGCCCGAGCCGCCTGCAATACCGATGACTAACATAGGCCTATGGTTTTATTTCTTGACTTCAAATTTGTAAATGGTTGTCTGTGTGTAGGTTTCGCCCGGGTTAAGGATGGGTGAGGGGAAGTTGGGGTGGTTGATGGCATCGGGGAAGTTCTGTGCTTCGAGTGCAATACCGCCACAACGGTAGTTGTTCACGTCGCCACGTTTGCCCGTCTCGTCGCCCTTGAAGAAGTTGCCGCTGTAGAACTGCAGGCCGGGTTGGTCGGTGATGATGTGCATTACGATGCCCGTCGTCGGCTCGTAAACGGTGGCGCTGATGCCTTCGGCATTGGGTTTCAATACCCAGTTGTGGTCGTAGCCGCCAGCCATCTTCATCGATTCGAAATCAGCTTCGATACGGTCGCCAATGGCAGTGGGGGTGCGGAAATCCAGCGGGGTGCCTTCAACGGCCATCAGTTCGCCGGTAGGAGTAATGAGCGTGTCAACTTGCGTTACTGAGTCGGCGTAGATGGTCATGATGTGGGTGTTGGTTGAGCGGGCGCTGGTGCCGTGAAGGTTGAAGTAGCAGTGGCTGGTGGGGTTGACAATGGTGGGTGCGTCGGTGGTGCCGCTGTATTCAATCTTGAACTCGTTATCGTCTGTGAGCGAGTAGGTTACTGCTAAAGTGAAGTTGCCGGGATAGCCGCCGTCACCATCGGGTGAGAGCAGTGTCATGGTTACCGAGTTGCTGTCTTTCTGTTCGGCAGTCCATACTTTGGTATAGAAGCCGTGAGGTCCGCCATGCAGCGTATAGCCAGGAGCGGTGAGTTCGAGTTGGTACTCTTTGCCGTTAAGGGTGAATTGGCCATTGCGGATGCGGTTGCCAACACGACCTACGATGGGACCGCAGAAGTGGTCGTTGGTCTTTTCATAGTCGGCGATGGTCGGGTAGCCCCAAACCACATCTTGGAAGCCGCCGTCCTTGTCGGGAGCCCACAAGGCAACAACGCGAGCACCGAAATTGGTGATCTGAGCCACCATGCCGTTGGCATTCTTGATGGTGTAAAGAGCAACGGGCAGGCTGTCGATAGTTGTCTCGAAATCAGCGGGATTGAGCAATTCCACTTGCTGCGCCATGGGCTCGTTTTGTTCTTTTTTGTTTTTGCAGGCCGCAAATATCAAAGCGGCAGCACATAAGAGCAATAAGATCTTTTTCATAATGTACAGTTTATAATTTACAATTAATAATTGATAATTGATAATTGATAATCAGTATTTTAGTTGTTTTGTTCTTTGTTCTTAATTTTTCAGTTTTCAGTTTTCACCTTTCAGTTTATAACAGTTCCTCCAAATATCTTTTTATCGTGGTCGAAAGTCCGAGGTAGAGTGCATCGCAAATCAGGGCGTGGCCGATGGAAACTTCGAGCAAGTCGGGGATGTTGCGGGCGAAGTAGCGCAGGTTGACCAGTGACAGGTCGTGGCCCGCGTTCACCCCAAGTCCGCACTCTTTGGCTGCCTCAGCCGCAGCAATGTAGGGGGCGATGGCTTCCGCGCGGTTCTGCAGGAAATGCGAGGCGTAGCCCTCGGTATAAAGTTCAACGCGGTCGGTGCCGCAATCCAAGGCGTGGCGCACCATTTCGGGCACAGGGTCCACAAAGATGGAGGTGCGGATACCGCGACTTTTGAAGATGGCAATTACTTTTTGCAGGAAGTCGGCATGGCGTACTGTGTCCCAGCCGGCGTTGGAAGTGAGTGCGTCGGGCGGGTCGGGCACCAGCGTCACTTGTGTGGGCTGTACATCCAGCACAAGATTGATAAAGTCGGGCGAAGGAAAGCCTTCGATGTTGAACTCGGTGGTAACAATCTTCTTTAAGTCGTACACATCCTGATAGCGTATGTGGCGGCCGTCGGGGCGGGGATGTACCGTGATTCCTTCGGCACCGTAAGCCTCGCAGTCGCGTGCCACTTGGAGCAAGTCGGGCATATTGCCGCCCCGCGCATTTCGTAAAGTGGCTATCTTATTGATGTTAACACTTAAACGAGTCTTCATTATTTTGGATGAATTAACTTGCAAATATACAAAAAAGTGATTTGTATTAATGATTATCAGAATATGCCTTTTTTATCTTCTTGAAAACTTTTTTCTCTTGTGTAATTCAAAAAAATATTATTTTTGCACACTTTATTCTAAAATAGTGCAAAAAATGAACGAAAAGATTGCCCAAACCAAGAAGCAGTTGATGGAAGCCTCTAAGGCATTGTTCGTTAAGTTCGGCTTCGATAAGATTTCGATGGACGACATTGCCGAGGCGGCACACAAGGCCAAGCGCTCGATTTACAATCATTTTTCCAACAAAGAGGACCTCTACTCTTCGATGATGGAGCACGAGTTTGACTTGTTGCATGAGAATTTGGCGATGGTGTTTGCCCCTTCGTTGTCGGCACCACTATCGCAACTGCAGGAGTATCTGCTCAAGCGCTTCGAATTGATTAAGCAGTCGGGCATCTGGAAGCTGGTGGCCACGGAATACGCACAGTCGCACTGGTCGCGCTTTAGCAATGTGCATCAGCGCTTTATGCAGTTCGAGCAGTGGGAACACGACCAGTTTGTTGCCGTCTGGAAATCCATGGCCGCTAATCCCGATGTTGTCCTGGTGAACCAGTATGCCACAGCGTTCGCCGATATGCTCCAGATGGTGCTTAAAGGCTTGGATTATACGATGTTTGTGCAAGACAACTACGATAAATATAAGGATACTTACGCTTTCCTTATTACCATGATTATCAATAATATGAAGAACGAAAATGGAACTTTGAAACTGAAAACTGAAAAGTGAAAACTGTAGAGATGATGATGTGCATCATCTTTGCAACCAATAGCTAAAGTGTTAATTATCAATTATAAATTGTAAATTGTATGAAAAGAATACTGTTATTTTGCTTCGTCCTATTAGTTTGTATGACGGCATGCCAAAAAAACGTGCAACATTTTACGGGCGATTACAGTTACAAGATCTCCGGTAGCGTGACCGTAGAAGGCCTGATTGACGAGTACGACAAGATGCTCACCCCCCGTATCGGGCAGATGAATATTGTGCGGGTGAACGACAGCAAAGATCGCGTGATGATTACCATGAATGAGTCGGGCGGTCGGGCGTATGTCTGCTATGGTACTGTTTCGGGCAACCGTTTAACCATTGAGCCTTATACATTTACAGCTGAAGTGAGCCTGAATGCTACTGAGACGGGCGTTTATGATGTTAACGCTTATGGTGATGGCGAGCTGACCGACGATATGCTGGTGATACATCAGGTGTGGAATGGTGTGAAAACTACTGATGAGGATGTTGTATTTCAAGGAAATGATATCCTGATAGTTGCAAAACAAAATTCGTAGAAACACACGGAAAGTGAAGGAGATGCCTTCGCACGCTAAAGCGTGCTCGGAATGACGCTAATAATTAAAGTTTAAAGCTTTTAGAATGCTGAATATGAAACATATAACGATATATTTATCCCTTATTGTAGCACTGTTGCTCTCAGTTTCATCTTGCAAACGCAAGGTGGAATTGCGCGAGATTCAGCCTGTGGAGGTGAAGGTGCAAGTGATTGACACGCTGGAGCAGGGCTACGTCACGACCTACGTGGGTGAGGTGGAGGAGAACCTGTCGGTGGCCTTGAATTTTCCCACTGGCGGCACCGTGCAGAAACTGACGGTGCGTGAAGGCGACCGTGTGCGTGAAGGGCAACTGCTGGCCACAGTGGATAACAGTACGGCCCAGAATGCCTACAATGCAGCTAAAGCCTCGTTGCAGCAGGCCGAAGACGCCTACAAGAGATTGAAGAAGGTGTATGAGCAGGGGAGTGTGGCTGAAGTGAAATGGGTGGAGATGGAAACCAATCTGGAGAAGGCTCGCTCGATGGAGCAGATTGCACGCAAACAACTGGATGATTGTACATTATATGCGCCGTTTTCAGGCGTGGTGGGGCGTTGTAATGCCGAAGCCGGCAGCAATGTGCTGCCGCACGAAACGGTGCTGA
>JAEERB010000117.1 GCA_016285615.1 Bacteroidales bacterium
ATATATTTTTTATTTATTTAATAATGCTATATGTGCAAAAGCGAAATTGTTATGTACCAGCCAGATAGTACTATATCTTTGGAAGTACGGATGGAACATGAGACGCTGTGGCTTACGCAGGCTCAAATCGCGGTGTTGTTTGGAACAAAACGTCCTGGTATTACCAAGCATCTGAATAATATCTATAAAAGTGGCGAATTGGATAAAAATAGTACATGTTCCATTTTGGAACATATAGGTAAAGATGGAACAAGAGCATACTTCACCACTTATTACAACCTAGATGCCATTCTTTCGGTAGGCTATCGTGTCAATAGTAAAAATGCTACTCTATTCCGCAAATGGGCAACAAAGACGTTGAAAGATTATTTGTTACGAGGTTATGTCATTCAGCATCGCATAGAAAAATTAGAAGAGAAGGTATCTGAACACGATAAGAAAATTGATTTTTTCGTTCGAAACGCCTTGCCTCCCCTCGAAGGTATTTTCTATGATGGACAAATTTTTGACGCATACGTTTTTGTGTCAAATCTTATGCGCTCAGCTAAGAAAAGTATTATATTGATAGATAATTATATAGATGAATCTGTGTTGATGCTTTTATCTAAGAGAGTTGATAATGTAATCGCCAAAATTATCACCCGACGTATTTCTCCAGAACTTCTTTCAGATTTGGAACGACATAATCTACAATATCCTTCCATAGAAATAACTGAATCTCAGCGCTATCACGATCGTTTTCTTATTATCGATGACGTTGTTTACCATATTGGTGCTTCTTTGAAAGATTTGGGAAAGAAACTTTTCGCCTTCTCAAAGATGAAAGTTCCGTCAGACCAATTAATTGTTTAGAGTGATTTCAAGGGGAAATAAACACTATTTTCCGATGCAGAACCTGCCGAAGATATTGTTGAGCAGCTCGTCGGTGACAATGGTGCCGGTGACTTCGCCCAAGGCGTCCAGTGCTGCACGGACATCCACTGCAAGCAGGTCAGTGGAAAGGCCTGCGGCCATCCCCTGCTCTATGGCTTCAATCGAACGCTCAATCTGCAACATGGAATCGTAATGGCGGGCATTGGTCAGCAAGGTGTTGTCGCTGATGTCGGCCACATGCACCGACTGCACCAGCCACTGCTTCAGCTCATTCAAGTGCTCTTGCTTCTTAGCAGAGATATACAACAAATCGTAATCGCCTACCCTTTGCACCCCTGAAGGCACCTCATCCGCCAACTTATCGCACTTGTTGGCCAACAGCAAAATATGTTTCTCCGACTTATCCACCTCTTGCAGGGCTGCTAATGCTTGATTAGGCGTTTCTTTCTCTATATCAAAAACATAGAGAACAACTTCCGCTTTCTCCATGGCCTGGAACGACCGCTCAATGCCAAACTTCTCAATCTCATTGTCCGACTCGCGAATGCCAGCCGTGTCAATGAAGCGAAACGTGAGCCCCTCCAAATTGAAGGTCTCCTCTATCGTGTCGCGCGTGGTGCCGGGAATGTCGGACACAATGGCGCGCTCCTCATCCACCAAGGCGTTCAGCAGCGTGGACTTGCCCACATTGGGACTGCCGACGATAGCTACGGGGATACCATTTTTCAAACTGTTTCCCAACTTGAACGAGCGTATCAGCGCCTGCACCTCGTCCTTCACAACAGCGAGCAGCTCTTTCAGTCGCTGGCGGTCGGCAAACTCCACGTCCTCCTCACTGAAATCCAACTCCAACTCCATCAGCGAAGCCAAATCCACCAGCTGATTGCGCAAGTCGGCCAGCTTGTGCGACACATTGCCTTTCAGTTGATTGACAGCTAATTTGTGCGCCATCTCCGACTGCGACTCTATCAGGTCGGCCACTGCCTCGGCTTGCGGCAGGTCCATACGGCCGTTCAAGAAGGCACGCATGGTAAACTCACCCGGCTGTGCGGAACGGCAACCCTTTTGCAACAGCAACGCCATGATTTTCTGACGGATATAAAACGAGCCGTGGCACGAAATCTCCACCACATCTTCGCCTGTATAGGAATGTGGTGCCACGAACTTTGTAATCACCACTTGATCAATCAGTTGAGAACCATCGTAAATGCCCGCCAACATAGCCTGATTGGCCTCTGCGGCACAAAACTTGTCGCCCGTTTTCATCAGCTTGGCCACGATGGGGAAAGCCTCGCTACCCGACACACGGATAACCGCGATGGCTCCCGCTCCCTGCGGCGTTGACAATGCACAAATGGTGGAATTTGAGGAAATCATGATAATGTATAATTTATAATTTACAATTGATAATTATTAATTGTACATTGTAAATTGTTAATTGTAAATTAGTTATCTTATTCCGTACTTTTTCAAAATCTTGAGTAGCGGTTTGCGGATGGATTCGGCCCAGAGCGTATAGCCGTAATTGTCGGGATGCAGTCCGTCGACAGTGTTCTCGTGCGAACCGCCGGCCGCATCAGGGACAATGTAATAGACATGCGGGTATTTCTTCACCGCAATGGCCATCAGACTATCAGCCACATGCATACGGTACGACTCTGTTTGCCGCTTATCTTCGCAGAAATTCCAACTTTCGGGGCGGATGGTCCGTTGGAAGATGAGCGGAATATTGGGATGTGCCGACTGCACTTTTTCGATGAAGGGAAACAAGCGTTCCTTAATCACATCGGCATCGGGATTGGAAAAAACATCCAGCAGAAAAGCATCCACCTCAGCGGCACATAGCACATCGGCGAAATAGGGCTGCATTTTGGCATTGCCGCTACAGCCCAGATTGAGCATCTGAAGGCCCGTCATTCGCGACAACTGCGAAGGATAGCTCATACCCGCACGCGACGTGGACACGCCCTGAGTAAAGCTGGAACCATAAACGCCAATACGGTGACGGAAAGGCATGGGCAGCGGCTTCAACTGCGCACGCTCATCCACCCCAATACGGACGGACGTCAGCGGATTATAAATAGGCAAATAGAGCAGGCACTCCTTCTCACCCGCTGGCAAGTTTTCTATCAACTGCAACGTATCCAGCTTTGTCGATAAATCGGGCAAAGCCGACGCAGCATAGAGCCATTCCCCATCCTTCTTGATATACAAATCATAGCCGTTGTATGCGATGCCAGTAGCGTTAGCCGGTTCAACACGCACATATGGGTAATCCGTACAAACCACAATGAAAGAGCTGTTGGTTGAAAACGCCACCGCCAAGCCAGAAGAACAGCTCACCTGCATCTGCTCCTTGGGGGTAAAGCCCTTAAAACGCACGGTGTCCACCCGATTGTAAGGATTGGGCGTTGAAAACATTTTGCCCACCATCGTTAGCGAAGAGGCCTCCACAAACCGATAGGACTGGGCAGTTGCGCCCATGATCATCAGCGACAAACCTATTAAAAGATTGATTTTCAGAAATTTCATATTATAGATGGCAATAAATTGTATCGTTGGGAAATTTAAGTTAATGGTGAAGGAGTTAAGAGTTATAGAATTGTTGAGCTTTTGAATTTGTTCTTTGAATTCTGAATTCTGAACTTTATTGTATCCCGTACTTTTTCAGGATTTTCAGCAACGGTTTGCGGATGGACTCGGCCCAGAGCGTATAACCGTAATTGTCGGGATGTACGCCATCAACGGTGGTAGTATGTTCTTTATTCGTGGGGTTCGGGACGATAAAATAGACATTCTTGTACTTCTTAACGGCAATGGCCATCAGACTGTCGGCCATCTGCATTTTAGCGGCCTCCTCTGCTTCCAGCATATTGTCAAAAGTACGACCTTCGCGATAGATGGTCTGTTGGAAGATAAGGGGAATGTCAGGGTGAGCGGCTTGAATTGTTTCGATGAACGGAAACAAGCGCTCTTTGATCTCTTGCGCACTGGGATTGGAAAAGACATCGAGCAACAGTGCATCCATCTGGGCATCGGCAAGGGCTTGGGCAAAATAGGGCTGCAACTTGGCACGCCCGCTACAGCCGAGGTTCAACATATGCAAGCCCGTCATACGCTCCAACTGCGACGGGTAGGACATACCCGCACGGACGGTGGAGGCGCCGTGTGTATAACTCGAGCCATGCACACCGATTCTGTGGCGGAAAGGCTGCTCGAGCGGCTCGATGACCGACGTAGCTTCCACACCTATTTGGACGGATTGGAGCTCACTATTCAGTGGCAGATAGAGCAGACACTCCATCTCCTGGCCCCCCGTGGCTTTCAGCAAGCGCATGGTATCTGTCAAATTCTTGGCATTTACCGCTTTGGCCGCCGCAAAACGCCATTTCCCGTTCTGCTTGATATACAAGTCATAACCCCGATAAGAGATAGGACCAGCATCAATCGGATCAATGCTGGCATCGATATAGTCGGTATAGATGTAAATGACGTTGGAATTGGTCTTAAAAGCCACTGCTAAGCCGGCGGGGAAGCTCAAGCGTCGCAGCTCCGCCGCAGTAAAGCCCTCATAGCGATCTTCCGTCAAGCGATGATAGGGATTGGCCGTAGGGAGCAGTTTGCCCACCATGGTCAGCGAGGAGGCCTCCACATAACGACAATCCTTGGGAGCAGTTATCTGCGAAAGAGCTGTAAATGAAGATAATAGCAACAGCGCTATGATATAAAACCGTAATTTTTTCATCCTTATTCTTTAACTTTATTAATAAAGAACAAAGATAAGCATTATCCTTTATCCATTTTCATAAAAAAAACTATCTTTGCAAAACAACCATTCTTGACTTCCCATGCGAAAGATATTCTTTTTTATTCCCCTGTTACTCATAACCTTGTCATTGTCGGCGCAACAGCCGATGCCGTTCGTCACGGCGCATGGCGGCTGCTGGACGAAGGAGATTCCCGCCAACAGTCCCGAAGCCATGGCGCTGGCTAAAAAGATGGGCTACCGGGCTGTTTCTATAGACACCAAACAGGCAGCCGACGCCGACATCAAAAAGATGCTGAAAATCTGCAAGAAAAACAGCCTTATGCCCATGATTGAGAGTGACCGCACCGCTGTTTTCAAGCTGGCGCAAAAGACGATGGGCAACCGCTGGATTTGCCTCACTTCTACTGATTCGATTGCTAAAAAAGTACGATCCTTTTCCAAATGCGAAATTTTGGTCAACATGGACAATGTTACGCCGCAAGACGCCATTAAAAGACTGAGTTCCATTGGTTTACCCTGCGGACTTTCCACCACCCGACCTGAAAGTTTGTCGAAAAGCCTCTGTCTGCAATTAAGAGCCAACGGATTTGCAACGCAGGCGGTACTATTCAAGCCCGCTTACGAAGTGCAAGCCACCCTCCAAGGCATCACACGCACGCTTTCCGACTACGCGTTCCCGTACACCACCAACATCAACCCCACCGACAACTGGGCAGTCACAGGGCAAGTGATGGAAGCCAAGGACGAACTTAACAAGCAGTGGGACAAGTACCAACATGGCGGTCTCGTGCTCCGTTTCTGGTTTCGTGGCGCCATCATGGTCATCATCAACGGTGAAAAGAAATACTCGCTGATATCCAACGGCGACAGCATGCAATACATCTCCACACGCTTTACCGATACGGCGCCATCCATCCGCATCATAGCCTCCACCGACACCCAACTGGCCGAAATGGAGGTTACGCTTTATGCTGTGGAATAGACACGCAAGAGACTGTGCACGCACCGTCTCTACATAAATGAAAATCATTGTATTAGCTTACTTGCGGCGCTTCGCTTTCTTCTGCAGTTTCTCGCGGGCATCGTTGCATTCCTGACAGAAGGTTTCGACCTTCTCTTCGCTGATATTCGTGGCCACAAACGAACTGAATTGCGCGTGCTCCGCTTCAGTGATCATCTCGCGGTCGAGCATACGTTGTGCCACAAAGCGCATCTCGCTGCGGCGGCCATTGCCCACCTCACCAGCACTGTTGAGCGTATATTCATACATTTTCGGTGAACGTATCAACGTGGCCAGATAGACGCACTCGCCAAAAGTGAGCTGCTCGGGTTTCTTGTCGAAATAGAAATCCGCCGCTTGCACAATGCCATACACACAGGGCGCCCATTCAACAATATTGACATAAATCTCGAACATCCTCTCCTTTTCAAGCAGACGATTCTCCTCGATGAGCCACACCAGCAGCATCTCCTCAATCTTACGCGCAAAATGCTTCTTTCGATTAAGGAAGAGGTTCTTCACCAGCTGCATGGAAATGGTGCTACCACCGCGCACGAAGCGATGTCTCTTCAAGTTGGTCACCATAGCATCACGAATAGAAGACTTGATAAAACCACGATGGGTAAAGAAACTGGCGTCCTCGGAGGCCAGAATGGCATATTTCAGAAAATGAGGAATTTGTGCAAACGAGCAGAAAGTGGGCTCTGCAGGGTCGATATGGATGATTCTCAACAACGTATCTCCCTCATAACAAGGATAATCAAACGGCTGCTCGTACTTGGCAAAGAAGGCCATGGTGCTCTTATCTAACGCCAAATCATGACTCTTCAAGGCAAAGTTGAACTTCAAGTCATCGATATGGGCGAAATCGCAATCGAAAATGGCCGAAAAGTCCATTTTACCACTCATCTTCAATTTGGAAGCCACCGTAAAAAGCTCTTTGGGTAGCGCCCCGAAGAAGGTACGCATATCAATGCCTTTCTCATTGACAGACATCACGATATGGGGTTCTTTCTTTTTCTCGTAAAAGAAAAACGGATGGATGGCCAGACCATTCAGTTTCATCACCGACGAGCTGTCGATAGTGATACTCTTCTCTGAAAGTCGCACATCCAAATCGAAGGAGGCATTTTCGACAAGCACCTCTTGCTCAGATATTTTCGGATTATCAACCAAGGCATTCTTCACTTGTCCCGACAAGGTCAACGAAGCGTTATTGCCGCTATTTTGGTCAATACGAAGGCCAAACGAAAGGTCGTCGCAAAGAAATTCGGTATTCAGGCGGTCCTTCAGCAGTCGCACATGATCATTGTACGGATTGTCAACCAGCGTAATATGGCCGTTATAGAGATTCTCGCGAGGTTGCACATGACCGGAAATCTGGAAACGGACCGTTGTGTCATTCGCAATCTGGGTGCAGTGGCCCGACAACGAATCGCCGCAGATGGTCAGTGAGTCAATGTCATACTGCAACGCCCCGTCCGATTTCCGAGTAGCGAGCACAATCTTTCGCGAAGAGAGTTGCTCGGGAAAGAACTCGGTAAATGCCTGCAGCATCTTCTTTAACTTATGAGGATAATCCTTTTCAGAGCCATTATTCTGTTGATTAACAGTATCTTTAACATTTTGAAAAGAGAAATACGCATAATCGGACTCTATATCGCGGGTGGTGACATGCAGACCGCCCTTGAACGCCAAAGCCACTTTGGCACTGATAGCATCAACATACAACAATGTATCTTGCGTGTTTTCGCGACAAATGAGTAGATTTCT
>JAEERB010000118.1 GCA_016285615.1 Bacteroidales bacterium
GCGGCGACTGTTCATCACTTTTGCTGCGCGCCTTGTATTGGACAATGTGGCAGCATTCTCATTCCTGCTCAAGGGCAACGCCAGCGACTTCACCGCAGTTTACAAAGCCCACGCGGCATTTCTGCGTATGCGCAAAGCGATGAAGGGCAAGCGCACGGGCAACGAAGAAGGCGCCTTCAACGACACCTGGCCCGCCTCGATTGTCTTCCTGAATTATGTAGGACACAAGAAGCACTTCGACGGCCACAAGTTCTTTTAATCACCCAACCTGAATGATATGGAAACTTTGGAAATAGCTTACTGGTACCTGCTGCTGGGGATGTCCATTCTGGCCATCGGCGTGTTCATCGGCCTGCAATTTGTCACCGCCCCCTACGGCATGACACACAACAACCGCTGGGGCGTCTCCATCAACAGCAAATGGGGCTGGTTTTGGATGGAGATTCCCGTATTCCTCACCATGGGCGTACTTTACTATTTGTCGCTGCATTACGGCATCAAGCCGTTCAACTGGGTCACCTTTGCCATCTTCATCTTTTTCGAAGTTCACTATTTCCAGCGCTCCATCCTTTTCCCCGCGATGATGCGCGGCCAGAGCAAGATGCCCATCTCACTGATTCTCACAGGATTCACCTTTAATGTCATGAATGCTGTCATGCAGGGCGGCTGGCTCTTCTACTTCTCGCCCGATGATTACTACCCTATCGAATGGTTCTGGAGTCCGCAATTTATCATCGGCAGTATCATTTTCTTAGGTGGCATGATTATCAACTTGCAGTCTGACAAGATCATCCGCTCGCTGCGCACCGAACGCACCGACAACAACTACTACCTACCCGACCGCTGGCTCTTCAAGCATATCAACTCGGCCAATTACTTCGGCGAGTTGCTCGAGTGGATTGGCTTTGCCATCCTATCGTGGTCCATTTCGGGCTTCGTCTTCGTATTGTGGAGCTTCGCCAACATCGTACCGCGCGCCAAAGCTGTTTATGAGCGCTATTCTCAATTCTTCGGCGAGGAGTTCACTTCCAAAAAACGTTGGAAGATTTTTCCGTACATCTATTAGAGTTGAAGCGTTGATTGTTGAAGCGTTGAATTGTTGGAGTGAAGAGTGAAAAGGGAGAAGAGAGCAGTGATTAGTTAAAAAACTAAGAAACTAAGAAGTTAAGAAGTGAATTTCTAGGAACTCACATCTAAAGCCTCTTTTGAATTATCAATTGAATTTTCAATATTTTATATATATTTGCATGTTAAAATTTTAAAATAGTATAATGTTATGAAAAGAATGAATTTGTTTATGATGGCAATGATGGTTGTTGTCATGTTGATAGGATTTGTTTCCTGTAATAAAGAGCACCTCGGCAAAAAAGAAGACCCCGCCGGTGCCATCGAGGCATTTGTCCGTAACGATGACCGTTGGAGTTTTGCAACCATTTCACTTGGCCAATACGACTATACCTATAACGATGGCTATTCGACGACTTCTTTCGAAGGGAAGGATCTGGAAGTTGGCTTGGATATTGATGGCTCGAATAATTTCTTCCTTCGTTACGATGGCGGCTCTGGTGGCGAGATGAAAGAAAAGTTTCTCGTCAATGTAGGAAAAGTTGACGGCCTTGGCTATATTGAGACCGTTCCTACAAGCGGTTGGACCGCCCGACTGGCTGTACAACCAGGCTGCGGCTACATCATCAGATATAGAGGAAGTGAAAACCAGCGCTGGGGCTACACTATTGACCCAACGCTCGAACGCTACGCCCGTTTCTATGTCATCGAATGGATGACAAGCACTACTGGTGGTATCATTGGTGCTAAGGTACGGTTCCAACCCGAATGGACACCTTCGAAGTAGCGTTATTGTTTCGCTGTTCTTATTCTTTGAATTCTGAAACGGTGCGACTCCTAGCAGTAGCGTACCTTCGGTACGCGCTATGTTGTTGCGTACGTCCTTACCCCACACTGCAGCCTTACGGCTTTGCGTGGGGTTAATAGGATATTGTGCTGCCGGCACAACGCTAATCTTCCGTAGTTCTCTGCCAAAATGTCATAATTTTTATGCCAAAACACCTTGGCACAATTATTGTTATAAATAAGGTGTCATTCGACATCAAAAACACGAAAAAAATTGATTATTTATAACATTTAAAAATTACGAACTATGGGAAAAATTATTGGAATCGACTTAGGAACCACCAATTCATGCGTAGCAGTCATGGAAGGTAGCGAACCTGTGGTAATACCCAACAGCGAAGGAAGAAGAACCACTCCATCCATCATAGCCTTTGTAGGCGACAATGAAAGAAAAGTGGGCGACCCTGCCAAGCGTCAGGCCATTACCAACCCCACCAAGACCATCTTCTCTATCAAGAGATTCATGGGTGAAACTTACGACCGCGTGACGAAAGAGATCGAGCGCGTGCCTTACACTGTTGAACGCTCGGCCAACAACATGCCGAAAGTGAAGATTGACGACCGTTCTTACACGGCTCAGGAAATCTCGGCTATGATTCTGCAAAAGATGAAGAAGACGGCAGAGGATTACCTCGGTCAGGAAGTGACAGAGGCTGTCATCACCGTGCCCGCCTACTTCAGCGACTCGCAGCGTCAGGCCACCAAGGAAGCCGGTGAGATTGCCGGTCTGACCGTTAAGAGAATTATCAACGAGCCTACCGCAGCCGCTTTGGCCTACGGTCTGGACAAGAAGAAATCGGACTCCAAAGTTGCCGTATTCGACCTCGGTGGCGGTACTTTCGATATCTCCATCCTCGAACTTGGCGACGGCGTTTTCGAAGTAAAATCGACCAACGGTGATACCCACCTCGGCGGTGACGACTTCGACCACAAGATCATCGACTGGCTGGCCGATGAGTTCAAGAAGGACTTCAACGTGGATTTGAGAAAAGACGCCATGGCACTGCAGCGTCTGAAAGAGGCTGCCGAAAAGGCCAAGATTGAGCTGTCAAGCTCCAACTCCACCGAAATCAACCTGCCTTACATCATGCCTATCGACGGTGTGCCGCAACACTTGGTAAGAACACTGACCCGTGCCCAATTCGAGCAGCTGTGCGACGACCTGATCCGTGCCACCATCGAGCCTTGCAAGAAAGCTTTGGCAGATGCCAACCTGAAAACATCTGATATTGACGAAGTTATCCTCGTCGGCGGTTCAACACGTATCCCCGCCATCCAGAAGATTGTGGAAGAGTTCTTCGGCAAGGTGCCTTCAAAGGGCGTTAACCCCGACGAAGTAGTAGCCGTAGGTGCTGCTATCCAGGGCGGTGTGCTCAGCGGCGATGTTACCGACATCCTGTTGCTGGATGTAACACCTCTGTCATTAGGTCTGGAAACCCTCGGCGGTGTGATGACCAAGCTGATTGAGGCCAACACCACCATTCCTACCAAGAAGACCGAGACCTTCACCACGGCAGTCGATAATCAGACTTCGGTTGAGATTCACGTGCTGCAAGGCGAGCGTCCGATGGCCGCACAGAACAAGAGCATCGGCCGTTTCCACCTCGACGGCATACCCGCAGCCATGAGAGGCGTTCCTCAAATTGAGGTAACCTTCGATATCGACAGCAACGGTATCTTGAATGTAACCGCCAAGGATAAAGCCAGCGGCAAGGAGCAGAAGATTAGAATCGAAGCTTCCTCTGGCTTGTCAGACGACGAAATCAAGAGAATGAAAGCCGAAGCTGAAGCCAACGCCGAAGCCGACAAGAAGGCCAAGGAAGAGATCGACAAACTGAATGCCGCCGACAGTCTGGTATTCCAGACCGAAAAGCAGCTGAAGGAATTTGGCGACAAGGTTCCCGCTGACGACAAGGCTAAGATTGAAGCCGCTGCTGCCAAGTTGAAAGAGGCTCACGGCAAGAAGGACATGGCCGGCATTGACGCTGCTACAGCCGAACTGCAAGCCGCATGGCAGGCCGCTTCAGTCAAGATGTACCAACAGAATGGCGGTGCACAACAACAACCTGGCGCCGACTTCAACGGCGGTTTCAACCAGCAAGCCGGCGGTGCCCAAGGCGGTAACACCAACAACGGCAACGACCAAGAAGTTCAAGACGTGGACTTCGAGGAGGTTCACTAATATGAATGTAGAGACGATGTACACATCGTCTCTACTTACAATCTAACGGGTGCCACATCTATCGGCACCCGTTTTTTTTATGGAAGGACATTCATAAACACCATTATTTCTTTATCTTTGCAAATACATTTTTAGCATCTTTTAACCTTTTAAAACATAAAATCATGGATTTAAGCAAACTTATCACCTCGCTCACCGACAGCAACATGGTTAGCGAAATCAGCAAAAAACTCAATATCGACAGCGCAAAAATCAATTCTGTCATCCAGTCGGCCATACCACAGTTCCTGAATGCCATGAAGAAGAACGCCGCCACGGCTGATGGCGCCGCCGCACTGACACAGGCTCTCGGCAGCCATGCAGGACAATCGTTCGCCTTGAATTTGGAAGACGGCAAGAAGATTCTATCCAAAGTCTTCGGTGGCAATCTGGAATCCATTCTTGCTTCTTTAGGCCAAAAGACTGGCGTTGCCAAAGATCAGGTATCCAATATCTTGGCTTCCATCGCCCCGAAATTACTTTCCGTTTTGGGCAACTTGAAGAGTGCAGGCAATATTGGTGATGTTTTGGGCTCCATTCTGGGCGGTAGCACCTCACAAGGTTCTGGCAAAAGCGTTCTCGGAGGGCTGTTCAGCAAGCTGATAAAGAAGTAACCGATTGATTTTATAGAAGAGCGGGGACGACACAACGAATCGTCCCCGTTTTTTTTGATGATACTGAGGCTTTAAAATCATCATTTTTAGGTATTGCGTCTGCAACTGCCCAATTCTACTTTTGCATGTAAAAACAAACAAGAGTCATGAGATCATCAAAAAGCTATAAAGAATTATCTGTAAGCGAGTTTAGTCGTGCTGCCGAAAAGTACGAAACCGACCATGCCGGTGTTTATAACATCTGCAAAAAAGATTATCCAGACATCCTGGAAGAAATTGAAAAAGAACCATTTACAGACCTTTTGGATGCAGGATGTGGCACTGCGCCCATGCTTTCTCTATTAAGCAGCCGCTTCCCCGAAGCCCATTTTACAGGCATCGACCTCACACCCAAGATGATAGAAGTAGCACAGCGCAAGCAACTGCCCAACACCATCTTCGTTTGTGGCGATTGCGAGAATCTACCCTTTGACGACAACAGTTTCGATGTCATCATCTGTTCGCAAAGCATACACCACTACCCTCACCCGCAAGATTTTTTTCAAAGTGTTAAACGCTGCTTGCGCCCTGGTGGGAGACTCATTCTTCGCGATATGACGATGAAAAAACCCATTGTACACTGGTTCGTCAACAAAATTGAGCTGCCTGTTCTTAACCACCTCGGCTACGGAGACGTACACTGCTACAATCAAGCGGAGATAAAACAGCTTTGTCAGGAGGCAGACCTTATTCTGGAATCGTTTGAGCAGCGTAAAGGGCTGAAATTGCATGCGGTAATCCGCAAAAAGAAAGAATAACCCTAATTACAAGAGATATTTCCAAACTCCGATAAACTGCAGCACGGCGGCAATAACCACAAACACGTGGAACACCGTATGCATGTATCTGATTTGTTTTTTCTTGCCTATCATGTAGAGGACGGCGCCAATGGTATAGGCAACGCCGCCGGCAATGATCCACATAAAGCCAGCCAGCGTCATCGACTGTATGGCCTCGCGCATGCTAATCAGCACGCACCAGCCCATGCCCAGGTAACAGGTCATGGAGAACTTGGAATACTTTTTCAAATCGATGGCATTGAAGAGGATGCCTACCACAGCCAATCCCCACTCTATACCAAAAATCCACCAACCAAGGGTTGGGTTTACCGAGCAGATACCTAACAGCGTGATTGGCGTATAAGTTCCTGCAATAGTGACAAAAATATTGCAATGATCGACCACCCGCATCACCTGTTTGGGCATTCCTTTGGGCAATCCGTGATAGATGGCCGACAGCGAAAACATCGCCAGGATGGCCACCATATAGACTACCGTGCTGACCACCGCCAGCGACGAGCCGCTATCCAGGGCCGAGCGCACAGCAATATACATCATCACCAGCGTACAAAAAGCCCCAAACAGATGGGTTCCCATATTCCACATCTCTTCACTATGGGTATAGTCGGGGAAAGGACGTTCGCTTAAAGGAGTTCGTTGCAGTTTTACCATCGTCGTAGTATTTGTGCGACAAAGATACGGCTTTTTATGAGAACGGAGTGATGAGAACTGAGAACGGAGAGATGAGAGTGGAGAGATGAGAACAAATAATTATCAATTGTACATTATAAATTGTAAATTGAATTTCGTTATTTCTTATCTTTGCGAAGGTGGTTGAACGGCCGCTTTAAAGATTACAATTTCGATTATCAATTAACCTTATAACATTATCTATCATGAGTTTAGAACAACAAATAAATAACGACATCAAGGCCGCTATGCTGGCCAAGGAGAAAGAAAAACTGAATGCTCTGCGCGCTATCAAGTCGGCCATTCTGCTATTAAAAACCGAGAAGGGCGGCAGCGCCGAGCTGACCACTGAAGCCGAGATGGGCCTGATACAGAAGCTGGTAAAACAGCGCAAGGAGTCGGCTGAACTGTACAAGTCGCAGAACCGCCAGGACCTCTATGACGAAGAGATGGCACAGTACGAAGTGATTGCCCAATATCTGCCCAAGCAGATGTCGGTTGACGAAATCAAGGCGGTGGTGCAAGGACTTATTGCCGAGCACAACATCTCGGGCATCAAAGAGATGGGCAAGCTGATGGGCCTCACCACCAAGAAACTGGCCGGCCAAGCCGACAACAAGACCATCGCCGAAGTGGTGAAGGGGTTGCTAAACTAACGATTGTTCGCTACGCTGCCGAAAGTCGTAGCGCAGCCAATCTAGTTCCAAATTTGTAATTTGTATCCAACAACTGAAAAACCATACAGCATAAAAATTAAAACGCCAACCGCGTTGTGAATTGCTTTCACAGATTGTGCAAGCCGAGAGCAGACAAACTTGTTTGTATGCCGAGGCGCAGCCAATCTGATTCAAATTTTGTAATTTTGTCCAACAACTGAAACTAGTGTTGCCGCCTCCCTCGCTACGTACTAGTTGTGAATTGCTTTCAAATTTTGTAATTTTGTCCAACAACTGAAACTTGTTCTGCTGAACCCCGACTTGACCACTTGTTGTGAATTGCTTTCAAATTTTGTAATTTTGTCCAACAACTGAAACAACTGCAATGAGAAAGTGCGGCTATCAGGTGTTGTGAATTGCTTTCAAATTTTGTAATTTTGTCCAACAACTGAAACAAAATGGTTAATAGCATAGGGCGCGAAATGGTTGTGA
>JAEERB010000010.1 GCA_016285615.1 Bacteroidales bacterium
TCTGCGCGTGCAGGTTGGCATGATTATAATGGTGGAATGTATTTTGTTACAATTTGTACGAAAGGCAAAGAACATTATTTTGGAAAAATAATGAATGGGGATGTAAATCATTTCTGTAGAGACGGGGCGCGCCCCGTCTCTACAAAGGGGCCCACCATGATATTGTCAAGAATTGGGGAATATGCCGAAGAACAAATTCGAAAAGTTACTTTCCATTATCCCTATGCGGAAATACCTTTATGGGTGATAATGCCCAATCATATACATGCGGTGGTAATAATTGATGGAAAAAAAACGCCGCACGATAAACGGATTATTGACTATGTTCAAGCGAAAAATGTAGAGACGTTTCATGAAACGTCTCTACAAGAATCAATAAGAATAGCAACAAAAATGCAATCATGGTTATCGGTTGTTATAAGGTTGTTCAAACAATCTGTCACCCGTTACGCCAACAAAAACAACATTCCCTTTGCTTGGCAGCCACGGTTCTATGACCGCATTATTCGCAATACCAATGAAATGAATAATATTGCCAAATATATTGAGGAAAATGTGGCGAAATGGGCGTATGATGAATTTTATGGGCAATGATTGGTTGTAGAGACGTTTCATGAAACGTCTCTACGGGGCAGATAATTACGTTCAACACTATTGTCCCATTTCTATCTTATCCCGTAGCCATTCGATGGCGTTCACATTCCGCGGTGACACATTGTCGATCCAGCCCGACTCGATGGGATAGACGTGTCCAGTCTTGACGGCGGTGAGCTGCGTGTAGGGGTAGGTGCTTACGAAGGCGTCGCGGTCTTCTTGGCGTACGATGATGATGTCGGGGTCGGCTTCGAACAGGTACTCGCGGCTGACACTCCAGGTGGTCAGCGGTTGCCCTACATTGCGGCCGCCCGCCAGCGTGATGATTTCGTTGATGTGCGAATGGCCGGGTGCGGTGAAGTCGCCCGCTTTGCCAAAGCCAACGACGTAATAGACCGACGGCCGCTGCTCCGTACTGTCGGCCTGATGCACCTGTGCAAGCCGCTGCTCCATATCAGCAATACGTTGCTGTGCCAGCTCCTCCTTGCCCAAGATGGTGCCCAAAATCTCCAGCATAGGCTTGATGTCGTGGATGCTGGTCTCGAAGCGGATGGTGAATACAGGGATGCCCGCCTGCTCAATCTTGTCCACATTCTCTTTGGAGACGATGGAGCCGATGAGCACGAGGTCGGGCCGTAGCGAAAGCAGGTTTTCGACATTGATGTTTTGCATGCCGCCAACATGGACAATCTTTTCTGTCTCAGGTGGATAGGTGCAGAAGTCGGACACGCCGACCAGTTTGTCTTCACTGCCCAGCAGGAAGATGGCTTCGGTGATGGGTGGCGAGAGCGAGATAATGCGTTGCGGCGACTGGCAGAAGGTGACCGTGCGGCCGTACGAGTCGGTCATCTCGCGCATCTCTCCCTTGTTGGCCGTTTTGGGCGACTGGCAAGCAGTGGCAAGCAATATGAGTAGGCTTAGAAAAAGAGTTATTCGCTTCATTATCATTTATTTAGTCAGGATGACGGCTTGTTGGGCAAACGACTGCTGAGCGTTGACGCATTGGCGGAACTCCGGCCAGTCTTCGGCTTCATACACACGCTTGTTGAACGAGGCGGTTTGCTGGAAAGTGAGCGAGCGCTTGTCGGCCGTGTAGCCGCCGCTATAGCTGGCTGCGGTGCCGTCCACTTTTTGTGCTTCGGGCAGCGAGGCTATTTTGACATTCTTGGGCAACTGCACTTTCTCTTCCACTTCCACCAGTCGTGAGCAGCGGTCCTTGAAGGGGTAGTTGCGTGTTTCGAGGGCGGTGCTGTAGCTGAGGTGACCCATGGCACGGCGGAAGACGCCCTTGGCGAGCAAGGGTGTGAATATCAGTTCTTTGTCGCCAGCAATGGCATAGTTTGGAATCGTGTATTTGTAGGTGATTTTGACAGGTTGTTCCAAATATTTCTCTTCGTCGGTATAGGTGACGGAGTTGATGACGGCCTGCGGGTAGAGGCGCAGCAATTCGGCTTCCACATTGTTCTGCCATTCGCTGTAGCGGGCCGAGAAGACGCCGCGCACGGCCTTGTCCGACTGCCCTTCGGCGGTGATGGTGAACTCGCCTTTGAGGGTGCCGTTGTCCGACAGGGTGGAAGAGCCTTTGATGCGCACATAGTGGTTCTCGGCGGGCGAGACGGGCGTCTCTTTCAGGTCGGCACCTTCGGGCAGGCCCATCAGGTAGTTCTGCTGTTGCTCAGCACTCGACCACAACTCACGCAGCAGCGGCACCCATGTCGGGTCAAGTAGCTGATATTCACCGCTATGTCGCTGTACCACGCATACGCAATGGTTAAACTGGTCGGCGGGGATGCGGTCGATGCGTTCGCCAGCCATGGTCATGGCGGCGTAGGCGTTGAAGCCGGCGGCACGCAGCATGGCAATCAGCAGGCTGGCCTTGTCTTTGCACACGCCGCAGCGGTCGGTGAAGTTCATCTCGGCGTTGTGCAAGGTGTAGCCTTCGCCCTTGCCCATCGAGATGCCCGAGTAGCGCATATTGTCGGCCACCCAATGGGTGAGGATGCTGATGGAGTCGAGCTCCGTTTTGGCGGGCTTCAGCAGCGAGTTAACCTTGCTCTGCAGTTCTGGCGTGGCCTTGAAGCTGCCGAAATCCTCGTTTACTCCATAAAACCAGGTCGATTTGGCTTGCCAGTCGGGACTGGTTGAGAGCAGCAGTTTGGTTTCTATATCGTTGCTGGCCAGTATGTAAGGTTCTTTTTTCAGGGGTAGGATATTTTTCTTGCTAAAAGTGAACCATTGGCGGTCGGGGGTGGTGTCGTTTTGCACCGAAGTTTGCAGTTCTCCGTTATAGACGCAGAATTGCAGATTCTTCTCTTTCAACACATTAACACGATAAACTTTCTCCATCACGGGCTGGTTACTCCAGAAGGTCACGATGTCGTAGAAGTGGCCGCGCATAGGCGGGATGTATTTGGCGTCGGGGTCCTCATCGTGCAGCAGGGCGTAGGTGAAGCCTTTGCGGAAGGCCACCACCTCCACGGCGTCGCCAATGTCGAGATGGCCCACTTCGACCATCTTCTGCGATGCGCCCCAGTAGATCATGCGGGCGGGTGCCACATAGTCGAGCTCGGGGTTGGTGATGGTCTCAATGGTGCCGTCGTGGCGATGCACACGCACTTCGCGGATCTCCACGTAGGCCGACAGCGGGTCGTAGTCCACCTTAACGGTGCTGTTCTCGGCGGCCCCTTTGTGCGACAGTATCTTGGTCAGCGTATGGGTGTTGACATAGCTCAAGCCGTTCTCTTCCATAAAGACCGAGGTGCTGTCGAAGATGGTGACGGCGGGATATTTCGCCATCTCTTTCTGTGTGCCGGCGCGGCGGATGAGGTTGGCGTAGTTTTGGGCTCCAAGCGAAAAGGATAAAAGCAAGGCGCTAAGACAGAGAATAAGACGCTTCATGATTTATGCAATAGAAGAAAGATTTTAAATAATGCTGTTTTAAACGACAAAGATAGGAATTTTGCGGCATAGTAGCGTTTTTTTTACTATTTTTACCACCTTAAAATATTATCAGATGAAAAAGGATTTTATTAAGAAGTATCTGCCTTATTTAGTGGCACTTATAGTTTTTATTGTATTAACTATCGCTTATGCGTCGCCAGTGTTGGACGGCAAAGTTCTGCAGGCCGACGACCAGATAGCGGCTAAAGGAATGAACCATGAGTGCATGGAATACAACAAAACGGGCCACTACAGTTTCTGGACGGGTGCCATGTTCAGCGGTATGCCGTCGTACCAGAGTGGCGGTGGCAAGTATCCCGCTCCGGTGGTACAGATTCCTTTTGGCAAATTGACCCGCTTCGGCTTCACAGGCGTGCTGGCGCTGATAATCGGCTACTTCATCGGCTTTTTCATCTTGATGAAAGCGTTTAAGATTGATACGTGGTTGGCGATTGTCGGGGCGATTGCGATGGCCCTGTCGTCGTACTTTTTTATCATCATCGCTGCTGGCCATAACTCCAAGGTGGTGGCCTTAGGCCTGTTGGCGCCCGTCATTGCGGGTTTCTATCTTATCTTCCAGAAGAAATATGCGTGGGGTGCGGCGTTGACCATGATATACACCATGCTGGCCGTGCTGGCGCATCCACAGATGACGCTCTATATGTTCATGCTCATAGGTGTGATGGCCTGTGCCGAGTTATACATCCATATCAAGGAGAAACGTTGGAAAGATTTGCTTTTGGGCATCGTGATTTTCGGTGCTTCGTTTGCCCTGGGTGTGGGTACACAGATAGCTCCCTTCTTGGCCAACCGTGAGTACCTGGGCGAAACCATGCGTGGCGGCCACTCCGAGCTGACCAAGGCCGATGATAGCGAGAACAAGACCGAAGGCCTCGATTTGGACTATGCTACGCAATGGAGCTACGGCATTGACGAGACGATGACCTTGCTGGTGCCGGGTGCTAAGGGTTACGCATCGGGTTACAATGTGGGCACCGACTCCAAGTTGTTCAAAACATTGACCAGTCACGGTGTGTCGCGTCGCGATGCCACTGGCTTCTGCGCGCATGTGCCCGGCTATTGGGGCGAGCAGCCCTTCACGGCAGGCCCTGTCTATGTGGGAGCCATCGTCTTCTTCCTCTTTGTGTTAGGATTGCTCATTGTGAAAGGTCCCTACAAGTGGGCTTTGCTGGTGGCCACGCTCTTCTCGATTATGCTGGCGTGGGGTCGCCATTTCATGCCGCTGACGGAGTTGTTCTTCAACTATTTCCCGATGTATAACAAGTTCAGGGCGGTGGCCTCCATCTTGGTAGTGGCCGAGATTACCATGCCGCTGCTGGGCTTCCTGGCCATCAAAACCATTATGGATAAGGCTATTTCGCAAGAGAAACTGTTAAAGAACATCTACATAGCAGCGGGCATTACAGTGGGCTTGTGTCTGGTGGCCCTCGTGATGAGCATGACGGCAAGCTACACCTGCACGGGCGACGAGCAGATGTTTGCCCAATATCCCGATTGGATCAAGGATGCTGTGATAGCCGAACGTGCTTCGATGTTCCGCACGAGTGTATGGCGTTCGCTCTTCTTTGTCATTGTCGGTGCTGGGTTGGTATGGTTGTTTGCCAAGGAAAAACTGAAATTCGGTTATTTTGTGGCACTGCTGGGCTGCTTTATCTTGATCGACATGTGGCCTATCGACCGCAAGTTTTTCAACGATGACAATTTCGTGGCTAAGAAGCAACTCGACAAATATTTCACACCGATGCCATACGAGGAGGAGCTGCTCGCAGATACAGATCCCAACTTCCGCGTGTTGAACTTGAGTGTCAATACGTTCAACGATTCCCGCACATCATACTATTTCAAGTCCATTGGCGGCTACAGCGCTGTGAAGCTGCGTCGCTATCAGGATTTGATCGATGCGCACATTATGCCCGAAATCAATCCGCTGTTTGGTGCTATTTCGCAGACGGGTGGGCGACTGGAGAACTGTCCTGCCGACTCTCTGTTCCCCGTGCTCAACATGCTCAACATGAAGTATGTGGTGGTGCCCATGCGCGAAGGCAGCCCCATACCGTTGGTTAATCCCAATGCTATGGGCAACGCTTGGTTTGTGGAGGCCGTGGCTATGGTGAACACGCCCGACGAGGAGTCGGAGATGCTGAATAAGGTCAATTTGCGCAACACACTGGTTACCAGCAAGGATTACGAGAAATATGTGCAAGGCTTTGTGGCACATCACGATACGGCAGCTTCTATCAAGCTGACAGCCTACGCACCTGATTATGTGGAATATCACTCCACTTCGTCGCAGGATGGCATTGCCGTATTCTCCGAAATCTACTATCCTTACGGTTGGAACGCCTACATTGACGGCAAGCCCGTTGACCATTTCCGTGCCAACTACACCTTGCGTGCGCTGAACATTCCGGCAGGTGTACACGATATCCGCTTTGAGTTCCGTCCCGCCATCGTTGAGAAGGCAGGTAGGGTTTCGGTGATTTGCAAGTATTTGCTCAACTTGGTGATTATCGGCCTTGTTGTGCTGGCCATTGTGGATTATCGTAAAAAACGAAAGACGGTACAGGCGTAAAACGATTAAAAAGAAAGAGTTATGAGTGCTGACAAAAACATATTGGTAACCTCTCCGCTGATTCCGCCGTTGGAAGAGTTTATTCCCTATCTGCAGCAGATATGGGACAAGAAGTGGATTACCAACAACGGCAGTTTCCACAAGGAGTTTGAGGCGGCGCTTGCTGAATATTTGGGTGTGGAGTACATTTCGGTGTTCACCAATGGCACGCTTCCGCTCATTACGGCTTTGCAAGCGTTGAACATTCAAGGTGAGGTCATTACCACGCCTTACAGTTTTGTGGCCACCACGCATGCCATCTGGTGGAACGGACTGAAGCCGGTGTTTGTTGATATTGACCCAGTGACTTGCAACATAGACCCTGACAAGATTGAGGAGGCCATTACCGACAAAACCACGGCCATTATGCCGGTGCACTGCTATGGCAATCCATGTGATACAGAGAAGATTAAGGCTATTGCCGACAAGCACGGACTGAAGGTGATTTATGATGCTGCCCATGTGTTTGGTGTGACGGAGAATGGGAAAAGTGTGATTGAGGCTGGTGACATGTCGGCGCTCAGTTTCCACGCCACCAAGGTTTACAACACATTGGAGGGAGGTGCGTTGGTTTGCCATGATGCCGACACCAAGCGTTACATTGACGACTTGAAGAATTTCGGTATTCACGGTGAGACGGAGGTAGTGGCCCCTGGCATCAACAGTAAGATGGATGAGGTGCGCGCTTCGTACGGCTTGCTCAACCTGAAGTATGTCGATGCGGCCATTGAGGCAAGGCGCAAGGCAGCCGAGTATTATCGCGAGGCGTTGCGTGGGGTGCCTGGGCTTCGCTATTTTGAAGACCTGCCAGGTGTTCGCCACAACTATTCCTACTTCCCCGTGTTCATCAATGCGGCAGAGTTTGGCATGACTCGCGACGAGCTCTATTTCAAGATGAAAGAGTATAACGTGTACGGCCGCAGGTACTTCTATCCGCTTATTAGCACCTTCGAGACTTACAAGAACCTGCCGTCGGCAGCACCCGCCAACTTGCCGGTTGCCACCCGCATCGCCGACGAGGTCATCTGTCTGCCCATGCACCACGAACTGACCGAGGAGATGCTGGAGAGAGTAGTGAGGGCGGTGAAAATGAATTCTAGAAAGTAATATCGTTAGTGATGAAGAAATTGATGCTTTTGGGTGGTATTCGTTATTTGTTGCCGGTCATTCGGGCGGCACACGAACAGGGATATTATGTCATCACGGCCGACTATATTCCTGACAATATTGCCCATAAGTATAGCGATGAGTATGTGAATGTGAGCATCATTGACAAAGAAGCGGTGCTGAAAGTGGCTCAAGAGCATCAGATTGACGGCATCATGGCCTTTGGGGTGGATCCGGGCGTGGTGGCCGCATCTTATGTGCAGGAAAAGATGGGACTGCCTTCTTTCGGACCGTATGAGTCGGTTTGTATTTTGCAGAATAAAGACCGGTTTCGCGCCTTTCTGAAAGAGCATGGTTTCAATGTACCCCAGGCGCACGATTATATTCGAATTGAGGATGCTATGGCAGATAAAGATATCCTCTCTTATCCTGTGATTGTCAAACCCACGGATTCGGCGGGTTCCAAAGGGGTAACAAAGGTGGAGAATCCTGCGCAACTGAGGGCTGCCGTGGAGCATGCCTTTGACAAATCTTTGTCTGGACATATTATCATTGAGGACTTTATCGAGAAGATGGGTTGCTCATCCGATACCGACAGTTTTTCTGTTGACGGGCAATTGAAATTCATAAGTTTCAACGCCCAATATTTTGATGATTCGGCAGCCAATCCATACACGCCAGCGGCTTACAGTTGGCCTTCAACCTTTACCAAGGAACAGGAAGCCTATCTCACCTCGGAACTCCAGCGTTTGCTTAAATTGTTGGATATGAAGACCAATGTGTACAATATTGAGACACGCATTGGCGTTGATGGTAAGCCCTACATTATGGAAGTGTCGCCGCGTGGCGGGGGCAATCGCTTGTGTGAGATGTTGCATTATGCAACGGGCGTTGACCTGATAACTGCGGAAACCCGCTATATTGTAGGCGATTCGGTGCCCAAAATCGAACAGAAACCTTATCAAGGTCATTGGGCAGAGGTTATTTTGCATGCCGACCAGTCGGGTCTGTTCGAGCGTCTTGACATTGCGAAGGATTTGCCTGCCGAAATCGTGGAAGAAGACTTGTGGGTGAAGAAAAACGACAGGGTAGGCCCATTCAATGGTGCAAACGATGCCATTGGTACGTTGGTGTTGAAGTTTAGAGATAGGAAGGAGATGGAGAACTATTTACACAGTATTCATACATGGTTAAAAATAATAGTCCAATGAAAGATATAGGCAGTATTTTCCCTTTGTATGATTCTGATTTGCAGACTGTTCCCGTAGAGGATGGTCGTGCTGTCAATAATGATTTGGTTTACTTTTCATTATGCAGAGAGGCGCTTTATGCCATTGCCGACAGCTTATGCAAAACCAATAAAAGGGTACTTCTGCCTGCCTATACTTGTGATACGGTTATCACTCCTTTTAAGGAGTTGGGATGGGAGTGTCACTATTTCTCAGTGGACAAAAATCTCCGGATGAATAGCGACAGTGTAAGGGCACAATATAAACAGCATCAGATTTCTCTCATTGTTGTCCATCCTTATTACGGCATGGAATTGAATCAAGAAGAGGAGGCGTTGCTGAAAGAGTTGCACGAACAAGGTTGTCGGATTGTGGTCGATGTTACCCAAGGGATCTACACCAAGCAGAATCTGGATTTTGTTGATTACTATGTGGGTAGTTATAGAAAATGGTTCAAGGTTCCTGATGGGGCATTTTTGAAATCCAAGCAGGGGGCAGCATCCATTCCGCAACCATTGGTTGAGAATGATGATTTTGTCGCAGTTCAGACGAGTGCCATGTATCTTAGAGGTGCTTATTTTCGTTCTCAGAATCAGTTGATTAAAGATATATCAATTAAATTGAACAAAAAGGCGGAAGGTCAGATTGACCATCATATCACCCCTCATAAGATGTCGTCGTTTTCTTATTCTATTTTCAAAGAAAAAAGAGAAGATCAATGCCAGACATCAAGAGTTGAGAATTATCGATATCTGTTTGAGAATCTTTCCAAAATAGAAGAGATTGAAGTTGTGTGTAGAGATATGGGTGAGGTAAAAACGGCGCCGTTGTATTTTACTTTCTACACCCAAGATAGGAAAGCCCTTCAGTTGGCCTTGGCCGAAGAACATATCTATGCGCCAGTGATATGGCCCGTGGTTTATGATGAAGTTATTATAGATGAGAGCATAAGATATATTTACGATTCATTATTAGCCATACCTATAGACCAAAGATATACTCAAGAGGACATGGCCAAAGTTGTTGAAATAATAAACCGTCATTACCATGGCTAAGATTGCTGTTTTAGGAGCCAATGAGCCGTCGATACCCTTTTACAGGCAGGCAAAAGCGCTGGGCTATTCTATTATAGGCATAGCATGGGCTGAAGGTGCCGTTTGTAAAGAGTATTGCGATAAGTTTTATCCTGTTTCTTTTGCAGAAAAAGAAAAAGTGTTAGAAATATGCAAGGCGGAACATGTTGATGGTATTACATCCTTTAGTTTGGAATCGGCGCTTCCTACGGTGGTTTATGTGGCGAAAGCCATGGGCTTGGTGGGTAATGATGAGTTGTGTCTCAAACTTACAGAGAATAAATATACACAGCGTCAAGCCTTTGAGCAAAACGGACTGCCTGTTCCGAAATACAAAAAAGTAAAGAAGGGTGATTTGTTGCAAGGTTTTGATTTAGAGTGTCCTATCATTGTTAAACCTTTGGATAGCGGAGGAAGCCAAGGCATTACCAAATTGGATTCACAGGAAGGTTTGAAGGAGGCTTTGGAGGATGCCTTTGACCACTCGAGAACAGAACAGGCTATCATAGAGGAGTTTATAGACGGTCGCGAATTCAGTGTGGAATATCTTAGCTGCAAGGGCAAGCATTATTTTGTCCAAATTACCGACAAAGTAACAAGCGGTGCACCGCATTTTGTTGAATTACAGCATCATCAGCCAGCTGATATTCCTGAAGACATGGCGTCCCGAATCAAAAATATGGTGGAAAAGGCCCTGACAGCATTGAAAATTGAGAACTCACCAAGTCATACGGAGATAAAACTCAATTCGCGTGGCGACTTGTATATCATTGAGATAGGAGCTCGTATGGGAGGCGATTTTATTACTTCCGATTTGGTGCGGTTGTCA
The DNA here is from genome assembly GCA_016285615.1 of Bacteroidales bacterium. Next base: position 10,405 of record JAEERB010000010.1, read on the forward strand.
ACAGGCTATGACATGGTCAAAGGGGCGTTAGCGTTGGCTGTCGGCCAATTTGTTGAGCCTCAAATGAAACGAAATTTGTTTTCCGGCGTATACTTCTACAGCCAATTAGCTCCGTTTGTCGGCAAAGTTATTGAAAATCATTCGCAATATCCTGATATTGTGGAATATGAGTTGAAAGAGGGACCTTTGGTTGAAGTACATAGCAATGCGGACAGAAGTGGTTATTTGTTGTACCAATCGGCAAAAGAAAAATTAATATTAAAATAGTGACAATATGGAAAAGACGGTTTATTTCAGAGCGTTAGAAGATGAAGATGCTGTGTTGATTCATCAATGGAAGAATGATGATGAACTTAATGCGTACACCATAGGTCTTAATAAAAAAACCTGTTATGAAGAAGAGTTGGAATGGGTAAGGGCTCATAAAATGCATCATCCATATTCAGCCTATTGGGCTATTTGTGCGAAGGATACAGGAAAAATGGTGGGTTGGGCATGTCTGACCAACATTCATTATATCAACAGTTCGGCCGAAACAGGTGCCATTGTCATCGGTGATCCGCAGTATCGTGATGGCTATGCATGGATTGAAACGATTCTGTTTATGTTAGAATATGCTTTTGAAAGATTGAATTTGAATCGTCTGTACGGCAAGTCCATACTGGGGCATAAATCAAGCAATATGGTTGAGGAACTGATGTTTATGCCTCGTGAGGGACTGCTACGTCAGGCCGCATACAAGAACGGTCGCTTTTATGATGTTAGCTATGCCGCTATCCTGAGGGATGAGTATTATGCCCATAAAAATGCTGGCGACTATGAAATGCCGGCTATTATACGCCGATTGAAACAGTTAAGAAAGTCATCCAAATGAAAGCGCTAATATTTCCCGGACAAGGTTGTCAGAAAGAGGGTATGGGCAAAGACTTGTACGAGCAGTTTCCTAAGGCAAAGGAACTGTTTGAGCGTGCCAATGACTTTCTCGGTTATCGCATTACCGATGTGATGTTCAATGGGACCGAAGAGGAGCTTATGCAGACCAAGAATACGCAGCCTTCGGTTTTCATATATGAAACGGTTTTGGCTCTTTGTCAGGATGAGGTGAAGCCCGATGTGGTGGCGGGACACTCGCTCGGTGAGTTTGCCGCCCTCGTCATCAATGGCACCATCACCTTTGAAGATGGCCTGAATCTTGTGCTTAACCGCGCTGTTATTGGACAAAAGGCATGCGAGAAATATCCTACTGGCATGGGAGCTGTGATCGGTTTGTCGGACGAATATGTGGCACAACGCATCAAAGAGATCTGGGATGAGACGGGCGAACCTCTCTATTTTGCCAATTACAACGGTCCTGGCCAAGTGGTTATTTCGGGCAGCAAAAAAGCGGTGCGTGTCGCTTGCAAGGCCTTTATGAAAGAAGGCGCCAAGAAAGCTGTTCCATTGGCTATTAGTGGCAGTTTCCACACTCCTTATATGGATGAAGCCAGAGAGGAATTGGGAGAAATTATCAAAGCTACCCCGTTCAATACGCCGCATTGTTCTGTTTATCAGTGTGTTGATGCGCTTCCTCATACCGACCCTGTCGAAATCAAAGAAAATCTTATTCAGCATATCACGCACCCCGTCTTATGGACTTCGATGACGCTGAATATGGCGAAAGATGGCGTTGATAACTTTTTTGAGGTCGGCACAGACGATACTCTCCAAAAAATCGTTAAGCGTATGTGTCCCGATTGTAACGTGACATCATTATTACATATTCCAACTTACGAAGGAAAAATTAAAGATTACTCAATAGAATAATTAAATATAAATCAATTAGTTATGGATATTAAAGAATTCATAGAGAATTTTGCTGGGGAATTTGACGAGACCCCGATGGAAATGTTCACTCCCGAAACGGATTACAAAGCCCTTGATGAATGGAATTCATTGACTGCTCTTTCTATCGTTGCGATGGTAGATGAGGTTTATAATAAGACCATCACGGGTGCCGATTTGCGTAATCACACTACCATAGCCGAATTGGCAGAATTTGTAGAAAATAAATAAAGATGAACCCTTTTTCATTAGACGGTAAGACTGTCTTGATTACAGGTGCTTCTTCAGGTATTGGAAGGGGTATAGCCATCTCTTGTGCCGAAATGGGCGCCAAGGTCATTTTAAATGGTCGAAACCGCGAGCGATTAGAAGAAACACTATCCCAAATGTCGGGTGCCGGGCATTTGATTATGCCATGCGACCTTTCGAAACAGGAAGATTTGGAAGCATTGGCTGACGCTCTGCCCGAACTCCATGGCTGGGTAAACAGTGCCGGCATTCCTAAGGTGTGTCCTATCAAGCACTTTAATCGTGAGGACGTGGAAGAGATTTTTAATGTCAACATCACCTCCACCATGCTCCTGCTGTCGATGTTAGTGAAAAAGAAGAAACTGAAACGCGGTTCGTCGGTGGTGCTCATTTCTGCCGTGACGGGCGCTTTTGTGGGCAGCAAGGGCGACACTTCCTATTGTGCCACCAAAGGTGCCGTGAACGGCTTTATGAAGGGTGCCGCATTGGAATTGGCACCGCAAGGCATCCGCATCAATAGCATCAATCCAGGATTGGTGCCATCCAACAATCTGAACTTGGCCACTGCCATTGCCGGGGAAGAGCATCACACGGAAATCATGTTGGATAAATACCCCTTGAAACGCTTGGGAACACCTGAAGACATTGCCCATGGTGCCATCTATCTGTTGTCAGAAGCTTCGTCATGGGTAACAGGAACAAATTTGGTGATTGATGGCGGTTATTTATTGAATTAAGAATATGAAAATCAATCTGATAGAATACTTTATCGAAACAACTAACCGCTTCCCCAATAGAACGGCGGTTAAGGAGGGTGACCGACAGATTACCTTTGATGAACTGGATCGTAAAGCTCGCCAATTGGCTAAGGCCATTGTAGATACCTGTCAGTGCAAAAACCGCCCCATAGCCATGTTTATGCCCAAATGCATTGAGGCGGCCGTCGCCGATTTGGCCATCACTTACAGCGGTAACGCTTACATGAATCTTGATGTGAAGAATCCCGCCGAGCGTTTGGGAAATATCTTCGCCTTGATTCAACCTGCGGCAGTGATTACTAATACTCGCTATAAGGCTGTAATTGAGCCGATTGCGGGCGACAAGGTTAAGGTCATCAATATTGAGGAGGTGACTGCTGAGGTTCCGGCGCAAACCTATTTTTTGGAACGCAACAGCGACCTTATCGACACCGATCCCTATTGCATCATCAATACCAGTGGCTCCACAGGAACGCCTAAAGGGGTGGTGCTTAACCATAAGAGTTTCATCGACTTTATGGCGCAAACGTTCGATGAGTACAACTTCTCGGAAAACGATGTCATCGGTTCGCTTTCGCCTGTCGTATTCGACATTTGGAGCTATGAATTGTGCCTATTGCAAGGCAAGGGTGCCAGCATTGTGGTCATTCCCGACACCTATTCGGCATTCCCTGTGAAGATTCTGCAACTGATGCAACAGCACAAGGTTAGCTATATCTTCTGGGTGCCGACCATTATGGTCAATATGGCCAATATGGGGCTGCTGGAGCAAGTGCCTCTGCCCGATTTGCGTCTCTGCTGGTTTGCTGGCGAAGTGTTCCCCACCAAGCAGTTCAACATCTGGCGTAAAAATCTGCCTCAAACCACCTTTGCCAATTTCTATGGTCCGATTGAAATCACGCTCGATTGCGTCTATTATACCATTGAGCGCGAGATTGCCGATGACGAGCCAATTCCCATTGGCAAGCCGTTCCGCAATACAAGCATTCTGATTTTGGATGAGAACAACCAGAATGTGACGGAGGCGAACAAGGAGGGCGAGTTGTGCATCCGTGGCACCTCTTTGGCTATGGGCTATTACAACAATCCTGAAAAGACTGCCGCCGCCTTTGTACAGAACCCGCTGAACCACAGTTATCCCGAAATCATCTATCGTACGGGCGACTTGGTGTTCATCAACGACCGAGGTGAAATTGTCTTCAAGGGTCGCCGCGACAGCCTCATCAAGCATTTGGGCTATCGCATTGAGTTGGGCGAGATTGAACATGTCATCATCAATACCTTAAAACTGGTGAAGAACGGCTGCGTGGTCTATAATCACCAGCGTAAAGAAATCACGCTCTATTACGAAGCAGAGCAAGAACTTACCGCTGCCGATTTCCGTAAGGCCATCGGCAACACGTTGCCTAAATACATGATTCCTGTGGTTTATCACCATTTGCCAGAACTGAAGCGCAACACCAACGGCAAGATTGACAGGTTGTATTACAGCAAATTAGTGGAGGAATGATGCAACCGGCCACATCCATAGAGCAACTGCAAACTTTGTCGGCCGACATCCGCGCCAAGCGTCAAGGCTTTTTGACCAATTTTTACCTGGATGCCGACAAGCACGGTGTTTGGATTGCCAAAGGCGATTGTTTTGTGGAGAATGTGGGAAACACCTTGTTTATCATCAAACAAAATGCAGTTTTTTGGAATGTGTTCTATTGCAGCACTACGTTTGAACAGTTATCGGTTGATTTACAGCAATTTGCAAGTAGGCACACTGACAAAACATTCGTTTTTGATGTGGTAGGTCGCGAGGTGCAGTGCCAGCCTGTGGTGGAGATGTTTCGGCAAAACGGTTTTACCGAGGCCACCTCTCTTGTGCGAATGACACGCATGACCGAGCCGATGGAATATGTGCCTGAGAAGTCTGTCAGAAAGGCAAGGAAGTCAGAGGTTGCTGAAATATATACGCTTCTGCATCAATATTTTGACGAGAAAACGGAGCAGATTCCCTATTTGGAAGAATTGGAGAATTATGCAGACCAAGGCCATGTGTTGGTTTGCGAAGAAGAGGGAAAAACCGCTGGTTTTTTAATCTATGAGCTTAACGCAACCACGCTATATCTGCGCTATTGGTTCACGCACCCCGATTTCCGCGATAAGAAGGTCGGTTCGCGCTTGCTGAGAAGATTCTTTGAAGAAGGCAAAACAACTAAGCGTCAATTGTTTTGGGTGATTCGCACGAACGAAAATGCCATTAAGCGGTATCGACATTATGGTTTTGTGGAAGAGAACATGCTGGATTATGTGATGGTCAACCACTAACTTGAGTGGCTTTTCTGCGGTTCATCCTTTGTTACATTGTTAAAATTTGTACTTTTGTAAATTCAAATTCAAGTGCTTTATGAAAGAACAAATCATCAAGATTTTAACGGAATTGCGCCCTGAGTTCGACTTTACGCAAGAAGGTGTGGACTTCATCGAAGAGGGTATGCTGGATTCGTTTGATATCGTCACTTTGGTCGATGAAATAGAAACGGCTATGGGTGTCGCTATCAGCGGTATGGATGTGGTTCCGGAAAATTTTTGCAACATTGAGGCCATTTGTCAAACCATTGAGAGAAATAGAAAATAGTTATGTTGTCCTCTTTCAAAAATAAGAAAATAAGCGCTATCTATTCAGTGCTTCCTACGCACGAGGTGGACTTTATGGACGAAGCGGGAAACTACTCCTTTTCGGAAGCTCAGATGAAAAAGCTGAAACGTGTGATGGGGTTTGGTACCCGTCGTGTGGCACTGGAAGGGGAGACGGTAGGCGACTATGCTATTTATGGCATAACAAAAATGCTTCAAGACGGTGTTTTTAAGGAGAGCGAAATAGGCGCTATCATCGTGACAACCACGTCGCCGGATCATTTTATACCGCCCATTTCGAACATTGTACAAGGTAAGTTTGATTTTGACGAAGACGTGGTGTGCCTCGACATCTCGCAAGGTTGTTGTGGCTATACCGTAGGACTTACCTATTCCTTTATGACGCTGGAAGCCATGCGCAACAAGAAAGTGTTGCTCATTGCTGGCGACATGCTCACGTTCCGTGTGTCAACAAGAGACCGCGCAAGTCGTCCTATTACAGGAGATGCGGTGACTATCAGTGTGATAGAAAATTGTGAGAACGAAAATATTGCCTATTGCTCCTTGAAGAATGATGGTAAAGACGCTTTTGCCGTTTATATTCCCGCCGGTGGCACAAGAATGCCCATAACACCTGAAACAACGGAGGAGAAACCAGACGAATTTGGCAATTGGCGCGGCAATCAGCATTTGATGATGCAAGGCGATTTGGTGTTTAATATCATCATCAATAAAACGCCCGAAGTGATGGAGGAACTGTTGGCGAAATCGGGCGATAAAATTGAAGATATCGACTATTTTGTTTGCCATCAGTCGAGTAGCTTTACCTTAAAGAAACTGTCTCAGCGACTTGGAGTTACAGAAGAGAAGCTATTCAATGACATAGTGCCCAAGTACGGCAACAGCAGCAGTGCTACCATACCCGTAACGATGTGCGAGCATCATAAGGAGATGTTTGCCGATGGCAAGCGTAAGAAAGTGATGTTTGCCGCTTTCGGTACAGGCATGTCTTTGGGTGCCGTGCTGATGGATATGGACAAACCCCAATGTAAATTTTTGAATTATCCGCATAAATCCTGACAACAAAACGATGATACAGCATACGCGCTTTATCAACCAATTGTTCAACTCAAATACATACATACTTTCCCAAGATGTGGCCAATAACGTCTGGATAGTAGATCCGGTCGATATGCGGCTTGTATTTGAATGGATGAAGGTGCATGGTAAAACAGAAATTACTGGCATACTGCTTACACACACACACTTTGATCACATTTTGGGCATTAATGAAATCATTGATAAATTTCCCCAATGCCTTGTTTTCGTTGCCAATGATTATGCCAAAAAAGCGCTGGAAGAACCCAGAATCAATAACTCTTACTATGCGGGCACCCCGTTTACAATAAGCCGAACAGATTGTGTTCGCATTTATCAGAAAAGAATTGCTCTTTGGGACAATCTTGACATGGATATATTTCCTACCCCTGGCCATTCCGAAGATTCGGTGTGCTTGCGGATTGACAATCTGTTGTTTACGGGTGATACATTGATTTACAACCTGCGTACAGTGACAAAATTAAGGGGGGGGGATATCATGAAATTGAGGGCCACCTTAGATTTTTTGCAAACATTATCCGGCCTAGGACTGCATGTTTGTCCAGGACACAATGAGGAGTTTGAACTGGACGGCTATGATTTGCGAACGGCAATAAGAATGAAATAAAAGTTGTATTTTTACCGATTAAATCTATATACCAACTATGATGCAAACAAAACATGACATGAGGGCCATCCTCGGTGAGGATTTCTTCAAGGAAGAGGTAAGATGCGACTACCTAATTTCGGAGACACAAAAGATGGTTTGGGCTTTGCAGTTGGATTTATATCTCGTTTTTCGAGATATCTGCACGAAATACAATTTGAAACATTGGTTTATGTACGGGAGTTTGTTAGGTGCAGTTCGTCATAATGGTTTTATTCCTTGGGATGATGATATTGATGTGGCTATGCCACGTAAAGATTATGATATTTTCGTGAAGGTTGCTCCTAAAGAATTGGAAGAGCCGTATGCTCTTCAAAGTCCATATACCTATCCAAATTGTTATATGTCGAATGTGACTATGCGTAATAGTATGGGTACATTCACCCCAAAAATATTTAAGCATTTAGATTATAACAAAGGTATTCCATTGGATATTTTCCCATTTGACTTTTGTGATCCTGAAAAATGGGAAGAAGACAAAGAAAAAATGTTGCAACACATTAAGAAGTGTTCTTCTTGGATGAAGATGCAGAATCCAGAATATCTTACTCCAGAGATGAGAGCAAAATGTTTAGCGAATAAAACAGACAATCCTCTTTTAGAATGGGAGGCTATGAATAGAATTGCATCTAATCCTGAATACAACAATTCTGACTATATGATGATGAAAGTTGTTTTGGATAAGCAACATTTGGAAAGGACAATCATATACAAGACAGAATGGATTGAGAAAATGATTCCCCATAAATTTGAGAAGTTTGAGGTGGAGATCCCCGTATGTTGGCATGAAGTGCTGAATGTTCGCTATGGGAAAGATTTTATGAGTTATCCGCCAATTCAACAAAGAGGAGCCGTTAATGATCAATTGATTGTAAATCCTTTTATTCCCTATAAAGAATACAATTTTAATGATTAATTCTGGCTTATGTTGTTCATTGATAAAACTTGACACTATGAAAAAAGTAATTACATACGGCACCTACGACTTGCTTCATCAAGGTCACATCAACTTATTAAAGCGAGCCAAAGCTTTGGGAGATTATCTCATTGTTGGAGTGACTAGTGACAGTTTTGATAAGAGTAGGGGCAAACTGAATGTTCGCAATAATGTCCTGGAACGGGTAGAAGCCGTTAAAGCGACTGGGTATGCCGATGAGGTTATTATTGAGGATTATGTAGGTCAGAAAATCGATGATATCCAAAAATACGATGTGGACATTTTCGCCATTGGTTCTGATTGGGAAAACAAGTTCGATTATCTGAAGGAATATTGTCAGGTGGTTTATCTTCCTCGTACAGAGGGCATTTCAAGCACAATGTTGCGGGAAGAGAATCAAAAAGTGCTGCGTTTGGGTGTTATTGGTGCAGGACGAATAGCAAAACGTTTTGTGCCTGAGACCTTGCTTATTGATGGAGTGGAAGTGGTTTCTGTATTATGCCCGACCGAAGAAGAGGCTAAAGACTTCGCTATAAAATTTAATATTGCTTCTTATTATACTGACTTTGAGAAATTTGTCGAAACAATAGACGCGGTTTATATAGCTTCACCTCATCTTTCACATTATGAATATGCTAAGCGTTCACTTGAGAAAGGTAAGCATGTTCTATGTGAAATTCCTATGTTCTTGTCGGGTGTGCAAACCAGAGAACTATTTAGGTTGGCAGAAGACAAACACTTGGTATTGTTGGAAGCTAGCAAGACGGCTTTTTGTCCCGCTTTTAACCATTTGGTTTCTTTGGTTAAAAGTGGTATTATAGGTGAGGTAATAGATATCAAGGCTTCGCTTTCGAAGATGCTCTCTGGTTCTATTCGCGAATTTGATGTGAATCAGGCGGGTGGTTGTATGACTGAATTGAGTCCCCTTCCCTTGATGGCGATTATACGTATTTTGGGCAAAGACTATAAAGATGTATACTTTTATAGCCGAATGGAGAATGGAGTGGATATATATACGCAGGGAGTGATTGCTTTCCCGCATGCCACCTCATCAATAACCTTAGGATTGAAGGCCAAGACCGAAGGCAATCTTGTTATTTCGGGTACCAAAGGATATATTTATGTTCCGGCACCTTGGTGGAGAACCGATTTCTTTGAAGTGCGCTATGAAAACCAAACGGAAAACAAGAAATTTTTCTATAGTTTTGATGGGGAAGGCTTGCGTTACGAAATCCAAGAATTTGTTTCTATGATTAACAATAACCGCAAAAGTTCCTATATGTTGCGACGCAGCGAGTGTTCTGTGGTGGCTGATATTATAGAACGTTACAGAAAAGGAGAAAACTTAACCATTATATAATGATGAAACGCATTTTGGTAGTTGGTGGAGCTAATGGCATAGGGCTTGGCATAGCAATGGAATTGGCCTCCAGGTCTCACACCGAAAAAGTATATATTGTCGATAAACTTCCCTTGGAACAAAAGTATAGAAAAGATAATATTGAAGCTTTTCAGTTTGATCTTACTAAAGATGACTATGCTTTTTTCGAGCGTTTTTCTGACATTGACACCTTGATGATAACGGCTGGATTTGGGAAACTATCTCTTTTTGAGAATGTTACAGAACAATATATTGAAGATTCTTTTAAGGTAAATACTATTGCTATCGTCAAGTTGATTAAAGTTTTTTATTCAAAACTGCAAGGTCAACAAGATTTTTATTGTGGGGTGATGGGCAGCATTGCTGGGTTCATGTCTTCGCCTTTTTTTGCGGTTTATGGAGCTTCTAAGGCTGCGTTAAAGATTTTTATTGAAAGTGTGAATGTAGAACTGGAAAAAGCGGGAAGCCAGAATCGAATATTAAATGTGTCGCCAGGCTCTATTCAAGGAACAAGTTTTTACCAAAAGGAAACAGACCTTGCTCAAACTCAAGAATTGGCAAATCAAATCATTTTACATCTTGAACAGAAAGATGATTTGTTTATTCCTAAATATGATGAGGTGTTTAAGGAGGTTTTGGAACGATACCATCGCGATTACCGAGAGGAAGGACGCCATAGCTATGATTACAAACTACGTAGTGGTAGAATCAGAGAATAATGCCTGTATCTAACTAGGAAAGTGATATTGTGAAATAATGACGAAGGAATACAAATATATAGTCCGTACCTATTGCGCTACTTACAATCAGGCACAGTATATCCAACAAACGATGAATGGGTTTGTGTTACAACAAACAACATTTCCTGTGGTTTCGATTGTTGTTGACGATGCATCCACCGACGAGACGCCTGCCATCATTCGCCAATATATGAAAGAACAATTCGATATGAACGAGGATGGGGTTGCTTACGAAAAGGATACCGACTATGCACACATCATATATGCTCGCCACAAGGTAAATCGCCAATGCTTTTTTGCCGTTTTATTGTTGAAGGAAAACCACTATAGTCAGCATAAGTCGCGCGCCCCATACGTAACCGAGTGGACCGATACTGCCAAGTATCTTGCGTTTTGTGAAGGCGATGACTTTTGGACAGATCCGCAAAAACTTCAAAAGCAGGTGGATTTTTTAGAAACACATCCCGATTATAATTTGGTTTGCCATAATTGGAATATGTTAAAAGAGGGGAAGTCCATACCTTCGCCTGTCGATCAATTGTACACCGAGCCCTTTTCTTTTACCTTTGAAACACTTCCGTGGATATGGATAACTAAAACATTGACCACAATGTATCGTCAAGTGATTGATTTCCAGTTGATAATGTCAAATTTCAAATATGCTCGCGATGTACACATGGTCTATTACGCTTTAAAGGATTCGAAGGGCTACTATATGCCGGATGTGATGGCCACCTATCGTATTACTGATACCGGTGTGTGGAGCAAAGTGGATATTAATAAGAAAAATTTCACCACATACGCCTTATATAAAGAGCTTTATCAACACGAGCCCAACAAGGCCGTTCGCAAGCGATACATGAATGCAACGTTGGCCTATTACAACGGTTTGGCCTTTGGTAAAGGAACTTGGTGGCATTTTGCAACCAATGCCAAACTCTACTTTGAAGCGTTGCATCACATTTCGGATGCCAAGGATTTGGTGTTCTGTTTGGGAGGTTTAGTTCCTACGGCTGTGGTGAAGTGGGTAATGAAGACGTTTAAGGTTTAGGAGACCCCATCTTTTTCTTTAGACACTACAGAAAATCGTAATAATTATTTCTGTTGATAACATTAAATTGGGCGGAAGGATACGCTTTAGCGAATGCCGTTGGTGTTTTGGGCTTTTTATCGCCCCATTTTAATTCAAAAGCGTGTATTTCAGGAAGATTTTCTTCTATCAAATCAATTTCTTGGCGGTCGTATGTTTTCCAAAAGAAGTAAGCGCAATCTTGTTTCAGAAAGAAATTCCGTTTAATTCGTTCCGAAATAAAATAGTTTTCCCATAGTAATCCAACATCGTCTCGTAATGCAAGCGGGTTGAATCGTCCTATAAGGGCATTGCGAATACCATTATCGTAGAAATACCATTTGCCAGCTTTGGAAACCTCTTTGCGTAGGTTACGGGCATAACCGCCTAAACGATAGATGATGAATACTTTAGATAGCAAATCCAAATATTTTTGCACGGTGTTTTTGCTGAGACTTAATGTGTTGGCTAATTCATCGTATGAAACCTCGCTACCAGTTTGAAAAGCAATGAGTTGTAGCAAATCTCGCATTTTGGCTGCATTTTTGATTCCGTCAATGGATAAAACGTCTTTTAGCAAATACGATTCAACCAAATCGCGCAGATATTCAGTGTTTCGTTTATTGTCGGACTGCAAAACAACTTCCGGATAGCTGCCATAAACCAAACGGTTTTCCAAATTTTGATGAATCTCAATGGGATTTTCGATTTGCGTTATTTCATGAAAAGAAAAGGGCAGTAGGGTAAAGCGACTGGCACGGCCCACCAAAGGCTCGCCTGTTTGGTTTTGTAATTCAAACGATGATGAACCGGTGACAAACACCGCCAATTGTGGCAACTCGTCCACCAATAGTTTTAATTTGCCGCCGATATCGGGAATGTTTTGAGCCTCATCAATAGCCAATAAATCAACGTCGTCGAAAAGACGGTGATAATTGGCAGCACTTTTTTCGGCAAGAAGAGCCTGTACGTCGTAATCCTCTCCGTTGAGTAGTCTTGTCTCGCCTTGGAAGTTGCTAATAATCTGCTTCATGAGCACGGTTTTCCCAACTCGCCGAGGCCCGTATAAAATCATTACTTTCCCAGCTTGGATTCGATCTTCTATTTCTTTTTGAAGTGTTCGTATGAGCATATTCTTGTTTTATTTTTGCATGCAAAAATAATAAAAATTAATATGCGTTGACGATTTTTACGTAAATTTAGTCATTTGATTGACGATTTTTACGTAAATTTAGTCATTTGATTGACGATTTTTACAAAAACTAGTTGTTAAGCCCCTTAATTTTTCTCCGGTACCACAGTTTAAATGCCATCAACCTTTCAGCTGTTCGGTAATTGATATGGAAGGCCGTCCAAACGATGAGACGCATATGGAAGGGTGTGTCAAACTTGGGAAGTTTGAATATATGGACATGGTATAAACGGACAAAAACTTTGAAAAATTCGTCAGGAGTATATGCGTGAGTTCGAATAGCTAAATATGCAGTCATAACTTCAATGGCATCAATACCGGGGGTGATGCTATCTGTAGTTTGATATTCTCGCATTCGTTGGATGTAGGAAACGCGTTTGTAAACTCTATCGGTTGTGTTAGGTCGAAATATGGACGAAGAATTACTGTATTGATCGTAATGATAAGCGACATTTTGAGCGTATGTAACTTTCAAAGGATTTTGTAACATGCGCAAACTAAAGAGCCGGTCTTCAGCAAAATTCCATGTGTCAAGAAATTTCAATTGATATTTTTGAATACATGAAACCTTTATTAATTTATTACAGCAACTTCCGTTAAGATAGGTAAATAAATCCACTAAAACTTGAGAAGATTCTGTAGAAGATGGTTGTTGCTTTATTCTTTTACTTGAGTTTTCGTATTCCCAAATTATATCACAAAAAACAATATCTGCTTTTTCTTTTTCTGCAGCTTGATACATCTTTTCCAGCATGTCTAAATCCAACCAGTCATCAGGGTCGGCGTGGGTGATGTAGGTGCCAGTAGCATGGTCTAACCCGAATTGTCGAGTGGCGGACAAACCATGATTAGTACGGTGAAAAACCTTTACTCTTGGGTCTTTCTGTGCATATTCATCGCATAGTGTACCGGAAATGTCGGTGCTACCATCATTAATTAGGAGAATTTCGATATCGGCCAGTGTTTGGTTTAGAAGACTGTCCATACACCGATTTAGGTACGGTTCGGCGTTATAAACGGCAACAACAACGGAAACGGCAGGTGTATTTTGCATGTTTTATCGGTTTTCACTAATGATATTAAACTAATTTTATTAAAAGTAAGTGTTTAGGTTTTACTTAAATAGTTGTTTTATTCTTTAATCCCTTTAATGTTTTTCCTAAACCATTTTTTGAAAGAGAGTAAAAACTCTGCCGTACGATAATTGATATGGAAGGCAGACCATACAATTATGCGCATATAGAGAGGCATGTCGGGAATCTTGAGAATTTTGATGGTATTCAAATGAGAAAAAACTTTTAAAAAGTCTGGTGGAGAATAAGCTTTAGTTTGCAGTGCCATATAGGCTGTTGGACCTTCTACAATAGCTATGCCATATCCCTTATATCCGACAGGTAAATATTCGTAGAGCTTTTGGATAAAAAGGACCTGTTTATAGACTGAATCAGGCGAAAGGTGTATATGAGTATATGCCGAGCTATTGCTGTATTTGTCATAATGGTAACATGTGTTTGGACAATTGGCTACTTTTAATGGATTTTGTAAAAGTCGCAAATGAAAAATGCGGTCTTCGCCTAAGTTTACTCCTGGAATAAAATTCACATGGTATTTTTCTATACAACTTGTTCGTATTAACTTATTCCAGCAACCGCCATGGTGATTGTTGATATATTCGATTACTATTTTCGATGGGTCTGAAGATGAAAAATATTGCTTTAAGTAAACTGTTTTATTTTCATATTCCATTTTGATATCACAGACGACTAAATCTGCATTTTCCTTTTCGGCCGTCTTGTACATTTTTTCCAGCATATCCAAATCCAACCAGTCATCGGGATCGGCATGGATGACATATTTTCCTGAGACAAGCTCTAAACCGAATTGGCGGGTAGCGGCAACACCGTGGTTGGTGCGGTGAAAGACTTTTACTCGCGGGTCTTTGGTGGCATATTCGTCGCATAGAGTTCCAGAGTTGTCGGTACTTCCATCGTTAATGAGCAGAATCTCGATGTCGGTCAGAGTTTGCTTGAGCAGACTCTCTACGCACCGATGCAAGTATGGTTCGGCATTATAAACGGGAACGATAATAGAAACGGAGGGCTTGGTCATGAGGGTTATGATAAAGCGTTTGAAATAAACAAGATGGATGTGCTTTTCAAAGAATTTAACTTACTATCTACATCGTTCCATTGAATCGGAGAAGAAAGTGCTTCTTCGTATGAATTTGTTAAGATGTGTTTTTCAATACCAAGATAGGATAATAGTTGTGTTACACGGTCATTTCCCTTTTTGTGTTTATCGTTAAGGGGAATGAATACAAAGTTTTTATGCATAATGATACAAAAAGCCACGCCGTGGAATGAAGTGGTTATAACATAATTTGCATAGAAAATATTAGTTAACCAATCTTCTATAGAAGCATAATCATAAATGCCTTCAGGATATATTTCAAGAGATTGGTAATAACCACCTGCAGGCGTAATGATTAACGGGAGTTGGTCATTCTCTAATTTCTCTCTAAGTTCCGAAAAACGAATGTCTTCCGCCTTTTTAGTGTTAATTGAGTATAAAAATGCGTAGGGGTGTTCGTGTTTGGCTTTTGGGCGAATGAAGTGTTCGTAGGTTTCTTTAGATAATAAAAATGTAGGATCGAGAACCCACTGAGCTACCATTCCGGCGTTATGACAAAGTTCTACTCCTGATTGCTCTCGAACAGAAATGGCTTTGAACGGCTTTAGAAGATTGGTCAGTTCTGAGAGATTGTCATTAAAGTATATGTTGGGGCCAAAACTAGCTGCATAAGACACCTTATGGGTAGATTGAGGAGCGAAGGTTAAAAAGCCAGATTGAAAATAGGGGTGTTGAGGGGAATACGACCAAACCTGATCGCTACCAGTGATATAGACATCTGCTTCGGGTGGATTGTCAGCAAGTTGAGAGTATGTCCAATATTGTTGGTCTGAATAGTTTATGTTGTGTTTTTTAAAATTAGAAAAATTACGAATCAAATCAGTTTCATATATCTTCTTCAACTTTTTATATTCTGTTGGATGTTTGAAGCGTTTCCATATACCAATAAGCTTATACATTAAGGATTTCCTGGAAAAGCATTTGTAATAAATAGATTCTTTACTTCCATATCGGATTATGTATGGTTCGTGTCCCATAGTCTTTAGAACCTGTTGCAAGGCAAAGCCTTGGAGCACTTGGCCATAATTCTCTAATGAATTCCAACATGTAATTACACCGATTTTCATATAGTAAATCTAATATTCTATTTTTTTATTTTTGTAATGATTGTCCGAAATTTATCTTCACCAATAACTTTCTTCACGCCAGTTTTAATAAGTTTTTTTATTTCGCTTGAATTTTCTTCTTCTATAGAATGAATTATTTTCAGGGCATCACTTTCATCTGAATCCTTTGTAAAGATTTCAAATATAATAGACTTTGCTTTTTTTTGAGGAGAAATAAAAGTATTGAGAGCATTTAAGAAATCTTCTTTGCTATCGGCTGATAAATATTCAAATCCCAAATCTTGCGCATAATGTTTGATAAGTTCATGAGATTGTTGACCGTAGTGTCCTCCTGCGGCCATAAATAAATTTGCGGTTTCTTCAAAAGCATATGCAGGATGATTATAGTTTTTGAATTCGGTTCCTATGCCATTGTTAATAAGCAAGATTCTAACATTATTTCCAATATGCCTATTCCCTAAAACATTCAAATCATAAAAGAAAGCCAAATCCCCAATAATTCCAAAAAATAATTTTTCAGGGTTTGCTAATGATGCGCCTATTAGTGAAGAAACACCTCCGTCTATTCCAAAGCCTCCCACATTTACGTTTGAATAGACATTCTGGGGTAATCCAAAGAAATTCCACGATCTCAAAGTATTTAAGATGCCCAAATGAATAGAACTATATGATGGGAGTTGTGGGGATAATATTGAGGCAATCCAAATGTTGGAAAAGGGTAATTTTTCAAGGTCGATTTTTTGTCTGATTTGTTCTAGTCTTTGTAAACAGGAACTCAAGTATTGATTACCAGAATGACCAATGGGGTGTTCGGTGAAATGATTAAAAAATACTTCTTCAGACATTTCAAATGTTGCTGTCAATTTATGAAAAAGATCCCTCATCTCTCCATCTGGATTGACTCGCCAAACTTCTTTTGAACCGCGTAATCTGCCGATAGTGTAGTAATCACCTGAAATTTCTCCTATGTGAATTAATAAATCTGGAGACAAGTTGCTATCAAGAATGTTTTGACAAGCTGATAGAGCATATAAAACTTTATATTCACCATAATAGCCACTGGAGTGGTCGCAAAATACCACAGCATTGTTGGCTTCACAGAAAGAATCTATAATTTTAGTTTGTTGTGAGGTAAAGCGGTGATGACTACCAATAAATATAGCTATTTTTTCTTTTTTCACTTCTGAATAATTGTCAAAAGATGTATAGCGTTTAATGCATCTCACAGAAGGAAGTTCTTTGACTGAAAAATCTTTGGAGTAACGAGTCATCAGATTAATATGAACAGGGCCCCCGCCATTCCGCCATAACTCAGATAAAGCTTGGTTAACTTTTATGATACAACTCCATTCCTCTTCATCGGATTGTATTAATGGAAGTTGAATGCTGTATTTTACTGTATCAGACGGATGTTGTGAACGATCTATAAATTGCGCACTTAAATGACCTGCGATTTTGGTATCTTGGGAAGAGGTAATGGCTAATACGGGCAACTTTCTATAATAAGCTTCTGTTAAACCTGGCAAATAGTTCCGCGAGGCTGTGGCGCCTGTACATGAAAGAGCTACAACTTCATTGCTCTCAGCTGCAAGTCCACAAGCGATATAGGCGGCAGAACGTTCATCGGGAGCAGAAAATAATGTGAAAAACGAGTCTTGTTGAACAGAACCAACAAATGAAATATTGGTTGTTCCTGGAGATGCGATAATATATCTAATGTTGTTTGCTTTGAGTAAAGCAATTAGGATCTGAACATTCTTTTCGGCAGAATAAAATTTATTTTCCATGAAAAAACTTGGTTTTTATGAAGGTTTTGATTTCAAAGTAAGGAGTAAATCTACACAACAAATAAGATACTTTAGGTTTAAACCCAGTGATTTCTTTTAATGAAGTGATTTCGTGTGTAATGCGATCGTGTTTAGCTTCGTATAGGAAATTAATTGGATGAAAAGAAGGATGAGCGATAAAGTCGGCAATACATTTTCTAAGACCATCTTCAGTTTTTGTAAAAACAAAATCATTACAGATGGATGTTATTTTTTCGTTATTAAAGCTTCTGTCAAAACGTCGGTCGTATTTAATAACATATTTTGAATCCGGCATTTTGTATTCAAGTGGTTCTTCAATGAATTTTACCTTGGGCTTTCGACCGGTTAGTTTTTCTATTTCGGATAAATAGATGTTTAACACATCCTTCCATCTGATGCTTTCAGATGTAGTGATTGTATAAGTTTCTCCTATTGCAGACGGGTTGCCAATGAGTTGGGCAAGGCAGGCTGATACATCGTACCCATAAGAGAGCGTGGTTATATGTTGGGCTATGTCAGAAGAGAAAACAATGGTTCTGCCATGCAAGGCTCGATACAACCATTTTTCTTTCTCATAAATACCTAATTGTAATCGGATTTCACTATAAGTGATATACGGTCTGATAATCGTATAGTTTTTTTTGCCGCTATACAGTAGCAAATTCTCTTCACGGGCTTTGCGTAAAGCATATTCATCTGTTTGCAGGAAGGCAGTGTC
Source organism: Bacteroidales bacterium (assembly GCA_016285615.1). Next base: position 28,725 of record JAEERB010000010.1, read on the forward strand.
TTGACATGTGTCTAAAAGGCGAGCGGATTTATCTGTAATAGGCGAAGTGTCATTAGCATAAACTCTTGCAGAACTCAGGAAAACATATTGAGGAGTGGCATTGAGAAATAAATCATATCTTTCCTTGAACTCTTCAGTTGAATAAATCATAAAGTCAATAATGGCATCCCATGAAGAGGCAAGGATCTGTTTAATGAAAGTAAGATTGTGGGCGTTGCCTAGTAGGTAATGAACATTACCAAACGAAGTGAGATTTTGTCGAGAAGTTATATAAATACTATCATTTCTTTGGCTCAAAATATGAGTCAAATGTATTCCCATAGCACCAGTTCCACCTAGTATTAAAATCTTCATCGTTTTAAAATTTTATGAGTTATAAAAAGTTTTTCGCCGTGGGTTAAACCTAAGAAATAAATACTTATGCATGAAGAAATCAAACAAACAAAGATAGAAATAATTAGTCGATAAATGCTGGTGGGCAAGAAATAAACAATTAAAAAAGGACAAATGATAGAAGCACAGGAAACCAAGAAAATAGGGAGTAAAACTTCTTTATAAAAAAGTTTGGGTGGAAAGTCAATTAATTGTTTCATAAGATATAATCGAACAATATCTATGACAAAATAGACAATGGCAAAGACAATATAGGTGCTTTCAGGTGAGCATCCAAGGGCATAGGCAATCCATGTACCAACAAAAGCAAGTACGCCAATAGAACTAAGAACTAAGACATATTTTTTCAAGTTGCCAGTTGCGGCACATGCAGTATATCCGGTGTTACCAATGACAGTAGCAATAGAAGCTATTAAAGCCAATTTGACGAAGATTGAAGTATGTTCGGGAACATTTTTCAACCATATTTGCAATATGATATCTGTTTCAAAAATCAATGGTAGCATGAATAGCAATAATAAATAAAACGAGAACTTTGCCCCTTTGCATATCAGATAAAAGGTGCGTTCGTGATCGTTGGCCGCGTACGATTTAGTTATCTGCGGATTAAGGGCTATTGAAAAGTTGTTAATAAACTGTAGTACAGCAGCATCAACCTGAGTTGCAAGTCCTCTTGCTGCATTAACGGCGACTCCAAAGAACATATTAGCGAGAATGGTAATGCCCTGTGTGTTGAATACATAAGAAGCGTTTGTGAGAAAACTCCATCCAGAAAATTGAGCCATTTCTTTAAAAATGCTTTTGTCATTTATAAAGTGATAAGTAGCTTCTTCAAAATGCCGTTTGCAATATAAGCCATATAAAATACGAATGATAAGAGATACAATCACTAATAATATGGCATAAGAGATTAACTTGTCGTAAGAAGAAATGAGCAGCAGATATACAATTACCAATTTTAATACAGCTTCTAATATGCTAATGTAGGCAAAAGCATGCATGTGCTCATGGGCGATGATACAGGCGTTATATGGAGTGCTTAGTAATCCGATGACAAATACTAAGAGAGAGCATTGGAACACCCAGTTGGCTGCCACTAATCTCTCTGGAGGAATGTTCATTTTACAATTCAGAAACCATATTCCAATAGATTCTGCCAAAATAATTATGATGAAAGAGATAAGTAATTGAATATTAATACTTGTAGAAAAAATCCTTTGAAGTTTTTCTTTATCTCCATGTCCGAGTTCAAAAGTGATAAATCTGCTTATAGCACTTGAAAGAGCCCCAGAAATGACTGTAAACATAGCAATTACTCCACCAACGGCCTGATATATTCCATAGTCCTCAACGCCCAAAGTGTTTAATACGACCCTGCTTGTATAAATAGAAACAAACAATATGAGCAGTGTTCTAAAATACAAGAGAACAGTATTCTTGGCAATTAGTTTATTAGATGTGTGGTCGGGCATAGGGAGAGTATCAATAGTAATAATACAAACAAGCAAAAATACAAAAAACTAATGAATATAAGTTCATCATGCGAAAACCGTGGTTTAATCCTTCGCTTGTCCATATCTCCTCTTGTCGGTCTCATGGATTGTCTAGTAGATTTGAATTGTTGTATTTCCATCCTACTTTACGGCTGAACACCTGCCCCGAAAAACAAGGCCCAAATACTTTCGAGAGACAAAATGGATACCGTTCGGTGTGTATAGAAGTTTTTTATTGCTATATTTGCCACACTCTTCATTTTGGAAAAAACGTTTAAAAATACGCTGCGAAGATGATGAATCTTCAAAACAATAAAATACAAACGGCATTTAATTTGGTTACGGGATTAGTGACAACTGTAGTTGCTTTCGCAGTTAGCTTTTTCTTGTCACCATTTATTGTGAAGCATCTGGGCGCTGAGGCGAACGGTTTTTCTCAGCTGGCAACGAATTTTGTAATGTATGCTTCCTTGGTCACCGTGGCGTTTAATTCGATGGGGGCTCGTTTTGTCTCGGTGTCCTATCATCAAGGTGAAATTGAAAAGTCCCGAGGTTATTATTCTACGCTTTGTGTCCTTAATGTGTTGATGATAGCTCTCTTTCTTCCTCTTGCCATATATGTTGTATGGGATTTGCCTAATCTTATTGTGATTGAGAACGCAGAGGTGCTGGATGTGAAACTTTTATTTGCTTGCGTTTTCCTCAATTTCTTCATTAGTCTGGTCGTATCGCTGTTTACCATAGCGATGGTTGTGACGAATTCGGTTTATTATAGAAATCTTCTGAACGCTATAAGTACGATATTAAATGCCATCCTGCTTTTGGTAGTGTTTTCGGTTTTCCCAGTAAAGATTTTCTATATATCTTTGGTGGGTGCCTCTCTCTCCCTTGTTTTATTGCCGATATACATGCATCTGCATCACAAACTGCTCCCCGAAATACATTTCATTCGTGGCTATTTTTCATGGAAATCGGTTAAGGATCTGTTTCTTTCGGGAATATGGAATACGGTTAACCAATGTGGTCACATGCTCAATACGGGGCTTGATTTATTGTTTGCCAACTTGTTTGTTAACCCTTTTATGATGGGTGTTCTTGCCGTCTCAAAAACTATGCCATCTGCAATTATTCAATTGGCCAGTACGGTGAACACAAATTTTGCCCCGTCCATTATTCAGACTTGGGCGAAAGCGGATAGGGATCAGATATTGAGAGAATTAAGAGTGAGTATGAAGATTTCAAGTGTGGTGGTTTCCATACCAATTATCACTTTTTGTTGTTTTGGATATGAGTTCTATTCTTTGTGGCAACCCACATTAGATGCTCAAACACTTACCTGTCTTTCATTTTTGGCTCTTTTACCATTTATTCCAGTGGCTGGAACACAGACTTTGTACAATGTATTCACAGCATCCAATAAGTTGAAAGTGAATTCCATTTCTTTTGTGATTAACGGTATTTTGAATGTGTTGATAGTATATTTTTGTTTAAAGAAATGGCCGCAATATGGAGTCTTTTTTATAGCAGGTGTAAGCGCAATTCTATCCTTAATCAGGCAATTTGTTGTAATTCTCCCATACGTGGCCCGCATTTTAAAATTGCCGTGGTATGCATTTTTCAGAGATGTGTTTGTAACTCTTATTTGTTGCGCTATTAATATCATCGCAGCGTTACCGTTTTTATTGATGTTTAAAATTCCAG
>JAEERB010000119.1 GCA_016285615.1 Bacteroidales bacterium
TTTCCCACTGCTCGTAGCATTTGATGATTTTGGTAACCAAATGGTGGCGCACCACATCAGCATTATCAAGGTAGATAAAGTCGATGCCCTTGACATCCTTCAGGATTTTGGTGGCCAAAATCAGTCCCGATTGCTGGCGACGTGGCAAATCCACTTGTGTTATATCGCCCGTAATGAAGAACTTGGCATTCTTGCCCATACGAGTCAGAAACATCTTTATCTGGCTGTCGGTGGCATTTTGCGCCTCATCCAAAATGACATAGGCGTTGTCGAGCGTGCGCCCGCGCATGAACGCCAGCGGGGCAATCTCAACGGTTTTGTCTTCGAGGTACGACAGCAGTTTCTGCATGGGCATCATATCGCGCAGCGCATCATACAGAGGCTGCAAGTAGGGATCCAATTTGTCGCGCAGGTCGCCAGGCAAAAAGCCGAGGTTCTCGCCAGCTTCCACTGCGGGGCGAGTCAGGATAATGCGGCGTATCTGTTTGTTTTTGAGCGCTCTAACAGCCAAAGCCACAGCGGTGTAGGTTTTGCCAGTACCTGCAGGGCCAATGGCAAAGACCATATCGTTGTGGTTGGCACTCTCGACCAGCCGACGTTGGTTGGGGGTCAGCGCCTTGATGACCTTACCTTCACGACCGTGCAGAATCACATCGTTGGTCATGGCATTCTGATCCAGACGGAAAAATGTATCGTCTTCTGCCGCTGTAATGTTGAGAATATCCGTTTCGGTTAGTCTTTCAAAATGCTCATAATGAGCCACTAACAATTGAAAGCGATTAACAAAAGTCTCCACTTCGCTATCCTCCCCCACTATCTTCAGCTCGCTGCCACGGGCTGTCAGCTTCAGCTTGGGGTAGATATTCGTCAACAAATCAAGGTTGCAGTTATTCCTACCATAAACACCCACAGCAATGTGGGGTTCCAACATCAAAACTTTCTCCATTCTAATCTTCTTCTTTAAAACATCGAATAACCTCTCTCCTCTGCCGTAAACTTGCGTTCCTTAGCAGGTTTGGAAGTCATTTGGAAAATAATCTCACCGCCGTTCATAATATCCTGTTGCGTGATATAGAGCTTGTTATACGGCTTGCCGTTCAGCGTTACCGACTTCACATAGCGGTTCTTATCGCTCACGTTATTGGCCTTGATGACAAAAGTCTTGCCATTCTCCAGATTAATCTTCATGTAAGGCAGAGAGGGAGCGGCCAGGCTGTATTGGTCGGTACCGGGACAAACGGCATAGAAGCCCATAGCCGACAGCACATACCATGCCGACATCTGACCGCAGTCGTCGTTGCCACACAAGCCATCGATGTTGTTGCGATACATCTTGTTCATAATCTCACGCACCCAGTACTGCGTTTTCCAAGGCTGGGAAGTCCAGTTGTAGAGGTACGGGATATGGTGACTCGGCTCGTTACCATGGATATAGCCGCCCAGCAGACCTTCTTCGGTTACGTCTTCGGTCTCAGCGAAGAACTCGGCAGGCAGGTGCATTGTAAAGAGCGAATCCATCTTGGCGATGAAGCGCTTGTCACCACCCATCAGCTTAATCAAATCATTCACGTTATGAGGAACATAGAACGAGTAATTTAAAGAGTTACCTTCAATAAAGCCAGCGTTAGCGGTAGCCAGCAAACTGAAGTTCTTCTTCCAGTTGCCGTTCAGGTCGCGAGGACGTGCATAGCCCAAGTCGGTGTCAAAAACATTCTTGTAATAGAGGGCACGCTTGTAATACTCTTTGGCCACATCGTCTTTGCCCAACAACTGAGCCGTATGGTAAATGGTCCAATCGTCGTAGGCATACTCCAGCGTTACCGAAGCGGCGTTTTTGGTATTCTCGATGGGAACGAAGCCACGTTTCTTATAGACACCAATGTTATCGTAATAATCTACATTAGAGCTACTTATCATGGCCATCAAAGCAGCATCCTTATCAATATCCAAACCTTTGGCAATGGCATCGGCGAGTACCGACACGGCGTGATAGCCAATCATACACCAGTTTTCGTTACCGGCGTGCGACCATACGGGCAGCGCATGATGAACACTCTGACTATAATGTGCCAACATCGACTTCACCATATCGGTATTGCGTTGCTGCTTGATGATGTTCATCAGCGGATGAAAAGCGCGGTAAGTATCCCATAATGAGAATACTGTATAGTTGGTGAATTCGGGCTTGAAATATACGCCGTCCACCGTCTCACCGGGAATCTGATGAATCTGATGGTCGATGCCGCGGTAGCGACCGTCCACATCCATATAGATAGAGGGATTGATCATCGTGTGATAGAGCGAGGTATAGAGCATGGCCATTTGGTCATCATTGCCTTGCGCTTCAATCACAGACAGTTCTTTATTCCAGCTATCAGCCGCCATCTTGCACAATTCGTCAAACGAAAGGCGGTGCGTCAACTCGCGGGTTTTATCGCTTTGCTCGATGACATAGCGTTGCAGCAGTTCGGTCTCGAGGTTCTTCAGCGCTCCTTCGGTGCTCACGGCCGACAAAGCCACGCGCATTTCAAGTACGGGAGCCTCGGCATCATCCCCGGCAAACTCAAACCACGAAACAATCTTGCGGCCAGCCATTTCCGGAAAATTATGATTCACATCGAAATGATTCTTCCAGAAGCCTTTGTAGTCGATGGGCGCCTTATCCTCATAGCCGTAATTGGTAATGGGGCGGTTAAAATGGATGACAAAATAGACATAATTTTCGCGAGCCCATCCGCTGGTGATACGATAGCCGCTCACGGTGTATTCATCCTCTACGCGCATATTGGCCCACAGCACTTTACCGTCATAATTATAGATGGCATGATTCAAATCGATGATGACCTTCGGAGTCGTTTTCTCGGGATAGGTGTATTGGTGGATGCCGCAGTGAGGCGTAGCGGTAAAACGACAAAGGATATTGTCATCGCTGAGGCGCACCTCGTAATAGCCGGGCTTGCTAATCTCAGTCTCGTGGCTGAATCGCGAGCGATAGCCAGCATCGGGATTGGCGGCGGTACCAGGATTCAACTTTGCCTTGCCAGTATAAGGCATCACTAAAACATCACCCATATCGGAATGGCCAGTGCCATTGAAGTGGGTATGGCTGAAACCTACAATGGTATTGTCTTTATGCTGATAGCCAGCGCAATACTCGTACGCACGCGGTTGGTATTCACCCTTGATATTGTGGGGAATAGTGTCCGTATCGGGACTGATTTGCACAAAGCCGAACGGCACACAGGCACCAGGAAAAGTGTGCCCCATACCGTTGGTACCGATGATGGTATTCACATAATCGATAGGCTGCTTGGCAGGTGCCACGGGATTGTTTTTCTGCGCGAAAGAAACTGAGCAGCAGAGCGTCAGGACCAATGAGATGCAAAGGATTCTTTTCAGTGTTGAATTCATATTATGTTGAATTTGTGATTGTTGAATTATCGAAGTGAGAAGTGAAGAGTTAAGAAGTTAAGGAACTAAGGAGTTAAGTATTACTAAGTTATAAAGTTATATTAATTGTAAATTGTAAATTATAAATTGTCTTTAGTGGTTTTTCACCGTTTTAAACATCCTATTCCAACGTATCTTTCCCTCTCCCAACGTTTTGTACTTATCTAACGAAAGCCATACGAAGACGGGCTTACCAACGATATGATCTTCGGGAACAAAGCCCCAGAAACGCGAGTCGGCGGAATTGTGGCGATTGTCGCCCATCATGAAATAGTAGTTCTGCTTGAAGGTGTATTCTTTTGTTTCCTTGCCATTGACAAACACCTTACCATCGCGAACCTCAAGTGTATTCCGTTCGTAATTGCGAATAATCTTGTCGTATAACACTATGGTCGAGTCGTTTAGGGCAACTGTAACACCTTTTTGAGGAATTACCAGCGGGCCAAAATTATCCTTATTCCATGCATAGCGGGCATCGTGCGGGAAGATGACAGCATCGTATGCACCTGGCTTGTCGTTCAGAGCCATCACATACTTCCCCATTTTTTCGATCTCGGCGCATTGGTACTTATTCAAACAATAGCACGAAGTGAACTGATCCACTTTTTGGATGTCACCTTCGTTGATATCCAGCTTTTGGCGCTTTTTAGCAGGAATACCCAGACCTGTCGAATCGATGACAAAGTAGGCATACTGCATTCTGTCGGGATTAACCGCTGGTTTGCCGTTGATATAAAGCTGTGCATCAATTATTTGCATTGTATCACCAGCCACAGCCACGCAGCGTTTCACATAGTTCTCACGCTTGTCAACAGGTCGTGCCACCACTTTATACTCTTTCCATACCACATCGCGACCTTTGCCCTGATAGTAGGGACCAGCATACTTATTCATCAGATACTGAAGCATTTCGGGCTCATAGCGAGCAAATACACGTTCGCGCTCATGCTGGTCGGCACGCGGATTGAGCATCGTTTCAAACTCACGCACGATAGCATAGTAGCTCTCACTCTGGCGCTCCACGATGACCGTATCGCCATCGGGGTAGTTGAAGACTACCACATCATTGCGTTTAATGTCGCTTAAACCGGGGAAACGCATATAGGGCAATTTTATCCACTCTACGTAAGCCTTCAGCGACTTGGTTCCGGGCATGGTATGATGCACAAACGGGAACGCGATGGGCGTTTGCGGCACGCGTGGGCCATAGCGCAACTTGCTCACTGCCAGATAGTCGCCCACCATCAGCGAACTCTCCATGGATGATGTCGGGATGGCGTAGAACTCTATCAGGAACATACGGATAATGTAGGCGGCAGCCACGGCGAAGATGATGGCATCGCCCCACTCGCGCGCCGAGCTCTTCTTGAACTTAGGTAGGTCGGCGGGCTTGATATAATGTTCTTTTTTTGAAAAGCCGATATAGGGAAGATAAGCAAAGAAGAAGAAAGTGCCGAAAATCAGCGGGATATAGTTGGTCTTGCCGTACAGGCGGATGGTTTTCCACACCATCATATAGAACATAAACACGCCGATGAAGGGGAAGACAATCAGCAACATCCACCACCAGGGACGGTCGAGCACACGGCGCAGCCACACCCACATATTATAGACGGGAATCAAGCTCAGCCAAGGCTTCACGCCAGCCTTTTTAAAAACGCCCCACAGGCCGATTTGAAAACCTATCAGTACAATCAGCAATATCACCTTCACTGCAAAATAAGACAACTCCATAATTATTAAATGTAAATTATAAATTACCAATTCGTTGCATTTCCATTTCCAGTTGTTGGGCCGTAATGGGCACCACACCTGCAGACTCGCAGACGAGGCCGCCGGCCAGATTGGCGATGTGGGCAGCGGTCACGATGGGCACGCCAGCCACCAAGCAGAGGGTTGCCACCGCGATGACAGTATCGCCGGCGCCAGACACATCGGCAATCTCACGCCGGAAGGCGGACTGCGTGTCGAAGCGGCCGGCGGCGCGATCGTACACGGCCACACCCTCCGCCGACAAGGTCGTCAGCAGATAGTCGATATGGTAAGTTTCGGCAAACTGCTTCATACACTGTTCGATATCCTCAATAGGCAGATGTCGCGACTCGCCATAAACACCCTCCGTCAACTCCTTGAGGTTAGGTTTGAACAAAGTCACCCCATCGTAATTCTTGAAATTACGGTGCTTGGGATCCACCGTCACGGGAATATGCTTGGTAGCGGCCAAGGCCACAATGTTTTGTATCAACTCTTTGTTTATCAACCCCTTGTCGTAATCCTCAAAGATAATGGCATCCACCGGATGGGCCGTCATCAGCTGCTGCACACGCTCGAAAAAGCGAGCCGACTCCTCTGCCGACAGCGGACCATCGTCCTCTTCATCGATACGCATCATCTGTGTATTGTTGCCCAACACGCGGTATTTGACGGTCGTCTTGCGCGTGGGCAGCGACATAATGCCTTCATCAGTCAGGCCGTGGCTACGGAGCAGGTCGCCAAAAACATGGCTTTTCTCATCCTCGCCCGTCACGGCACACAGTACAGCCGTAGCGCCAAGGCCCTGCAGGTTGAGTGCCACATTGGCAGCACCACCGAGGCGATACTCCCGTTTCAGCACATTCATCACAGGCACAGGTGCTTCGGGTGAAATACGCGTCACCTTACCACGCAGGTAGGCGTCAATCATCACGTCACCCACCACAAGGACGGTCGCAGAATGGAATTGTTGGAAAAGCGAATGGCTCATCTTCAAAATTTTTGCAAATGTACAAAAATTTAGGGAACATATATTATTTGGCACTCAAACAATGCCATGTTTCTTCAACCACAACATATTGCGGCGCATAACGACATTGCTTCGTCTCAACGGAATGGCCGCGCCGCATGGGAACCGGTATGGCATTCCCAACCAGGGGTAGCAGTCGCTACGCTCCCTTACCCCTGGCTACCAAGCTTTTGCCCCTAACGGGGCATTTAAATCCGGTGAATCATCAAATTTGTAATTCTCACCTCAAAGGTTTGCATAATCCTGATGAACGAGAGAAATCAATTCATCAAAATATTCATCAACAGAGAGTGTCTCCTTCATGAGTCTTTCTTTCGGAGAAAGTGTTGGAGCTGCTGGTTGTTTTTGCACCGCAGAATATGATGGGGTTGGTTCTGCAGCCATGGGCGGCTTACAAGTGTTTTTATTGTCTGATTTCATCTGCACATATCTTTAATTCACTTCGCAAAAATACAAGATTATTCACATAATACCGCCTTTCTGAATAAGAATTTATTAACAAAATAACATTTCTAATAACGCACATATAATTAATAAATTATCTAATTTACAAGCTATCTTTGTTTAAAACTTTTTAACACAACACAGCAGTGAGATTTTCACACAACGGTTTTGAAAATTTATGTATCTTTGCAACTGTTCTTTGACCGAAGCCCGCCTTCGGGTGGGAATGAGGGAAAAGAGCCTATTATATAGGAAAGGCGTTACTTGACGCTTTGTTATTGACACTCGGGAATCTGGCAGTTTCAAGATAGTAGTCAACCAAACAAAGCAACCAAGACGTCCATTGGGATATGTACTATCCTTTGCCATACAAGGCAATTGCATATACGTATCGGCGTGGGCTTCGGCGTTGCTCGTTTTCTGACTACTAGGCCATGCCAGAGCCTCCGAGTGTGGGACGAGTAACAAGTTGAACTCCCACGCTTTTTTTATGTGGTAGCGAGAAAAGCATCATTAGCAAAACATTCGCCCTTTGGGAGTTGGGGCGGAAAGAAAATGTTATTATTATGGAAAACAGAATGATTTTTGAGCACTTAATGTGCGAGGCCTTTGATTGCCAACGCGGCGGTTACTTTTTCATTAATGCGGACCATTACGAT
>JAEERB010000120.1 GCA_016285615.1 Bacteroidales bacterium
AAAAAAATTATACTTCTGTTTGCAACCTTGATGCCGCTATTGTGCCTGGCGCAAGAGTTCACAAGCAATTTACCCATAGTGATGATCTACACCGACACCAATCCTTCGACGGGGAAACCCTACGTCATCCCCGATGAACCAAAGGTGCCTGGGCGAATGATAGTGTTGTGGCATACGGATGGCAGTCGCACCAGCATAGCCGATGTAGACAGCTCGAAGTACATAAACTACAACGGCAAAATTGGCATTGAACGCCGCGGCGGAGGCTCCACTCAACAATATAGCAACAAGAAAAATTATGGCATAAAAACCATGAAGAATGATACGGAAGATCTTAATGTATCGCTTTTGGGAATGCCTAAAGAGCACTCTTGGTGCCTGCAGGGGAATGTTTATGAACCCGCCTTGATGCGCGATGTGCTGACCTACGACCTTTTTCGCGACATGGGGCATTACGCCTCACGTTGCGTCTATTGCGAAGTCTTTCTGAACGACGTTTATATCGGGCTCTACTTCCTGGCCGAGAAAATCAAAGTGGATGAAGATCGTGTGAACATCGTCAAACTGAAAGAGACCGATACTGATGAAAAGGCCATCTCGGGCGGCCACTTGGTTGTGGCCGACCATCATCACGATGCCAATGAACCCTACCATTGGAAGCTGGCAGGCGGCAACTTCTATCACGAAAAACCTGAACCCGAAGAAATTACGGCGGCACAACACCAGTCTATCGTTGATTACATGAATGGATTCAACACCGCTGCATCACAGCATAATGCTTCCATTGTTGACGGCTATCCTTCCTATATCGACATCCCCTCGTTTGTCGATTATGTGATTATGGAAGAGTTTACGGGCAACGGCGACGGCTATCGTTATAGCACATTCTTGTACAAAGAGCGTAATGGCAAACTGTATGCCGGTCCTGTTTGGGATCATAATATTAGCTACGGCCTGGTGTGGTTTTTGCGCACCGATATCACAAGCCGCGAACCTGAAAATTGGCAATATAACCATCCTAATTTTACGGGCGACAAAGTGAAATTTTTTGGACAACTGTTTGAAGATTCGCTCTTCCACTCCCTATTGGTAAAACGCTGGAACGAGCTAATACAGCCAGGTCAAGTGCTTAATTACGAGTCGATAATGAATAGGATAGCGGGCTATGAAGCCTTGCTGGAAGAAGCGGCGCCACGCGAAATCGAGAAGTGGAAAAATGAAAAGTACTACCATATCAAAGACCATTACAAGGATTTGGATTCGATGAAGGTATGGATAAAAAAACGTATCGATTGGATATCAGCACAATGGCCCATGGATTCCAACGCACAAGAGGTGGAGACACCTCCATTGGTGATTTCCAAAATACATTACCACCCGCAGGATAAGAATGGTTACGACCAGGATGACTTGGAATTCATCGGAATTACCAACAACAGCAATGAGCCAGTGGACCTGACGGGCATCTATTTTCCCGTGCTAGGTTTAAGTTACATATTTCCAATTAATTCGGTTCTGCCACCCCATAAGGAACTCTTTTTGGCTTCTAATGCCGAAGCCTTTGAAGATGTTTACGGCGTAGCGCCCTTCGGCGAATTTACCCGCAATTTGTCCAATAAGAGCCAGCGCCTGGTGCTCGCCGACGCGTATGGCAACACCATCGACGAGGTAACTTATATGGACAAGTCGCCATGGCCCTCTGAAGCTGACGGTAACGGCTATTATCTGCGCTTGCGTAACTTGAATTCCGACAATACCTTAGGAGAAAATTGGGTCATCTCGAAACATTATCATTTGAGATATGAGGAAGACACCACGCATTACGGTCCGTCGGACAAAATGCGCGAAGGCTTGGACACATTGGGCATCTCCGTTGACCCAACCTCCATCGCGTCGTACGACAACGAGCACTTTATCCTCTATCCCAATCCCGCAACAGATGAGGTATCGATAGAAACTTCCGGAACATTAATCGACAAGGTGGTAATCTACAATTTGCAAGGGCAGTCAGTTGCTGTGAAGACGCCGTCAAACGGCCATTTTTCGGTGGCATCGCTCCCGCAAGGTCTCTATCTTGTGAAACTTTACAGCACCCGACAATGTTTGGGCATAGTGAAGTTGGTGAAAAAATAAAAATAGCCCTTGTTTTCCGAATAATATTTTCTCTTCATTCCATTTTTTGCCGTAACTTTGCCATCGTATGACGAAGAAGGATATCAAACTTTCGGGAATGTCCTTTTTCATAGGACTGACAATGCTTCTTGCGCTCGCTCAGGCGGTTGCGCAACCCGAATCTATTGCCCTCGATTACGACAGAGGCACTTCTATTGGCGAATGTCAATACGCTACCGCTCCCGAAATCGACCGAACACCCTCCATTGCCCTCTACAACGGCCAATGGAATACTGAAGTTGTAGCCCCCGAAAACCTGACCATCCCCTTCTACAACCAACAGCTGAAAATCATCGTTTCGCAACCTGAATCAACCTTTTTCTTTCCCTGCTGGGGAACCATCACCAACGACTTTGGCAAAAAAGGCAAGAAGTTGCATTACGGCATCGATGTCCAACTCAACGACCATGCTCCCGTCATTGCCAGTTTTGATGGCATGGTACGATTGGTCAAACAATTTGAACAATACGGTAAAACAGTGATTATCAGGCATTACAACGGTTTGGAAACCATCTATAGCCACCTCAGCGAGGTCGTCGTCTGTCCCAACCAGCCCGTCCAAGCCGGCTCGGTCATCGGCACAGGAGGCCAAGGTGAGAACGGCACTATGCACTTCGAAACACGCTTCATGTACCAGCCTTTCAACCCGCTGCTGTTCATCGATAAAGATAGCCACAAACTGCTGGGCGACACGCTGACACTCACCCCCGAAAACATGGTGTCTGTAACAACTCCTGCCGGTGTTTCTAATCCTACACCAAAACCTGCGAATAATACGGCCACCACAACTTCCGATGGCACTTATCATATTGTTAAACAAGGTGATACACTGTATAAGATCTCGCGAATGTACAATGTTTCCGTTGAAAAAATACTGCAACTGAACCACCTGCGCGAAACAGATGTCATCAGCATAGGACAAAAAATCAGAATAAAATAGTTATGACACTAACATCGCTAAAACGAATCTGCTGGGCCATACTCCTTGCTTTTTGGTCATTGACCATCACTGCCCAGAACGAAATCAAGAATTTCATCCTGATGGTTCCCGACGGCACCTCCACCGCCATGCTTTCCGTGGCCCGTTGGTACCAGCAATACATGGACTCCACACAGAGCTCGCTCAACATCGACCCCTACATCTGCGGACTGGTGACCACTTTCTGCTCCGACGCCCCTATCGGCGACTCGGCGCCCACCACCTCCTGCTACGTCACGGGACAGCCGTCGCAGAAAGGCTATATCGCCACCTATCCCCCTAAAACCGACAACGACCTGGTACCGATAGATGCCACCCGCGCCTACCAGCCGCTGGTCACCCTGTTTGAAGCGGCTAAAATACTGAACAACAAAGCTGTAGGACTTGTTGTCACTTGCGAGTTTCCTCATGCCACCCCCGCCGACTGCATGGCTCACACCTACAACCGCGCCCAAATGAAGAATATCGCCAAACAAATGGTTCACAATCAGGTGGATGTGATAATGGGCGGCGGCGTATCGTACTTGACTCCCGAACTTATTAATGTCCTAAAAGACAAGCAATACGATGTTATTTTGAATGACCTGGATGCCTTCAAACGCAGCCAGTCACCCCGCACTTGGGCGCTTTTTGGTGACAAGGACATGCCTTACGACATTGACCGCGACCCATCATTGATGCCCTCGCTGGCCGAAATGACGCACAAAGCACTAGAGCTTCTACAACAAAATGAGAACGGCTTCTTCCTGCTGGTGGAAGGCAGTAAAGTGGACTTTGCAGGACACAAGAACGAGGCCGTGCGCCACATCACCGACTTCATCGCTTTCGATCAGGCTGTAAAAGAGGCAGTTGACTTCGCCAAAAAAGACGGCCACACCCTCGTCATCATGGTGCCCGACCACGGCAACGGAGGTATTAACCTTGGCAATAACAACTCCGACAAAAACTATGCAAAGCTCAGTTTGAAACAACTTTACAACAATGTTGGCGATAAAGAATACATCGGCTACACCACCAAAGGACACACAGGCGAGGATGTCTTCTTGGGCTGCTATCACCCCAACAAAGAACAGCCGTCGGGCGTAATCACCAACGTGGAACTATACAACTATCTATGCAACCAACTCAATATGAAGGGGGTAACTCCTTCTCTGACGGAAAAAATCTTCGCCAAACATCAAGAGGTGTTCCACGATATGCCCTACACCATTGAGCCTCGCGAAGATAAAACCGCCCTGCTGACAGTCAAATATAAAGGCAAAACACTCACCGCTGAAAGTTACACTAACTATGTGACTATCAGTCAAAAGAAGAAAAAAGAAGTGATAGAACTCTCCTCCATCATCGTTTATATGGATGTGAACAACACCTTCTATCTACCCAAAGACTTACGAAAACTGCTGGAATAGAACATGATAACATACGGGGAATTGATCGGGCTTTTTTGTCCCGAAGAGAAAGAGAAAATAAAACAACTTATCGATACCTCTGCTGGCATTAAGCGACTTTCACTAAGCGGCTTGGCCGGCTCTTCGCTGTCGCTGTTGGCCGCTCCACTTATAACCGATTTCAAACGCCACCATCTCTTCATTCTCCCCGACCGCGAGTCAGCAGCTTTTCTTTACCACGACTTGGAAAAACTACTCGGCGACCACGATAAAGAACTGGTCGACAAGCGAGTACACTACTTCCCGTCATCCTACCGCCGTACCCACAAAACCGACGAGACCGACAACGCCAACATCAAGCTGCGCTCCGAGATTATCAACAAATTGGTGACTCGCGACGACAAGTTTGTCATCATCAGCTATCCCGACGCCCTATCAGAAAAGCTGGTGTCATCGCGTTACCTCAAGACTAACTCGTTCAATATCAAACTTGGAGAAACACTGCCCATCGACATTTTTCTTGAATTTCTTTACGCTTACCAATACCAACAAGAAGACTTCGTCTTCGAGCCGGGGCAATTTGCCTGGCGTGGCGGTATCTTTGATGTCTTCTCCTTCTCCGAAGAATATCCCTTCCGCATAGAACTGGAAGGCGACAAAGTGGCCTCTATCCGCCTCTTTGACACCACCACCCAGTTATCGGTCAAAGAGATTGACAATCTGCACATTATGCCAGCTACCTCATCGGGCACGATGGTAGAAGAACAGGTCTCCTTTTTTGATTTTCTGGACGACAGCACCCTCTTCTGGATTAGAGACATTGCCGATGTGAAAAGCCAGTTGGACAATATCTTCGCCAAAGTGGAAAAAGAGAAAGCGGAAACCGAATCCACCATAGAGCAACTTCCTGCTGAAGAGACATTTATACAAGGTAAGGATTTCCTTTCGGGCATCACGGGACACACGCTCATAGAGCTGGAAGCCACCACACTTGACCATTACGACCTGTCGCTCGACTTCGGCATCAAGCAGCAAAACCATTTTGGCAAGAGCTTTGACATGCTATTGGCGGAATGGATTGACCATACGGAGCACGGCTGCCGCAATGTTTTCCTCTCCGAAAACCCACAGCAACATCAGCGTATCAAGGAAATCATCTCTGACCTGCTCGACAAATACAACCGCCAACATATTGGCAGTTACACACCAGAACAACTCTATACACCTGGCGAATGCCTACTGCACGAGGGGTTTAACGACTTAAACGGTCACTTGTGCGTCTATACCGACCACCAGTTCTTTGAGAAATACCACCGCTTTGCCATCCGCGACCGCTACAAGAAAAGCGAAGCCTTCACCCTTAAGGAGATCTATGACCTGCAGCCCGGCGACTATGTGGTTCACATCGACCACGGCATTGGCATCTACCAAGGCTTGGAAAAAGTGACCGTCAACGGCAAGGAGATGGAAGCCATCAAACTGACATACAAAGACGGTGATATTCTGTACATTAGCATCCACTCGTTACACAAAATAACCAAATATGTAGGCAAGGAAGGCACCGCACCTACGCTACACCGCATCGGCTCGGGCACATGGGAACGCGTCAAGGAGCGCACCAAACGGCGTGTCAAGGAACTGGCGGTGGATCTCATCAAACTGTACGCCCAACGCAAAGCGCAAAAGGGCTTCGCATTCTCACCCGACAACTACCTGCAGACCGAGTTAGAGGCGTCGTTTATCTACGAAGACACCCCCGACCAGCTCAAATCCTCCAACGAGGTGAAAGCCGACATGGAGTCCGACTGCCCCATGGACCGCCTCATCTGCGGCGATGTCGGCTTCGGCAAGACTGAAATCGCTATCCGCGCCGCCTTCAAGGCCGTATGCGACAACAAACAGGTGGCTGTGCTCGTACCTACCACCGTACTGGCCTTGCAGCATTTCAACACCTTCCAGGAACGACTTGCCGGCATGCCTTGCAGCATCGACTATATCAACCGCTTCAAGACTTCCAAACAGATTAAAGAGAGCTTGCAAAGACTCAAAGATGGCAAAATCGACATCATCATCGGCACCCACAGATTGCTAAGTAAAGATGTGGTTTTCAAAGATTTGGGCTTGCTTATTATAGATGAAGAGCAGAAATTTGGCGTAGCAGCCAAAGAGAAACTGCGCGAGATGAAAGTCAATGTGGATACGCTTACCATGTCGGCTACACCCATCCCGCGCACGCTGCAATTCTCGCTCATGGGTGCCCGCGACATCTCCGTCATCACCACGCCGCCACCCAACCGCTACCCCATCCAAACCGAGATACACGTCTTCAATGAAGAACTCATCCGCGATGCCGTTTCCTACGAAATCAGTCGCGGCGGCCAAGTGTTTGTCGTTCACAACAAAGTTCAGAATATCAACGAAGTAGCAGGCCTCATCCAGCGACTGGTGCCCGATGCGCGCATTGCCGTCGGCCACGGGCAGATGGATGGCGACAAACTGGAAAAGATCATGCTGGGCTTCATCCACGGCGACTATGACGTGCTGGTAGCCACCACTATCGTCGAGTCAGGGCTCGATATCACCAACGCCAACACGATGATTATCAACGATGCCCAGAACTTCGCCCTCAATGTGCTGCACCAACTGCGCGGCCGCGTGGGCCGAAACAACAAGAAAGCCTTCTGCTACATGCTGATACGCTCATGGGAAGAGCTGAACGAAACCGC
>JAEERB010000121.1 GCA_016285615.1 Bacteroidales bacterium
AACCTGTTACCAATTCGGGGGTAGTATGATGTTCTCCACATGGTGAGCCTTCTCGAAGAGCGGGGAGATCTCATCATCCGTGAATCCAGCAATGCCGCAGCCGATGCGGGTGACGAGAAAATGCATTTCGGGATGTTCCTCGGCAAAGATGATGAATTCATCTACGTAGGGTTGGATGAGGTTCACGCCGCCATGCATAGTGGGTATGGCGTAACTTTTGCCTTGCAAACCCACGCCTTGTCCCCAGATGGCACCGAATTGATTGAGGGCAATACGGGCGGCGCCACCGCCATGCATGCCAGCCAAGTTGCTGCCGAAAACAAAAATCTCATTGTCGGCCAACGTTTTTACAAATTGTGGCGTAATGCGGTTTTGATAATCTTCAGTTTTCATCTTCTTATGAATATTTAGGTAGCAAAGTTAATGAATTTTTAGTTTGAGTTTAAAATAACCTTGTGTATTTGAAAGCAAAATCGTAATTTTGTACTCTATAACTACATAACACTTTTTATACTTCTTAAATTAATAATACTATTCACTTCTCACTTTTAACTTTCAATTTTCAATTTTCAATTTAACAATGTCCCTTTCTATCGAACAGATCACTTCTACCGTTTCAGGATGGGTGTGGAGTCCGCCATTGGTGGGGCTTTGTTTGTTGGCAGCGCTCTATTTTTCCTTCCGCACGCGCTTCGTGCAGATCCGTCGCTTTGGAGAGATGTTGCGCCTGCTGCTGCCTAAGAGTCACCGTGGCAAAACAGGCATCTCTTCGTTTCAGGCTTTCGCCATTGCTTTGTCAGGGCGTGTGGGCACGGGCAATATTGTCGGTGTGGCTACGGCTATCGGCTATGGCGGTCCTGGCGCCATCGTCTGGATGTGGATTATTGCCTTCTTTGGTGCAGGCTCGGCATTTGTGGAAGCCACGTTAGCACAGATATATAAAGAACATCACTTGGGACAATATCGTGGCGGCCCTTCATATTATATCGAGAAGGGGTTGAAATGCAAATGGTTAGCTATTCTTTTCGCCGTTTGTTCGCTTGTGGCTTGTGGACTGCTCTTGCCGCCGGTGCAAAGTAATGGCATTGCTATCGCCTTTGCTAATACACTACATATCAGTCCCATGTATGTCGGAATTGTCATTGCTGTGGTGCTGGGATTGGTCATCATTGGTGGCGTTACACGTATTGCCCAAGTGGCGCAGTTTGTGGCTCCAATTATGGCTGTTGTCTATGTGTTGTTATCTATTATTGTGCTCATCTGCAACGCTCCCGCCATCCCCACCGTGTTGAAGGAGATGATACAGGGCGCTATGGGGGTTCACGAACTGTTTGGCGGCATCATCGGCAGCACCATCGCTTGGGGCGTGAAACGTGGCATCTATTCCAACGAAGCTGGTCAAGGGACTGGCCCCATTGTGGCAGCCGCCGCCAAGGTGTCGCATCCTGTCAAACAAGGACTTGTGCAGGCTTTTTCGGTCTATGTTGACACACTGCTCGTCTGCACCGCCACCGCCGTGATGATTCTGGCTACCAAAACCTACAATGTGATGGATGCCGCCACGGGCGAGATGTTGTACACTTCCGCCTACGGATTGGGAGCCCCGGATGTGTCGTACACTTCGGCCGCTCTCGGCACGCTGCTGGGCACCTCCGTCGCCAATATTGTGGTGGCCGTGGCGTTGACTTTCTTCGCTTTTACCACCATTATGGCTTATTATTATTACGCCGAAACAAGTATTGTCTATCTCTTTGGCAAAGGCAGGAAAGAGCACATCGTCATTTGGATTCTGCGCATATGCGTGTTGGTGGCAGTGCTCTACGGCTCGATCAAAGAGGCCAAGGCCGCTTGGGATTTGGGCGATATTGGAGTAGGGGCGATGGCATGGATAAACCTGATAGCCATATTGTTACTAAGTCCGAAGGCCCTCAAGGCACTTCGTTCGTACGAAAAGCAGCAGAAGGAAGGTAAAGAGCCCGTTTTCAATCCCGAAGAGTTGGGTATTGCAAATGCAGATTTTTGGAAAGATGACGCTGTCGCCACTTCCACGACTGATAATGCGGATGAGAATCCGTTAGGAAGCGACTTATTGTAAGAATTCTATTTCTTCGGTCTGTTTAAGCTCATCGAGAATGAGTTGTACATGTGCTGCCAAGGCGAGCGAGAGCGTGTGTACGCGCATTTTCCACTCCTCAATGTCCACATCCAGGTTGTCGGAGACAATCTTGTACGAGATAAAAGGAATGCCGTAAGTTTGGGCAATTGTGAAGACCGCCGAAGATTCCATGTCGAAGCAGTCGGCTTTCTGTTTTACCGTCTCCAAATATTTTTCTGTAAAGACTTCTGGCGATACGAAACTGTCGGAAGAGTATAGGGTGGCAGTTTCTATATTCTTGTCGATGTGCAGGTTGAAATAAGAAGGCAACATCCTTTTTTCATTGAAGGGTTCGCCTGCTGAGAAGATCTCGCGGATGCTCAGAATCGTGCCCACGGGCTTGTCGTGAGAGCCTACCGTGCCTATATTGAGGATGGTAAACTGCTCATCCTTATGGCGTTCGATAAATTCGATGATGCTACGCGTGGCATTTTCGCGACCGATACCTGTATTGTTTGTCAAATTAGCTAAGGGACCAGCTTCTTCGGGAACAGCGGAAAAAAGGGCTATCTTCATGAATGTTTAGATTTTTAAATGGATAGTATATTATTAACAGGATGGGCGTAAATGCCTAAAAATAAATTCTTTAATTCTTCTTTTTCACCAATTAGCGAGCGTATGCCGTTTTGTAGATAGGTTTCAAAATCATTTTTTTCGTCAGGAGTGTAAAACTTCGTAAATCTATCTGTGTTATTCAGGAGATCGTAAGCTATGTAGTTGGTTTTCCATAGTTTATAATGCGAGTAAATCCTGTCGTCAATGATTTTGGCTAATCGGGCAAATTTCTCGTTCTTGTCAAAGGTGTCGCAATATTGCAACTCTTCAGTCGTAATGGTTGGGGTGACAACGACGCTGATGCCGCCCTTGGCTTGTTTGATGCCTTTGATAATGCTATTCAGGTCTTCGCCAGGTTCTTTTATATATCTTTGATATTGAGAAATATATAATTCCTGAGTCTTAAGGAAGTCGCATGGCTCGTATTCGTAAGAAGTGGCAACAGGCGTGATGTTCAGTTCTCCCAAATTGTTGACGAATGGGGCGCTGCTGCTGATCGAAAACATCTTCAATACGGCAATGGCTGTGCGGTCGTTGCCGTCCTTGGTACGGCCGTTGCGTTGGGCAATCCATACCGATTGTTTCTTCTCCAGCAGAGCATAGCGCATATAAGAAGATACTTCCAGCGAGTTACGGTAGAAGTCGTGAACGGAACCGCCGCGTACAATGCGGAACATCTTGTTCATTTTGCCAATGTCAATAACAAGACTCCCTTGCATAAGATTGTCGCCGAAGGTTATTTCACTGGTGTCCATGTTATGATGGTCCAATAGTACTTGCAAAAGGGCGGCATCCAGCAATATGTCGCGGTGGTTGGCCACGAACATATAGTTGCGATTTTTGTCCAGTTGCTCGAAACCGTCACTATCCAGTCCGCTGCTCGTTTGGGCAATGATACTGTTGATGGCATGCAACATGTATTTCTGCTGGAACTCTTTGACAGTTTTGAGCTTAAGAAAGTTCTGCCGGATTTTTGCCGGATTCTGAAGCGGGAAAAGATAGTGGACTATATTGTCGAAAAACGGATTGTCGGCCACTCGGGCAGCGGCTGCAGGTATCTCGTCATCGTTATAGGGTCTGGTATTCTCAAATGGTGCCATATTAGTGCTTTTTGCGTAAGTCGAAGAAAGTGACCGGCTTGCGGCTCATAGCAGGAAAGTTCTTCTTGCGTACATTCTCGATGGTGTCGATGATGATGTCGGGGGCTACGCGAATTTTGGCGCGGAAGCGGTCCTTCAAATCTTTGGTGACATCAAAGTCTGTATCTTCTTTTACACCCACGGTAATGCTAACTTCATCGGTTTCGGTGGTTTCGTTGCTGCTGAGTGTAATGTAGTAATTCTCAATATAATGCGTATTGTTGAGTACATCGGAGATGGCAGGCGGGTAAAGGGTGGTGCCTTTGTACTTGATCATGTGGTTCTTGCGTCCAACAATCGGGCTGATACGGAAGGAGTGGCGACCGCATCGGCAAGGCTCAGTGTGGATGCTGGCCATATCGCCCGTGCGGAAACGCAACAGCGGCATGCCTTCCACGCCTAAGGTGGTGATGACTACCTCTCCAACTTCGCCTTCGGAAACAGGCTTGTCATCTTCGCCAATAATCTCAACGATAATAAGTTCGGGATGATGGTGCCCGCCGCAAGCATACTGGCATTCGGGGAAAGTGGTGCTCATCTCGGTGGAAGAGTAGGTGGCATATAATTCCACATCCCATTTGTCCTTAATCTGCTGTCCCAGTGCATTCAGGTTGAAATTCTGGTCGCGCAGCCCTTCGCCAATGCCTATGATGCGCTTGATGCTTGATTTTTTGTAGTCAATATTATGATTTTCAGCGTATTCTATCAATTTTAAGATGAATGATGGAATGCACATCACGGTGTCAGGTTGTATGCGCTGAATCGTATCCCACTGTAGTTCGGGGATGCCATTGCCAACGCGGATGACGCCTACGCCCAATTTGCGCAATCCCAAAAAGTAGGCCAACCCGGCCATAAAGCGTTTGTCCATGGTGGTCATCAACTGCAGCACATTGCCCGGCTTCAGTCCAGCGCAGGCAAACGACAGCGCTTCGTTGTACGCGAGTCTTTCCAGGTCGGCGTCGGTGCATGCAAACGTGACGGGGTCTCCGAGTGTGCCTGACGTAGTGATATAGTCAATCACTTTTTCACGGGGTACGCATAGGAACTCCATGTTGTGCAGTTGCAAATCCTTCTTTTCGGTGAAAGGTATCTGCTGTAAATCTTCTAATGTCTTGATAGAGGATATGTTGATGTGATTTTCAGCAAAAAGTCTCTGATAATAAGGCGAATGGTCGTGCAAATAGCTCAGCATCTGCCGTAAACGCTCTTCTTGGTACTTTTTGATGACCTCTTTGGGCTGAAATTCAATTTCCGATATCATGCTTCCGAATTATCAATTATTAATTGTAAATTATTAATTGTTAATTGTTTTCACCCACTTAATAAACTCATATTTCCACTGTCCAGCTTCGGGAGCTATGGTTTCGCTAAGGCCGTAGCCGTGACCGCCGGTGTTGTAAAGCATAAAGCGATGTTTGATGCCCGCTTGGGTTAGCGCTTGATCCAAGACCACACTGTTTTGATACATCACCACGGGGTCATCCTTGGCGGTGACCAGAAATACGGGCGGCATATCTTTGGGGATGCTCAACTCCATGGAGAAATGGGTTTGTTGCCCTTCGTTGTAGTGTCGGGTGAGCAAGTTGCGGCGCGAACGCTGATGTGCAATGCTGTCCTGCATGGAAACGACGGGATAAACGGGTACTACAAAGTTGGGTTTCAGCGAGATATTGTCAGCAACGCCCAAATCCTGGATGTAGTTGTCCTTGGCAAAGGCTCCCGTCATGGTCACAAGGTGTCCGCCAGCAGAAAAGCCCATAGTTCCTACTTTATTAGGGTCGATACCGTACTCAGCGGCATGTTGGCGCACATAGTGGATAGTCATTTGCGCATCTTGAATCATGGCAGGGTGGTGGTACAACTGTGAGCCTACGCGGTATTTCAGCACAAAGGCGCTGATTCCCTGACTGTTCAGCCATTCGGCCACTTCAAAGCCTTCGGTGGCGATGCCCATCGTGTGGCTGTAACTGCCGCCAGGGCACACCACGACGGCCATGCCGGTATTCTTGTCAGCCGGTGCAGGGTAGATGTACAGTTTGCTGGGCATGCGCTTCATACCGGGCACATCCGCCCACAATTTGAGCGGCTTCGGTTGCGCCAGCACCGCCGCAATGAATAGCAGGAAGAGGGAAGTAGTGAGTAGTCGCTTCATTATTTGATTTTGCTAAGGCGTTTGCCGATGACTTTGCCCACATTGCTGAAAGCTTCGCCTACGCGTGCTTCAATTTTGGGAGTCATGAAATAGGGATTGCCAGCCACATTTTTGAATTCGATAGCACCGATTTCATCTTTGGTGCCCGTTTTGTAAACCGTAGCCACGCCAGTGATTTTTGAGGGTACGGACATGGGACCGGCAAATGTGCCAGGGTCAATGTCTTTGATTTTAACAACCATAGTGTAGGTGGCTTTGGGGAATGAACCGCATTTAACACCTTTCTTTACCAATTCATTGTTGATGTCTTCGGTAAGGCGCGGCTCCCAGATGCTGGTGCGGAAGGTCGAGGTCCACGATTTTTTCCATTGGGCGTCCTTGGCATTGTCTTCTTCTTTCAAATATTTCTCTTCGCTGTCGCCGTCATAAGTTACACCAGTGTAATCAAATTTGATGTTGATTTGTGTTTGGTCTTTCAGGGGAGAAAGGTCACCAGTGGTCTTTTGTGCCTGTAAAGTGGTTATGCAACAAATTGCAACTAAGGCAAATAACAGTTTTTTCATAATAATTTTGTTTTGAGGTTTCTATTCTAATATGTTTTGGATTTCACTTTTTCCCAATTGTCTGTATTTGGGCTCTTGTCCTTCTTCAAATGTCACTTCAAAATATTCTTCATCGTAGAAGGAGAGCTTGGAGTTGGTGTCAGGATTGCATTCAATGTAGATATTCTTCCCATTCGTAAGATTCTTAGCCTCACATATTTGCTTGTATAATGATTCGGCAGCATAGGTTACCGAGGTTCCAGGGTTATCTTGATAGAGTTCGGTGACGATGATGTAGTTAATATCTTGTTTGTGAATGATTTTCAACCCGCAGCAGCTCGGCATGTCCCACTGACCTGCAAAATTAAAAATTTCATCGTAATATCTCTCAGGAACTTTCATTGTGGGAAGTGATTAGTGAATATTGATTAGTGAGGAGTTAAGGAACTAAGAAGTTAAGGGTTATTGAAATTTGAATTTTATTTGTTCTCTGTTCTTTGTTCTTTGATTTTTGAATTCTGAATTTTGAATTCTCAACGAAAAATAACGAGTTATTTTTCGTTGAAGTGACTTTTGCTTCTGTCCACATCTTTGCCGAAGCTTTTGTTGGCCAGTTTGCGGTTGCGGGGGCGGTATGTGCCGTCTT
>JAEERB010000122.1 GCA_016285615.1 Bacteroidales bacterium
CGCCGTAATGTTTTTCGAGCCTTTGGATGTCGCTTGGGTTCTCGTCATTGTCTATCTTTTTCATACCATCTTTGACAATTGCGTCAGGTGTGGTATTATTGACCTGGCATTCGGGGGCTACTGTGCTTCGCTCTCCGAATAATGCTTGTAAAAGGTTCCACATCATAATGTCTGTCTTTTTTATATGAGGCGAATGACGGACGAAAAGCGTGTTTTTTTCATCTCAGCGATACGTCAGAAAACGAAAAACAATAAACGCCATTCAAATCAAGCGTAATCCTTAATTTTGTGATAAACAATAAAATAAAAAAAGACGTTCTATGACTAAAGTATCAATTTACAAGAATGCCATGGATGTAT
Source organism: Bacteroidales bacterium (assembly GCA_016285615.1). The sequence goes on from JAEERB010000122.1 coordinate 361, forward strand.
ATGGTTCCAGTGGCGGAATTGAATTAAATGAAATACTAGGCTGGATCATGTCTGGTGATTATGGATTAAAGGAAAGAATCTCAAGCATTAGGAATAGTCAGTATGATTTCTTGACAAAAGAGTTAAAGAAGGACTTACCACTATTCACCCCAAATGGCATATTCAGTTATCGTAATTCAGAAAACCTCGTGCAATACTCCAATGTCAGCGTATTAGACTTCGATTTTGACAATGCTGACAAGATAGCGGTGTTTAAGCAGAAGTTAATCCAATACGCAACTCCACTCCATTTATATGCTGTGTGGTTGAGTCCTGCGCATGGTGTGAAGGCTTTGATGATACACGACAACACCGATCCGAGCATGCACTATAACATGTTCAAGCAGATAAAGAAGAACCTTTTCCCCAATACGCCGGAATTTGATGAAAATTGTTCCGACTTGTGCAGAGGGTGTTTCTTGTCGTGGGACCCTGACATCTTCATTAACCGGGACCCTAACCTACAACCATATCATTTCCTGTTTGACCCATCCATATCACAACCGCCGACTAAAACACAATCTAATAGAGGCAATCATGTGAGAGGTGAGTTCCAACATACGCAAGATGAGATAGATCTGAACAATTCATTTCAAGCCGTATGCACCGACAAAGCGCTGATGAATTCCTTGGTGAAATCATTTAATGCCAATAATCCTGACTACTACAAAGATGGGAATAGGCATAGCGAAATCAAGAGAAGAGCTGTGATTTATTGCAAAGATGGTGTTTTGTATGATAATGCGGTATGGTCGTTGGTCGGTCAATTCGGTAAGGATTCATGGGCTGGCATGGATGATGATGATATAAGGTCAATGGTCTCAAGTTGCTATCATAACGCAAGGAACGAATTTGGCAACGAGAGAGTCAAGTATCTGAACTACAGGAGAAATCATCAAGAATAAAATCGTTCAGTACCATTTCATGGCATTGCATAGGGGCTCCATGAAGGGCCCCTATGCATGGAGCTTTGACAAGCTCCGATAAATCACCAATGTTTGAGTTTCCTCCTTTTTGGGATATTTCATAAACATTGGCTTCGCTAGCTGATTAACTGAAAAGGAAATATACATCATCTCCTCTTTCAGTTAAGGGGCTATGCCGAAGGCTATGGATTGAGACTACTGCTTCGCATCCATCTCTATTCAATCACCTTTTTTTACGGGTATGTTTTATCTTTATATTAGGAAAGTTTCGGTCAAAAAAGGTGAAAATTAGTTATTTAGCCATCATGTCCTTATCTATGTGCAACTATTGCCAGCTGATTTGGTATGGCAATATTTCAAGATGAGTTATAACAAAAAAAGAAAGTATATGATTTATAGACAAGAATTTAATGCAAATTACGCAAGTGAAGTTATGGATTCTCTTCCCACCCACGCATACATTGATAAAACAACGTGCAATGTGGGAATGACTAGTGTTGCCATAGAGGAAGAATGCAACACATTGCTATTAGTGCCAACGAAGCTGCTAGTAGAGAACAAAGCCAATCAATACCCATCATCCCGTTGTCCCTATTATGTGCAAGGGGTGACGGGTGATGTAGACGATAACACGATTCAGGATTATTTCAAACAACAATGCCAAAGGAGACAACCGGCGAAATACATCTGCACCTATGACTCCTTTGCAAGAATGTTGCCTTTCGCTCAGATGGACAACGTGCGGATAGTTGTTGACGAATCGGACAAGGTATTTTCACAATCCCACTTGAAATCGGATTCTACCATGGACATCGACGTGCTTAATTCTATGTTGAAGGCGCTGGAGCTGCTGCAAGATAGGGTCACGATGATTTCTTCTACGCCCGTACCAGTTGATTATTTCCAAGGTACATGTGGTGAGTGGATCATGGGGCTAGACCAATACATATACACATGGACGACCTCGATGACCGTAACGCCGATGATGTGCAAAAGAAGGTTGCCTACCGATGCGTTGAAGAAGGAAGTGATACAGCCCATCGTCGCAGGAAAGGATGCCGTGGTGGGTGACAGGACATTCAGGAAGGCTATCATCTTCCTCAATTCCGTAAACTCGATATGCAAGACCATCAAGGAATGCGGCATAGAAGGTCTTTCTGGTATAATATGCTCCAACTCCAATGAACAGGAGGGCAGGCTGAAGAAGGCCAAACTTGATGGCATAAGGATAAAGGATTTCTTTCACCTGCCCACCTTCACCTTCATCACGTCGACAGGTTTTCAGGGCATCGACTTGTACGACCCCGAAGCTATGAACGTAGTGGTTTCGTCGGGCAATACCAATGACTACCTAAACGGCGACTCTCCTTCGATGATGCTTGACCTTCGGCTGGACATTAAGCAGGCCGTAAGCAGGAACCGCAACAGAAGCAACCCAAATGCCGATCGTTTCGTGTTCTTTTACAATCTCAACATTTTTGATATAGATGTGCCTACGTTGATAGGAAAAATAAATGCCTTGCAGCAACGGATTATGGACTACTGCAAGGGTATGAACATTGGTTTTGAGGTTGTTGATCCAATGGGTATATCGGAAATCTATAAGCGGTACACCTATATAGACGGCGGCAAGCTCTTTTTGAATCACATGAGTTTCAACTTTGACAAATACCTGGCCACAAATGTCATCAGGTTATACCAAAGTGGGTTCGCGTTGATGTCGAATATGAGCAGCACTTTCTCTGGCCCCATCAATGTTGCCAAGCCAAGGGAATCGCGCGAAACATCCTACAAGCCAATATGCGACAAGTATCTGGCGCAGCTCAATGGCGAGCCCGTGGAGTGGACACCAGAAGAAATGGCGTGTGAGAATTATATGTTAGTTGACCGCTGCTATAATGAGTTCGGCAAGGTGTTCTATGATTCCAATTACGCAAGAAGTTTGGTCGAAGCCTCAGATGCCCGTAACGCTGTCGATATGGTTTTAGAGGTAAAGAAGGTAATCAAGCCTGGAAAATACAGCTGTAAGGAACTTAAAGTGAAGTTGCAAGATGTGTATTCCGCAAATGGATATAACCGCACCGCAAAGGCAACCGACATCAAAGATTACTATCCGGATTCGTCAGGGCCCATATCAAGCGACATGGGCAAGTATATCATCGTCAGGTAATACTATACCCAAAGCAACGGCGTTACGGCCGTTGTCTTTTTTTTTACCCAACCATGTCCACTAGTTCGGCCATGTCGTTGATAATGAATCCTGCACCACTTTGTATCAGTTCTTCTTCAGTCCCGTTGCCAAAAGTCACTCCGCATGTATTACAACTGGCCCTGGCTCCCATCATAATATCAACCGGCATGTCCCCAACAACCAAAGTTCGTGCTGCTTCGACATTCATTATCCCGAGGGTTTTCAGCACAGGTTCAGGATCGGGCTTGGAATGGGTTACATTTTCAGCCCCTAACACATAGTCGAAATAGTTGGCTATATCTAGGACATCCAGCAGGTCATGTAGCGAGAGTGTAGAGCGTGATGAGGCTACTGTCATCCTGATGCCGTGTTCGCGAAGCCACATTAGCGTTTCCTTTACATGTGGGAATAGTACTGGTTTGTATCGCAGTTTGTTGGTTTCAAAAATACCTCGATAGACTACCGCGCATCGTTCGGCCTCCTCGTCACTGAGTTGTGGGAAAAGCTGTCCGAAGCATTTTTTCAGTGGCAGTCCGATAGTGGCTGCACATTCCTCATCAGTTTTCTCCGACAGATTCAACTCGGCGATTGTCTGCTGCATTGTTGCCACGATGGTACTACGTGTATCGCCCAGAGTACCGTCAAAATCGAATATCACCAGTTCAATCCTCATCATCCAAATAAGCGTTTAAGAATCTTTCAGCAAGACTATCGGGGCGGATGTTCTTTCGGGCTTCATCCGGCGTGAACCATTGATAGGAGTCGATCTCTTGGTTTGGTGTGAGTTCGCTATCGTCTTTCACATAGGCCGTGAAGTTGCACATCAGCGTGTTAGATGGCTCAAAGAAACTGGTGCGGTTGAACTTGATACGGCTGACAGTCATGCCAGTCTCCTCCTTTATCTCACGACCGACAGCATGTTCCAGTTGCTCGCCACGGTTGACATAGCCAGCCACAAGGACAAACCAAGGCCTTCCGTATTGCTTGATTAGTAGTATCTCCCCGTTCTGCTCGTTTATTACAATCATGCTAACGGCAACGTTATACATGGGGAAACGGTATTGTTCACATTTTGGGCAATAGGGGACAATACCTTCACCCTCCAATTCCTTCTCGATAAGTGCTGCTCCGCACTCAAAGCAATGTTTCTGTATCATGAGGCAAAGGTACAAAAAAAACAGCCCCGGCGATTGAATAGGCATATTGTGTTTCCATGTACAATGTATCCAGAAGGAAAAAATGACTGGCACTAAAAAAGTGCCAGCCTTTCTGTTTTTACCAGTTATTCATCGTTCAGTTTTTTCACTGTATCAACAGCATCTTCGTAGAAATGTTTCACTATTGCCGCAATACCAATTGTATCCTCGGCATCCTTGTACATATAATGCACACAAGCCGCAGTAGGCTCACCGTTGATGATAGTGGCGAAAAACACCTCGATTTGATTGTTGTTCATCTCGCCAATGAAAATAACATCGTTGCCATCATTGCTGACGTAAAACGGCTCGTATGGCTTTGCCGACATAATCTGGCCGTTAATCTTCATTGCTTCGGTATAAATAGTTTTCATTTTTATTATAATTAGTTGATTTTTATTCATATATAACGAAGTAAGAGCGGATGGTACGCAAAATGTGATTTTCCCTTCAACCCATACATTCAGGCAGCCACAATAAGGAAGCTCTTACAAGCGATTTCGAAATTCTCTGATATCCAATACTAGACTGGAGCTTCATTATTGCGGCTCTAGATTAAGACGACGTGTTGACCAGAACGAGACGATTGACTCAAAAAGAGCTGTGTTTTGTGAAAACCTGGGGTGTAGCCATTTTACACCCCTGACATAGTCATGAAAATAGTGTCATAACCAACTGATAATCAGGCGGTGTAAGGTGTGTTCATGCGATTAACAAAAGTATATGATTCGAATACCTTACACCCTAAGTTCACGGCGCATACACCCCTGTCACGCTGTCATTACACGCTAGTCTACACACAAAAAAAGCCCACCTTTTCGGATGGGCTTCTCGAATTGAAGAGGCGGGGCTGTTATTTCAATCCCATTTTTTTCTTGTACCTGTCGAAAGAGTTCTTCACCGAATACTTATCAACTCCCAGCTTCTTGCCGATAGTGCCATAGCCAATTACTTTTCCGTTTTCATCAAGAGTACCGCGTAAGTAATACCACTCGTCGATCTCTTCCTGAGTGAGCGGCCTATGTTCTGGGGCTGAAGTCGCGGGAGTCGTGTTGTCGGCGCTGGCTTCGTTGACCTGAGCTTTAAGGCCGTAATTCGTAAACTTGGACAGGTAGCGTTCCATACAGTAGTTCGCGATGTAGATGGCGAGCTCTTTCACGGTTCTTCTAAGCCTGATATCCTTCGGTTTTGGCTCTCCGGCAAGCATGTGAAGGACGATGGCGCAGTGATGGGCGATATTGGCCATGCGCATCCTTAGTTTATTGCGCTCTTCGACCCCATCCTGTACGGAACGGTCATACTGCTCATCCAGCCAATCCTGAAGAGCTTCGCAGACATAATCTACGTCGACCTCGTACTTTGGGCAAGCCACATCCTTACCATCTACGGTCTGGAAGCAGTATTTATGCCTCCAAGAATCGATTTGGTCTTGCATGTTGTCGAGTTCGCTGCCGCTGGGGTATTCAAAAAAAGGAGCCATTCGACCCATTTCCGGAATAACAGCAAAGCAGATTCTTGAAGCCGTACCACCATCGACCTCATCCGCATTGATAAGCGAATCTATGGCTTTGGGAGTACCCGTGAAGGTGTAGTTGAAATTGACTGGAAACGTGCCGTGTGTAGCACTCTTCGACTTGTTGTTCAGGTAGATCGGCTCGTTGTAAAAAGCCTTGCGCAGGAAGTCAAAAGAAAGTCCATTGCTTTTTTTGAAGACATTCTTGACAGTTGCGACCTCGGTCTCAATTGCGTAGATGTGCACACCTTGATTATTCGCCATCACCTCATGGAACTTGGCCTGTGAGATGTTGATTCCGGCGGTCTGGATGATGGCGCCACTGGTATCAGTACGGGCGAGTTTCTTCATATCAGCGTCGATTACCCTGTTAAAGAGGGTTTGGTAGAAACTGAGGATCGTGCCCTTCCCAGAACCCTGCTCGCCCTCGACAATGACTTGAATGCTGGGAGAGTGTTGCTTGCCGTCCAGGTACAACGCGCGTACGTTCGAAAAACCAAGTGCTCCAAATGCCGGAAGCAGGCTCATCAGCACCGCATCCTTGTAATCGTCAGGGCAACCATCAAGGACGGACGCAAGGATCGGGATGTAGGAATAGTTGGGCATCGGGTACTTTGCATGGAAACTATTGACCCACTCCTTTAAGCTCACGTTATCCTTGGCTGGAACATTGGTAGCGGTTTTCTTGGCTTCTCGCATATCCTCCATCTGTCTACGTTCATTCATACGAATGTCGCTCATGGCCTGTGCCCTACGGATGTCATTATCGGTATGGTTATCATCCTCGGCCATTCTGTCTTGACTGGCTTCGTGATGCTCATTGATGGAGTTAGCAGACTTGGAGTCGGCAACTTTGATTTCCTTCTCAGCAGAAGACTTCGATTGGGATTCATCGATCAAGCCATCG
>JAEERB010000123.1 GCA_016285615.1 Bacteroidales bacterium
GGTATTGTTTTTGCTGTGTCAGTTCAATAATTTCACCGATGAGGTCGAAGGCGCCACGTTCGTTGTTGCGCTTTTGGGCAATCATCTCGCTGCTGATGTTGTTGAATTCTTCACGGCTCAACGAGTCCTTGATTTGTCGCATCCACGCGATGTAGGGTGTGTTGAAAACCATATTGATAGGGTGGAAGCTGATAACTTTCAACCCCGGCGAAGTGAAGTGCTTTAAGAATGGTTTGATGCTGAGTCCCAGTTGGTTGTAAAGGAAACTGCCCTCTTCCAGAAAGACAGGAATTTGCAATAATTGCGATTCGAGCCAGTAGGGTGAAATGCGCGGCGCCAGCGTGGTGATGGTGTTGGAGCAGCACTTGAAGTTGAATTCATTCTTGAGCATGTGAGCCGTGTCGGTCACGTCAAAGGCGCGGTGCGAGCGCGTGCAGGTGGCCTCGGGCGCAAGGGCTACGCAGGTCTCAATGACTTCCCTAAAGCTATTGCCTTGCGACGAACTCGGCAGAAAGTTGGGGTGTATGCCGCGCTGGATATGGCCCAACTTGAATTCGCGCTCTATCACTTCGGAACGATGTGTGACAAAGGTGGTTAGCTTCAGCATATCGGCAGGCAACTGGGCAAAAAACTGTTCCAGCACTGCCTCCGAAGCCCAATCAATGTCGGAGGTAAAGCAGAATACCGGCTGCTCGTCCCACAAATGCGGTCCGGCAACTTTTTCTACCAGCATGGCCATGTCAGTGTTCATAGGTGTTGAAGTGTTGAAGCGTTGAATTGTTTAATTGTTGAAGTGAGAAGTGAAGAAGTGAAAAGTGATTAGTGAGCAGTGAGCAGTGAGGAGTGAGGAGTGAATGATGAAAGTTGAGAATTGTTGATTGTTGAAGTGTTGTAGAAGAGACGCACGGCCGTGCGTCTGTACTTTATTTTTTCTGTTTTTGAATTTTGAATTCTGAATTCTGAATTTGTTCTTTGTTCTTAATTGTGCATTGTGAATCGTGCATTGTGAATTGTTTACACCGCAACAGTAGCCTTGATATGCGGGTGCGGGTCGTAGTTCTCTAATGAAAAGTCCTCGTATTGAAAATCGAAAATGGATTTCACGTCGGGGTTGATTTTCATGGTGGGCAGTTTGCGCGGTTCACGGGTGAGCTGCAACTTGGCTTGTTCCACGTGGTTAGAGTAGATGTGAGCATCGCCGAAGGTGTGGACGAACTCCTTGGCTTTCAGGCCGCACACTTGGGCAATCATCATCAGCAGGAGCGAGTAGGAGGCAATGTTGAATGGCACTCCGAGGAAGATGTCGGCGCTGCGCTGGTAGAGCTGGCAAGAGATTTCGCCGTTGTTTACGTAGAACTGGAACAGTGAGTGGCACGGCGGCAAAGCCATCTTCTCAATCTCGCCCACATTCCACGCACTGACCATCAGTCGACGCGAGTTGGGGTTGGTCTTAATCTGCTCTATCAGCTCCGAAATCTGGTCGATAACATGGCCGTCGGGGGCGGTCCAGCTGCGCCACTGTTTGCCGTAAATTGGCCCTAGGTCGCCGTTTTCATCGGCCCACTCGTCCCAAATGGAGACGCCATGGTCTTTCAGGTACTTGATGTTGGTGTCGCCCTGCAAAAACCAGAGCAATTCGTATATGATGGAACGCAGGTGCAACTTCTTGGTCGTCAGGCAGGGGAAGCCGTCAGCCAAGTTAAAGCGCATCTGATAGCCAAAGACACTGTAAGTGCCTGTGCCCGTGCGGTCGCCTTTGTAAGCGCCGTTGTCGAGCACGTGTTGTAAAAGGTCAAGGTATTGTTTCATGAAGGGTTTGATTAGTTGTTGCGCTGCCGTTTGAACGCTCTTTGTGCCATATTTCTGACGGCAGACTATTCCATTGCAAAAATAATTCTTTTTATGCTCGTTTTTCCTTTTTGTGTTTAATTTTTATAAATGACTGAAATATAAATATTTAAGATAATTTATTCAAAGTATATTTTTATTTGGAAATCATCGTTTTTATCGGGTTGTAAAATGATGATAAATTTTGTATCTTTGCAGCCGTTTTAAACTAAGAGTAAATTTTTAAAAACTAATAGAATGAACATTAAAAACGAGAGGATTAACGATCAGGTTCAAGAACTGACCATCGAAATCGGCAAGGCAGATTATTCAGAAAAAGTTGAAACCGCATTGAAAAAGTACCGTCGTACGGCGCAAGTTCCTGGCTTCCGTCAGGGTAATGCCCCTATGGGACTGATTCGTAAGATGTACGAGAAACATTGTGTGGCCGAAGAGGTTAACAACATGATGGGCGAATCGCTGTATGGCTATCTGCGCGACAACAAACTTAACATCATGCTCGAACCGCTGCCCGTTGAGGAAAAATCACACGTTGATTTTGAAAGCGGCGACGACTTTGTCTTCACTTACGAATACGCTTTACTGCCCGAGTTCGAACTCAATCTTTCGAAATTGCCCAAAGTGAAATCGTTCAAGATTGTGGCCTCTCCTGAGGAAAAAGAGGAATTTATCATGCAACTCCGCAAACGTCACGGCGAATATGTTTCTCCCGAGGAAATAGGTGAGGATGACTACATTACCGTGAAGTACGGTGAAGATAAAACCGGTTTCTTCTTTACGAAAGACCTGAATGAGAAAGGTGCTAAATTGTTCATCGGCAAGAAGAAAGACGAACAGTTTAAAGTTAATTTCCGCGACATCTTCCTTTCAGACCAACTGCTGAGCAAGTTCTTGAAGGTGAAGGAAAGCGAACTGGAAGCCGACAACAAATACACTTATACCGTTACCATTGACCTGATTGGCCGCGTGAACCCCGCCGAGCTGAATGAGGAATTCTTCAAGAAAGCTTATCCCGACGGTACCGTTAAAACCAAAGCAGAATTGGAAAAATTGGCCGCTCATCAGATTGAAGACCAATGGAAAAACGAAAGCGATCGTCAGTTTATGAATGACGCTATCGGCATCTTGTTGGAAAACATCAAGATTAATTTCCCCGATGATTTCGTAAAACGTTATATCCTTTATGCTCAGAAAGATCTGACAGCAGAGACGCTGGATGCCAAGTATGATGAGTACATCAAATCGTTCAAATGGCAACTGATTGAAAACAAACTGGAAAAAGAGTACAACATCTCTGTAACTCAAGACGAGGTGAAGGATTTCGTTCGCCAGTTCTTTATCGCCAACTATTTCGGCAATTTCAATCCCGAAGAGGTGAAAGACCGTCTGGATTCGCTGGTTGACGACGCCCTGAAGAACAAAGAGGATGTGAAGAAGATTTACGACCAACTCTTCGACAAGAAGATCCAGGATGTGCTTTATGCTAACATGCAAAAAGAAGAAAAGAGCGGCACATTCCATGACTTCATCGCCGAAGTGACCGGCCAGAGCCAGGAAAAGAAAGCCAAGAAGGCTGCTCCCAAGGCCAAAAAGCCCGCTGCCGACAAGGAAGTGAAAGAGGAGAAGCCCGCTGCCAAAAAGCCTGCCGAGAAGAAGCCTGCAGCTAAGAAACCCGCTGCCAAGAAAGCTACCAAAGAGTAAAACAAAAATATTAACCTAAAGACTTTTCATGATGAATATGAATAGCGAATTCAGAAATTATGCCGTTAAACATCGTGGTGTCAACGGCTTGGCCTTGGATAAATACTCTCAAGTGATGAACGACTATATCACGCCGTACATCATCGAAGAGCGCCCGATGAACATTACCCAGTTGGACGTGTTCTCACGTTTGATGAAGGATAGAATCATCTTCTTGGGTGTGCCTATTTACGACGATGTGGCCAATATTATCCAAGCGCAGCTGCTGTTCCTCGAATCGCAGGATTCTGAACGCGATATTCAGATTTACATGAATACGCCTGGTGGTAGCGTATATGCCGGTCTGGGCATTTACGACACGATGCAGTACATCAAGCCCGATGTGTCCACTATCTGTACGGGTATGGCCGCATCGATGGGTGCCGTGCTGCTCTGCGCCGGTACCGCTGGCAAACGCTTCGCCCTGCCGCACTCTCGTATCATGATCCATCAGCCGATGGGTGGTGCGCAAGGTCAGGCTTCCGACATCGAAATCGAAGCTCGCGAGATCCAGAAACTGAAAAAGGAACTGTACGAAATCATCGCTTACCATAGTGGTAAGGATTACGAGCAGGTGTGGAAGGATAGCGACCGCGACCACTGGATGATTGCCGCCGAAGCCAAGGAATATGGCATGATTGACGAAGTGTTGTTGCACGATAAGAAGAAAAATGGCTAAGAAAGATTCTTCCAATAAAAGCCGTTGTGATTTCTGTGGTAGGTCTTTGCCCGAGGATCAACTGATTCACGGGTTGGGTGCTGCTATTTGCACAGATTGTGTGGATGCTGTGAATGAGGTGATGGCCGAATTTCGCGAGCGCGAGCAGAAGAAGGCCAAGAACTTCTCCCTCAAGTTGCTGAAGCCGCACGAAATCAAAGCCAAACTCGACGAGTATGTCATTGGTCAGGACGAGGCCAAGAAGGTGATTTCGGTCGCCGTCTATAATCACTACAAGCGTATTTTGTATGCTCGCAACGACCAGCGCGATGTGGAACTCGACAAGTCGAACATCATCCTGGTGGGCGAGACGGGCACTGGTAAAACTTTGATTGCCAGAACGATTGCCAAATTGCTTGATGTGCCTTTCTGCATTGCCGATGCCACCGTATTCACCGAAGCCGGCTATGTGGGCGAGGATGTGGAAAGTATTCTTACCCGCTTGTTGCAAGCCGCCGATTACGATGTGGCTAAAGCAGAGCAGGGTATTGTCTTTATTGATGAAATTGATAAGATTGCCCGCAAAGGCGCTGACAATCCGTCCATTACGCGCGACGTGTCGGGCGAAGGCGTGCAGCAGTCCTTGCTGAAGTTGCTGGAGGGCGCACTGGTGAACGTGCCGCCACAAGGTGGTCGTAAGCACCCCGAGCAGAAGTTCACCGTGGTGAATACGCAGAACATACTCTTCATCGCCAGCGGTGCTTTCAACAGTATCGAGAAGATTATCGGCGAGCGTATGAATACCAACATGATTGGCTATAATCAGAAGAAGCAGGTCATCGATAAGAATAACCTTATCCAATATATCTCTCCGCAGGATATCAAGACTTTCGGCTTGATTCCTGAGTTGTGCGGCCGTTTCCCTGTGATTACCCACATGAACCCGCTGGCTCCCGAGGACTTGAAACGTATTTTGAAAGAACCAAAGAATGCGTTGGTTAAGCAGTACGAGCGCCTTTTTGAACTGGATGGTATCCAGCTTACTTTTGCCGAAGCCGCTCTGGATTACATCGTGCAGAAAGCCGTCGAACTGAAGTTGGGTGCGCGTGGCTTGCCTTCCATTATCGAGAAGATTATGACCAATGCCATGTACGAATTTCCCTCTTCAAAGAAAAAGAGCATTACGATTACAAAAGAATATGCCCAAACCGAGTTTGAGCATTCCATTTTTTCTTACGTAGATTAAAAAAAGAGGCGTTTAAGCCTCTTTTTTTATTTGTTCAGATATTCACGAATGTCGTTGATGATTTTCTGTGCCAGGAAGTCGGCCGAGCTGCTGTTGTCGGCCTCGGCGTAGATACGGATGATGGGCTCCGTATTGGACGGGCGCAGGTGTACCCAGCGATCGCTAAAGTCGATTTTAACACCGTCAATGGTATTTATTTCATACTGAGCATATTGCTCTGCGATATGATGGAGGATGTCTTTCACTGACATGTCGGGCGACAATTCGATCTTGTTTTTCGAAATGACATATTGTGGGTATTGGTTGCGGATGGCTTGGCAGCCTTTGCCCGAGGTGGCCATGTACGACAGGAAGAGGGCGATGCCCACCAGTGCGTCGCGGCCATAGTGCAGTGCGGGGTAGATGACGCCGCCATTGCCTTCACCGCCGATGATGGCGTTGGTCTCTTTCATCTTGGCCACTACATTGACTTCGCCCACGGCGGCGGCGTTGTAGTCAACACCGTACTTGTTGCTGATGTCGCGGAGGGCGCGGGTAGAGGAGAGGTTCGAGACGGTATTGCCCTTGGTGTGTTGCAGCACGTAGTCGGCCACCGATACCAGCGTGTATTCCTCGCCGAACATATTGCCGTTCTCGGTCAGGATGGCAAGGCGGTCCACGTCAGGGTCAACCACAAAGCCAACGTCGAAATTACCTTTTTGCATGGTGTTGGCAATGTCGTGAAGATGTTCGGGCAGCGGCTCGGGGTTGTGCGGGAAAATGCCAGTCGGCTCGCCGTACAAGGTGGTCACCTTCTTTACGCCCAAGCGCTCCAGCAGTCGCGGCAATGCCAAACCGCCCGTCGAGTTGACACAGTCGAGGGCCACGGAGAAGTTGGCGGCCTCAATGGCTTTGGTGTCAACCAATTCCAATTCGAGAATGCGGTCTATATGGTCGTCAATGGCACGGTCGTAAGTTTGATATGAGCCCAAATGGTTGACGGTAGCATATTCAAAGTCTTGATTTTCGGCCAGTTCGAGCAACTGCTTTCCTTCAGCGGCCGAGATGAACTCACCCTTGGCGTTGAGCAGCTTGAGGGCGTTCCACTGCATAGGGTTGTGACTGGCAGTCAAGATGATACCGCCGTCAGCATGCAGGTGTATCACGCTCATCTCCACGGTGGGAGTGGTCGATAGGCCGATGTCGGTGACATGGACGCCCAAACTTTGCAAGGTAGCGCAGACCAGGTTGTTGATCATGCTGCCCGACACGCGCGCATCGCGGCCTACTACAATGTGGTATTCATCTTTTGGGGTTGATTGGGATAGGAAGGAAACGTAAGCCGATACGAACTTGACAACGTCGATGGGCGTAAGGTTGTCGCCGGTCTTACCTCCAATTGTTCCTCTGATGCCTGAAATTGATTTGATAAGGGTCATGGTTTGGTTGTTGAAATGTTGAGAGTGAATAGTGAGAAGTGAGGATGAAAGTTGAGAATTGTTGATTGTTGAAGTGTTGTAGAAGAGACGCACGGCCGTGCGTCTGTACTTTAT
>JAEERB010000124.1 GCA_016285615.1 Bacteroidales bacterium
GCGCTGAAAGCCTTCAAGGAGTCGGACAAGTTTATCTACGCCTATAGCGAAACTTACAGTCAGAGTGCCTATTACCTCGCATCGGCTGCCGACAAGGTGTTCCTCAACACCAAGGGTGGTCTCGATTTCAGAGGCGTGGCTTTCCAGGTGATGTTCTACAAGAACCTACTCAACAAACTGGGCGTGGATGTCCAAGTGGTGCGCCACGGTAAATTCAAAAGCGCTGTGGAGCCTTACATCCTTGATAAGATGAGTCCCGCCAACCGCGAGCAGATGGAAGTGATGGCCCACTCGTTGTGGCACTCCTTTGCTCAGGAGATTTCCGTTGATCGCCGCATTAGCGAGGATTCGCTCAATGTTATGGCCGACAATCTGCTGATATCTACCGCCGAGGATGCACTTCGCTACCACCTGGTGGATGGCCTGGTGTATCGTAACCAGTTTGAGGATATCATGAAACAGAAACTGCAACTTGAGAAAGATGAGGATATCAAGTTTATCTCATTGAATCAGTATAAAAAGACTATCACCGAGCCTCGCAAACGCTCGGCTAACAAGATTGCCGTCATCTACGCTGTAGGTCAGATTGTGGATGGCAAGGGAGGCTCTTCCATCATCGGCTCCACCTCGCTGTGCAAGGAAATCCGTGAGGCCTATAAGAACGAAAAGGTGAAAGCTATCGTTCTGCGTGTCAACTCGCCTGGTGGCAGTGCCCTGGCTTCCGAAGTGATTTGGAACGAGATTGAGCAGGCCAAGGCCGCAGGTAAGATTGTGGTGACTTCGATGGGCGACTATGCCGCATCGGGAGGTTATTATATCTCTTGCAATTCGGATATGATTCTCGCCCAGCCTAATACACTCACTGGCTCCATTGGCGTATTCGGTATCATTCCTAATGTGCAGAAGATGATGAAAGACAAATTGGGTGTGAATGTCGATATTGCCCAGTCGAACAAGCACGCTACCGGCATCGGCGTCTTCAAGCCGATGGATGAGACAGAGTACAATTTCATGCTGACGCAAATTGAGGACATCTACGCCACTTTCACGCAGCGCGTATCCGACGGTCGCAATATGCCCGTGGAGAGAGTGGACGAGATTGGTCAAGGTCGCGTATGGAGCGGCGTTGACGCTCTGGAACTCGGTCTGGTTGACAAACTGGGCTCGTTGGACGATGCCGTGGTTGCTGCCGCCGAGCTGGCCAAGATTTCAGAGTATGATGTGGATTACTACCCGCTTAAGAAATCTTGGTTAGACAAGATTCTCAACAGCATGAACGATGAAGACGCTGTCGCCAAGATGATGCGTTCGGAATTGGGCGACCTCTATTACACCTACGAAGCATTCAAGAATGTGATGACCATGGAAGGTATCCAGGCCAGAATGCCCATGGAAATTAAAATCGAAGAATAATGTACGCCAGCGCCTTTTATATCTACTTATGGGTGATGATTGCCATAGCCGTGGTGGTCTTTGTGGCCCTCTATTTTGTTGAGGCGGGCTATGGTATGATGATTTCGCCCAAGTGGGGGAAGGCTATCAACAACAAAATTGCATGGTTTCTGATGGAGTTTCCCATCTTCCTCGCCATGCTAATCTTGTGGTATTTCTCTCCGCATCGCATGGAGGCCACCTCCATTGTTTTCCTCCTGATATTTGAAACGCACTACTTCCAGCGGTCGCTTATTTTCCCTTGGCTCATGAAAGGAAAAAAGAGCCAGATGTCGCTGGTGGTGATGTTTATGGGCATCGCCTTCAATGTGCTCAACGCCATGATGCAAGGTTATTGGCTGTTCTACGAAGCCTACAATGTCAATCCGCCGGCCCAGTTTGTGCAGGCTGGTGCCAAGTGGTTCTGTTCGTGGCCGTTCATTCTCGGACTGGTCATCTTCATCATCGGCTTTATCATCAATCTGCGCTCCGACTATATCATCCGCCATCTGCGTAAGGATGACAACGACACGAAGCACTATCTGCCCAAAGGTGGCATGTTCGAATATGTCACCAGCGCCAACTATTTTGGTGAACTTACCGAGTGGCTCGGCTTTGCCATCCTCACTTGGTCGGTATCGGGTTTGGTGTTCTTCATCTGGACGTTCGCCAATCTGGTGCCTCGCGCCAACTCCATCTACAAACGCTACCGTCAGGAGTTTGCAGAGGAGATGGAAGGCAAATCTTTGAAACGAGTTATTCCTTTTATCTATTAAAAATAATATTAATCTAAATACCAATTACTTATGAAAAAATTATCGTTAATTATTGCGCTGGCTCTTCTGTTCGTCATGAACGGCGTGTTGGCACAAGATGAAAAGAAAGACGAAGGCTTCACCTTTACGACGGTGAAAGAATTGCCCATTACTTCCATCAAAAACCAGAACCGTGCCGGTACTTGCTGGTGCTACTCAGGTCTGGGCTTCATTGAGGCTGAATTGCTTCGTATGGGCAAAGGCGAGTATGACTTCTCGGAGATGTATATCGTTCACCATACTTATATTGACCGCGCCAAAGCAGCCGTGCGCACTCACGGTGATGTTTCCTTCTCGCAAGGCGGTTCGTTCTATGATGTTCTCTATGGTATGAAACATTATGGCCTGGTGCCCGATTCGGAAATGCCCGCAGGTGCCATGTATGGCGACACGCTGTCGAACCATACTGAGTTGTCGGCCGTTTCGGATGCTGTTGTGAACGCTATCGCTAAAGGCGACCTGAAATCGCTGCAAACGAAAGACAATCATCCTCTTTGGGTAAAAGCTATCGAGGCTATCCACGATGTATATTTGGGAAAATGCCCCGAAGAATTCACCTACAATGGCAAGAAATACACTCCGAAATCATTCTATGAATCATTAGGTCTCAACCCCGATGACTATGTTTCCCTCACTTCTTATACGCATCATCCTTTCTATGAACAATTTGTTCTCGAAATCCAAGACAACTGGCGCTGGGCTCAATGCTACAACCTGCCTTTGGATGAACTGATGCAGGTGTTCGACAATGCCATCGAAAATGGTTATACCATTGCTTGGGGTTCGGATGTTAGCGAAGAGGGTTGGCTGAGAGGCAAGATGGCCGGCATTGCCGTGCTTCCCGACCTGAAAGCCGAAAACAACGATCTGACAGGCAGCGATATGGCACACTGGTTGGGCATGTCAGCCGCCGACCGTAAGAAAGAAGCTATGTCGAAACCTACCCCGCAAAAATGGGTTAGCCAAGAGGAACGTCAAGCCGCTTTCGACAACTGGCAGACCACCGATGACCATGGTATGTTGATTTATGGTACCGCTAAGGATCAACTTGGTAATGAGTACTATATGGTTAAGAATTCATGGGGCAAATATGGCCAGTACGACGGTATGCTCTATGCCAGCAAGGCCTTTGTTCGCTACAAAACCATGAACATTGTCGTTCATAAAGACGCTCTTCCGAAAGACATTAAGAAGAAACTTGGAATTAAATAAGATTACAAAATCTTGATTTAATGAAAGTTAATAGGTTTATTCTAAGCAATCGTTTTCTGGAAGTCCACATTGCCGACTTGGGTGCCACTATCATGAAGATGGTGGTGAAGGATGTGGACTCTCAACCGGTGGATATCGTGTTGGGTTTTGACGATGCCGACCAGTATGCCAGCGCTGACTACCTCTCCAATTATCCCTATTTTGGAGCGATGATGGGTCGTTGCGCCGGTCGTATTGGCAACGCCTCGTTCACCATTGATGGCACGCGCTATGCGCTGTCGACCAACGTGGCTCCGCATCATCTGCATGGCGGCTTTTCGGGCTTTGACCGCAAAATCTGGACTATGCAGAAGCACGATGACCATACGCTGCAACTGCATTATGTCAGTCCCGACGGCGAAGAAGGCTACCCAGGCAACTTGGATGTGACGATTCTTTTCCAACTGGAAGAGAAGGAGTTGAAAATCTCGTACACCGCCACTACCGATAAGAAATGCCCTGTTAGCCTGACGCATCATCCCTATTTCAACTTATGTCCCGGGCAGCCCGACATCAAACGGCAATGTTTGAGATTGTATTCCGACAAATATCTTGCTACCGAGCAGGGTATCTCGACGGGCGAAGTGCTGCAAGCCGAAGGTTTGTACTTGTACGATGAGCCGAAAGCTTTGCGGGCTGTGATTGAAGAGGGTAATTCGCTGGACGATTGCTATGTTTTTGGTGATGACGGGCAGATGAAGTTGATGGCTGAAATTTCCCATCCCGACAGCAAAATCAGCGTAGCTCTGCTCTCTGATTATCCTGCGGCGGTTGTCTATGCGGGCGAGTATATCGGGGTTCGTAATGGCAAGCAAGGTCGTGAATATCAGGCGTATGCTGGCTTGGCTATCGAGCCGCAGTATAGTCCCAATACGGCCAACCTCCCCAGTTTCCCCTCCAATTTGCTTAGTCCGGGCGAAACCTATCATCATACCCTTATTTACAGAATATCATAATTTTATAATTTAATAAACTAATAATCAAAATATTATGCCACAAATTTCTAAAAAAGGAACAGAACTTCCCCAGTCGGCTATCCGTAAATTGGTGCCCTTTGCCGATGCAGCCAAAGCTCGCGGCATTCACGTGTATCATTTGAACATTGGCCAGCCCGATATTGAGACCCCTCAAGGAGCCTTAAAGGCCTTGGCTGAAACCAAGATCAAAGTGCTCGAATACAGTCACTCGGCCGGTATTTTGAGTTATCGTAAGAAACTTTGCGAATATTACAAACGCAATGGTATTGATGTGACCCCAGAGCGTATTCTGGTCACCACAGGCGGTAGTGAGGCTTTGCAAATGGCATTTACCGTATGTCTCAACCCAGGTGATGAAATCATCATTCCAGAACCTTATTATACAAATTACAACACCTTCGCCAAATTGTGCGATGCCAAGATTGTCACTATTCCCAGCGACATCCATTCAGGTTTTGCCTTGCCGAAGGTAGAGGCTTTTGAGAAGGCCATCTCTCCTCGCACTCGTGCCATCATGATTTGCAATCCTAACAACCCCACTGGTTATCTCTATTCGAAAGAGGAACTGATGGCAGTTGGCGCACTGGTGAAGAAGTACGACCTTTTCTTGTTTGCTGATGAGGTTTACCGCGAATTCTGCTATGACGGCAACACACACTTTAGCGTGCTCAATTTGCCTGGCTGTGAGAATAATGTTATTCTTTTTGACTCTGTATCAAAGAGATACAGCGCTTGTGGTGCTCGCGTCGGCTGTATGATTACCCGCAATAGCGAGGTCTATTCGTATGCTATGCGTCTGGCTCAAGCCCGTCTGTCACCGCCCAGTTTCGGTCAGATTTTCGCTGAGGCCGCCGTTGACACTCCTCAAGAGTATTTTGATGCTGTAGAAAAAGAATATGTGGCCCGTCGTAACGTCATCGTGGCAGGTATCAACAATATCCCTGGTTGCTTCTGCCCCATGCCGAAAGGCGCATTCTACACTGTGATAGAATTACCTATCGACGACAGTGACAAGTTCTGCCAATGGCTGCTCACCGACTTCTCTTACAACGGCGCAACTGTCATGTTGGCTCCCGCCACCGGTTTCTACGAAGATCCCGAACGCGGCCGTCATCAGGCACGTATTACCTACTGTCTCTGCATCGAAGATCTGAAGCAAGCCGTTAAATGTCTCGAAGAAGCCCTGAAGGTTTATCCGGGAAGAACGAGATAAAACACAAGTGTTAAGAAACTAAGAAGTTAAGGAGTTAAGGATACATTATTTCCTTAGTTTCTTAACTTCTTAACTTTTAAGAAAATGAAACAATAAATATAGCTATGAAGGTAACAATCATCGGTTACGGCAAGATGGGCAAAGAGATCGAGAAGATTCTCCTCCGGGCAGGCCATGAAGTGCTTGCCACCATCGACAATGACCAGGAGTGGGCCGAGCGCATGGATAAGTTCTTGCAGAGCGATGTGGCCATAGAGTTTTCAACGCCCCAGACGGTCATCGGCAACCTGAATCGCTGCTTCGAGCATCATATTCCTGTCGTTTCGGGAACCACAGGCTGGCAGGACCAGCGTGAGGCGGTGATTGCCCGTTGCAAGGCGCAAGGTGGCTCGCTTGTTTATGGTTCCAACTTCAGCATTGGCGCCAACTTGTTTTTGGCCATCAACACGCTGATGGCCAAAATGATGAACGAACAGTCGCAGTACGAAGTGTCGATTGATGAAACCCACCACATTACCAAGAAGGATGCCCCCAGCGGCACGGCCATCACGACGGCTCAGCTGATATTGGCGCAGTTGCAACGTAAACATGGCTGGAAGTTGGGTGAGGCGACGGCTGACGAGATTGCCGTTCGAGCTCACCGTGTGGGCGATGCCGCCGGCATTCATACCGTTACCTACACCTCTGATGAGGACAAGATTGAAATCACCCACACGGCCAACAGTCGCTTAGGCTTTGCCCAAGGTGCGGTGAAAGCAGCCGCCTGGCTGGTGAAAAATCCGGGTATTTACGAATTTAAAGATATCTTTGGCCAGTTATAATGCTGATCCGAATGGATTGGGAATGGCCGAGATAAGTTTCTGTGTATAATCGGTTTGCGGATGGAAATAGACTTCATCCGCATCATTTATTTCCACGATGCGTCCCGCCTGCATGACGGCCATGCGGTCAGACATGAACTTGACTACCGACAGGTCGTGCGAGATGAAGATGTAGGTGAAATGGTACTCCTGTTTCAGCTCGTTGAGCAGGTTGAGCACTTGCGCTTGTACCGACACGTCGAGTGCCGACACGGACTCGTCGCAGATGATGAAGCGTGGGTTGACAGCCAAGGCGCGAGCGATAGAGATGCGCTGCCGCTGACCACCCGAAAATTCGTGTGGGTAGCGGTAGTAGTGCGACTCGTTAAGTCCTACGCGTTCCAACAATTCGATGGCGTGGTGCTTGCGCTCCTTGTCGTTGGCAAAGAGGTGGTGCACCTGCATAGGCTCAATGAGTGCTGAGCCGATGGTAATC
>JAEERB010000125.1 GCA_016285615.1 Bacteroidales bacterium
CCAATCGTCTTCATGGCCATCATCCTCGTCCGCGAGTCTTCTTTTAACTCACAGGCCATCAAGTTTGTACATGACATTCAGCAGACATCCTACTTTGAAAATGTGCAGCTTATTGACGCGCAGCGTAAATACGAAAAAAAAGAACAGACGGTTACACTGCGGGTTATCGGGAAGCAGTTGACAGTGGAAGATATTGCCCGGATGCAGAATGTTATGCGGACGGAGTATGGTCTTGGGCGTGCCAAATTAGTCATCAAGCAGACAGAAGGCGTGCTTGACATCACGCAGCAGACGCAGTTGGTGGAAGATCTTATCGAGAAGAAGGATGCTGTTATTGACAGTCAGGATTCTACGATCATGGCTTTGCGTGCCCAGCTCGACAAACTGACAGGCTCCTCTGAGAACACCAAGCAGGTGGTTAAGGAGATTAAATCGCAATATAAAGATATTCAACAAGTTGCCATTGTAGAAATGCAGTGCTACGATGCAGACAGTCTTACTGTAATACCTATGCCGGTGGTTTATCTGAAATGGAAAGATGGAACCACCCATCCTGAAGCCGAACGCCGACTGCTGCAATGGTTGAAAGTCAGGTTGAACGTAGAAGAGATTGATGTGGTTGCGGTCAGAAATTAGGAATACAGAAAAGTATGCAAGCCCATCGTGACCTGGGTCATACAATATCCGCGAATTTTATACGATTACACAGTTAAGGGTAAAAAAATGGCAGGATACCTCCTCGTCATTTCAAAGGATTTTGTATCTTTGCACTTTAAATTATCGCTTATGAAAAAATACACATTATTGACATTCTTGTTTGTGTTTATAGCGCTTTGCGGCTTCTCGCAGGCGAAGAAAATCACCGTTGAAGAGATCTGGGACAATTTCTCGTTCTACCCGCGCGGGGTGGCTGGCTATACCGCCATGCCCGTGAGCGATGATTACACCGTCATCAAACGCGCTGGCATAGAACGACATCATTTCAGCGATGGTTCAGTTGCTGGTATTATATTGTCGCACAGTGATTTGAGCGCATTATCTAAAGAAAAACTTTCGGTGGCAGGTATCAGCGATTATGCCTTCTCTGCTGATGAGAAGAAGATTATGCTGGCCTTCGACCAAGAGAGTATCTACAGACGTTCTTCTTTGGCTCATTACTACGTCTATGACATTGAAGGAAAGACGCTTACGCCGATTTCCGACACGGCTCATCTGCTCCGTTTCGCGGAACTCTCCAAAGATGGCTCCAAAGTGGTTTTCGCCCGCGAATGTGACCTCTACTACCAGGATTTGACCACGGGCAAGATAGTGCGCATTACCCGCGACGGCAATCCCAACCACATCCTGAACGGTTTCGCGGATTGGGTTTATGAGGAGGAACTCGACATGTCGCAGGCCGCCTCTTGGTCGCCTGATGGCACCAAAATCGCCTATCTCCGTTTCGACGAGAGCCGTGTGAAGGAATACACCATCCCGATGTACGACGAGCTTTATCCCACGGATTTCAAGTACAAATACCCGAAGGCCGGTGAGGACAACTCTCTCGTGGAGGTACACATCTACGACCTTGCGACTGGCACCGACACCCGCCTTGACCTCGGCGACAACAGCAACTGCTATTTCCCGCGTGTCTATTGGCTGCCCAACAGCCGCGACGCCATCGTGCTGAAACTCAACCGCCATCAGAACCAACTTGATTTCATCCGTTACAACACTGTTACCAAGACGCAAGATGTTGTTTATCAGGATGTCAACGAGAAATGGCTGGACGTGACCGACAACTACTACTTCCTGCAGGACAACAACTCCATGATCGTCACTTCCGAGCGCAACGGCTTCAACCACATCTACAAAGTAACCTTTGGCGGCGAAATCAAGCAGCTGACCGATGGTCAATGGGAAGTGAATGAAATTCAATATGTTAACGAATCCAAGAAGCTGATTTATTATCTCTCCAACGAGTCTGGGGTGCTGAACCGCGACCTCTATGTTATCAATTTTGATAGTAAGAAGATACAGAAAAAATTGTTGACTGCGGGCAACGGTTGGGCGAGCACAGAGTTCTGTCCGAACGGAAACTACTACCGCTTGCAATACTCTGATCTGAATACGCTTCCGAAATATACCATCAACGACAGGACAGGCCAGGAGTTGCGTGTGTTGAACGACAACCAGAACGTGAAGAATACGATGGATGAGTATGGCTTCGTGAATCGCGAAATCATCAGCTTCACCACGTCTGACGGCGTTACGCTGTACGGCTGGATGATGAAGCCCGCCAATTTCGACCCATCCAAGAAATATCCGGTGATGATGAACTGCTACGGCGGTCCCGGCTCGCAGCAGGTGATGAACGCCTACAGCAGCGCGATGGATCTCGCCTTCTATCAGATGTTGGCGCAGCACGGCTACATCAGCGTTTGCGTTGACGGACGCGGTACGGCCACCCGTGGCGACGCCTTCAAGAAGGTGATTTACCAGCAGATGGGCAAGTACGAGGCCATCGACCAGATTGCCGCGGCTAACTGGCTCAAGAAGCAGTCCTACGTGGATGGCGAGCGTATCGGCATCTGGGGATGGAGCTTCGGCGGCTACCTCTCCGCTTTGTCGATGTTCCGTGGCGACGGCGCCTTCAAGATGGCCATCTCGGTTGCGCCCGTCACCAACTGGCGTTACTACGACAACATCTACACCGAGCGGTTCATGCGCACCCCGCAGGAGAACCCTGACGGCTACGACCTCAACTCCCCGACAACTTACGCCAAGGACCTCAAAGGCAAGTACTTGCTGATTCACGGTACCGCCGACGACAACGTCCATTTCCAGAACGCCATGGAGTTGGTGAAGGGCTTGAACGCCGCCGGCATCGAATACGACCAGTTCTTCTTCCCCAACAAGAACCACTTCATCATGGGCGGGAACACGAGGACGTATTTGTATAACAAGTTGGCGAAATATATATTGGAGAACCTGTAGAGACGAAGTGCACATCGTCTCTATAACGGATCACAAATCATCTTGGCCCTTGGCCTTAAATCTAATCCCTTAACAATGGAAAAACGTTTTTGGAACGAATATCAGAAAGAAATTGCAGATGACCACTTCTTTTACGAAAGGAGTTGCATCCGGCAGACTTTTTTCCCTGGATCGGAGGCGACCTTCCTGAACATCATGCGCAATGATTTGGGAAAGGACATCTATGATTCCTCACACCAGCACACATGTACGGGCATCGGCTATCATGCGGATGTTGTGCCGTTCGAGACGACTATGACCATCGTGGCGCGGCTTTTCTCACTTATGACTGAGCGCGGCTATAAGAATTACGTGCCTTCGTGTGTCACCTCTTTCGGCGTGATGACCGAAATCATGGAGAAATGGAATGAGGACCCGAAGCTTTTGGAGATAGCGCGTGAGTATTTGCACAAAGCCACAGGACGCACGTTTGAGATTCCCGAGAACATAGCCCACCCGTCGGATTTAATCTACAAATTCCGCTTCGATTTGAAGGAGAAGATGAAATACCAGCTCATTAACCGCTTCACGGGCAAGCCGTTGCGCGGTGTGGAGCACATCGGTTGCCATTACGCCAAGATTTTTCCGAAGCATGGCATCGGCAACGCGGAGTTCCCCTACGTGCTGGCCGGTATGATTGAGGCGTGGGGTGGCGAGGTAGTCGATTATCCCGAACGCCGTCATTGTTGCGGCTTCGGTTTCCGCCAGTATCTCGTGCAGGAGAACCGAGGCTACTCCATTGCCAATTCCAAGAAGAAGTTCGAGTCAATGGAACCCTACGAACCTGACTTTATCGTGGCCAACTGTCCGGGCTGTACCATGTTCCTCGACAAATGGCAATACACCATTGCCGAAATGGAACATAAAACCTACGATAAGGAAGGTTACGGTATTCCCGTGCTTACCTACGAGGAGTTGGCCGGTCTATTGCTCGGTTATGACCCGTGGGTGATGGGTATGCAGCTCCACCAGGTGCAGTGCGAACGTCTCCTTGACAAAATCGGTGTCGCCTACAACCCCGATGACAAGTACAAGGGCGTCTCCGGCAAATTGCTGCGGTTACCAGAGAAACCCGAAGTGTTGAAGGTGTAACGAGTTAGCAATTAGCAATTAGCAGTTAGTAGTTAGTAGTTAGTAGTTGAAACGTAAAACCCTCCATATTGTTAAACGGCTTCCTTGAGCAGTCCAGGAGGGACAAGAGCTCGGTAGAGCAAATAACCCCACATAAGCGGAACGCAGTGTGGGGTCATCAGGAAAAAACGAACAAATATGAAAAACATCGCAATCATAGGCGCCGGTCCTGCCGGCATAGAGGCCGCCGCCGTGCTGGCCAGACAACATCAGGTGACCCTTTTCGAGAAGGGGGAGAAACCGCTTTGCAACATTCGCGACAAGGCTTTCCTGTTCCCGGACTTCAGCTCTGCCGATGAGCTGGCCGACAAGTTGGAAGCCAAACTGTCGCAAGAGAACATAACCCTCAAGACCAACTGCGCCGTAACCGCCATGAACCGCACGGGCGACCAGTGGACGCTGACCACTTCCGACGGTGATACCGCTGTTTTCGATTCGGTGCTGCTGGCTACGGGTTACCGCGTGTTTGACGCGCGCCAGAAAGAAGAGCTCGGATACGGTATCTACAAGGGAGTGATTACTTCCATCGAGATGGAGAAAATGATTAAAGAGCAGAAAATCCTCAACAACATGAATGAGGTGCCGAAGCAAGTTGTATTCCTGCAGTGCGTGGGCTCCCGCGACGAGAAGTCGGGCAACCACTATTGTTCGAAAGTTTGCTGCGTGACGGCTGTGAAGCAGGCTATTGAGATCAAGAAGCAGCATCCCGAGACGGAGGTTCATATCTTCTACATGGACTTGCGTATGTGGGGGCAGGGCTTTGAAGAGATGTACCGCGAGGCGCAGGAGAAATACGGCGTGAACTTTGTGCGCGGTAGAATCTCGGAAGCCGCTTCTACGTTCGATAACCGTGTACAAATCAAGGCCGAGGACACTTTGATGGGCAACCCGATGACGATGAATTGCGACTTACTTGTGCTGATGGTGGGCATGTGTGCCTCCGAGGGCACCGCCACCTTGTCGAAATGTGCCGGCATTGATGGCCTATATCGTTTCGCGCAGAGCCGCTCGCCGCATATTGAGGACAACCTCACCGCCCAGCCTGGTCTCTACCTTGCCGGCTCCTGCAAACGCCCGATGTGCATTGAGGACACGATTCAGGACGCGAGAGCGGCAGCCATTACAATTAGTAATTTGTAATTGTTGATTATTTCTTACGAAAGAGCCCCAATATATAGAAACAACTTCTTTAAGCAGCTCAGGAGGGGCAAGAGCTCGGTAGCTAATACCCCACACAAGCGCCGAAGGAGCGCAGTGTGGGGCGGTAACAAAAGAGAAAAATATGAAAAAAATTATCACTTTAATAGCCATCCTCGCACTCTGGAGCATCCTCCCCGCCCAGACAAACTACACTTTCATCTCCCATCACAATGTGGTGAAGGATGCTTACAATTTTTGGGTTTCGGTGCCGGACACTTACGAAGAGCAAAAGGGGGAGATTCCGGTGGTGTTGTTCCTGCATGGTGCGAGCTTGTGCGGTAACGACCTGAACCGAGTGCGCAAATACGGTTGTTTGGACGCCATTAGCATGGGTCGAGACATCAATGCCATCATCATCGCCCCGCAGAATCCTGGCGGCGCATGGAACTCTTATAAGGTATTGGATATTCTTGACTGGGTGACGAAGCAGTATGCGGTTGATACAAACCGTATCTATTTGATAGGTATGAGCTTAGGTGGTTTTGGCACCATTGAATTTCTGGCCAACCATGGGGAGAAGATTGCAGCTTCGATGGAGTTGTGCGGAGGCACCATCCGTAAAGACCTCTGCAAGCTGAATCAGGTGCCGTTATGGATCATCCATGGTACCGCCGACAAAGCCGTGCCCGTTTCCCGCGCAACGGAAATTCAAGAGGCCATGAGAAAGTGCGGAGGCACAGACCTTTTGCGTCTTGACAAGTGGGCGGGAGTCAACCACGGCGCGTTGGCCCGTTTGTTTTACTTGAAAGAAACCTACGACTGGCTGTTTTCGCACTCGAAGGCCGATAACCCGCGTCAAGTCAACAAGGACATAAAGCTGAAAAGCAGCGATATGGCCGATGCGTACAAAGACATTAACCGCGGTTCAAATGTCATCACGGTGCAAAAATACAGCCGTAAGCAGCAAGATACCAACGATATGCGCCGAACGGACGATGGTGATGACGATGAGGTAGTCACCAACAAGGCTGCAGAGCAATCTGACGTGAAATCGGAGGCACCGGCCAATAACAAAGCAGTCGAGAAACCACTCCATCAGCCCCAGCCCGCTACAAAACCCGCCTCCTCGGCTAAATATCACACAGTCAAACAAGGCGACACGCTCTACGCTATCGCCAGGAAATACCATACCACGGTCGATAAGATCTGTAAATTGAACAAGATCAAGGAGACGACGATATTGCAGATCGGGAGAAAGTTGCGGGTGAAATAGTTAGCAGTTAGTGGTTTGGTCAGAGGGTTATAATAATGAGCCAATGATTTTTACCAAAATATAATATCGCTGTTTTTCTCTTATTTTGCGCGTTTGAAATTAAGGATAAAGCGAACAAGCACAATGAGTGCCATTAACGAATGAACCCAACTTGAAAGTGTCCACACTACCATTACGGCAATGGTGGAGTAAATGACATAAACACCAATCATGGCACCTAATACTCCTGTCATCACCTCTTCTTTCTCAACACGTATTTCGCCGTTGCTGTCTATATAGGTTTTTTCCACTGTTTCGGAAATAGGACCACTGGAACCTACACCAATAAAGTGGGCAATAAAGGAACCTAGAAAAGATCCTGTGATG
>JAEERB010000126.1 GCA_016285615.1 Bacteroidales bacterium
TCCACACATTTGATTTTGCCGTTGGCCTTGCCTTCGTTGATTTGATTCTCCAACAACTGGTCGTAAGTTTCGGCTTCTACCGAACGGATAACGCCCAATGCGATGGGGAAATATGGCGGTTTCATCTTGGCCAGCATCAGGTGCAGACCGCGGTTGCGGGCATACATGTCGTGAACCAGAATGTCCTTTTCGGTGATGCCGTTTTCGCCTATGGTGGCTACTTGCAGTCCTTGCGGGGTGAGAATGATACCTTTGTTCTTCTCCTTGCCGAAAATCATAGGCTCGCCCTGTTTCAAATAGAGTTGCATGTCATCGCGCGTCTCCTTGTCGGTGATCATCTTGTGCGCACCGTCGTTGAAGATAACGCAGTTTTGCAGCATTTCAACTACAGAGGTGCCGTCGTGCTTGGCAGCTTCGAGCATCACTTCGCTGATGTGCTTCGGGTTGTTGTCGATAACACGTGCAAAGAAAGTGCCCTGTGCTCCCAATACCAGCTCGCCCACGGTGAATGGGTGTTCGATGGTGCCTTGCGGCGATGATTTGGTAATCTGACCCATAGGGGTGGTAGGAGAGTACTGACCTTTGGTTAAGCCGTATATCTTGTTGTTAAACAACATGATGTTGATGTCGATGTTGCGTCGGATAACGTGAATGAAGTGGTTGCCACCAATAGCTAACGAGTCACCGTCGCCAGTGGCTACCCAAACACTCAAACCGCGGTTCACCAAGCGTACGCCCGTGGCAATGGGGTTGGCACGACCGTGAATACTGTGAAATCCGTAGGTGTTCATATAGTACGGGAAACGTGAAGAACAACCGATACCCGAGATAACGCAGAAATTCTCTTTTTTATAACCGATTTGAGGAAATACATTTTCAACAGCTGCTAAAATGGAGTGGTTACCGCAACCGGGGCACCATTTTACCATCTGGTCGCTTGCAAAGTCTTCTTTGGTAAGCTTTTCTGTCGTTTTTTCTATTGTTTTATAGCTCATGATACTCTCTTATTTAACGTTACTAATAACTTCAACCAGTTCGGCCACAGTGAACGGCAGACCCTGAATCTTGTTGTATTGTTGGTATTGGAATTCAGGATAGGTCATTCGCAAATAGTTGACAAACTGTCCGGAGTTCAATTCACAAACCAATATTTTCTTGAACTTCTTGAATACGTCGGCCGTGTTGGCGGGCAGAGGCATAATGTTGGTGAAGTGGGCATGGCTAACTTTTACGCCATTCTTACGGGCTTCTTTTACAGCAGTTTGAACCTGTCCTTTGGTGCCGCCCCAGCTTACTACCAGCAGTTCGTTTTCTTCTTCACCGAAAACTTCCTGCTTGGGAATGCGGTTGGCCAGACGTTTTACTTTTTCAGCTCTGTTCTGAACCATCTTGGCGTGGTTGAGAGGATCGGTGGAGACAGCACCGAAGATGTCGGTCTTCTCCAAGCCGCCGATACGGTGACGCAAACCTTCAGTGCCGGGGATAGCCCACTGGCGAACCAGCGTCTCGGGATCTCTGCGGTACGGTTGGTAGTCGGGGTCGTTGGCCTTGGCAATCGGAGGATTGATGGCGGGCAGGTCGGCAACCTTGGGGATGCGGAATAATTCGCTACCCTGGCCGATATAACCGTCGGTCAACAGGATGACGGGCGTCATGTTCTCCATGGCCAACTTGGCGGCGTTGTATGCTTGATAGAAACAGTCGCTTGGCGAGGCGGCAGCCACCACGATGGCGGGCGCTTCACCGTTACGGCCAAACAAAGTCATGTTCAGGTCAGATTGTTCCGACTTGGTGGGCAGACCCGTCGAAGGACCGCCACGCTGTACGTCCACTACTACGATGGGCAATTCGGTCATCACAGCAAGTCCTAATGCTTCGGTCTTCAGCGACAAGCCAGGACCAGAAGTGGATGTGCAAGCCAAGGCTCCGGCAAAGGAGGCTCCAATGGCTGAGCAGATACCTGCAATTTCGTCTTCGGCTTGGAAAACTTTGGCACCCAGAGATTTGTGTTTTGCCAATTCTACCAAAATGTCGGTGGCAGGCGTGATAGGATAGGAGCCGAGGAACAACTGGCGTCCCGAACGCTCGGCAGCAGCTAACAAACCCCATGCCGTGGCAATGTTGCCCGTGATGTTGCGGTATTGGCCTTTCGGCAAATCTACTGTCGATACATGGTATCTCGATTCAACAACTTCTAATGTTTCGGCAAAATTGTATCCTGCCAGCATCACTTTCTTGTTGACATCGGCAACTTCGGGCTTCTTGGCAAAACGCTTGTCCAAAAGCTTGTAGGGCGTATCCAAATCGAAATCGAAGATGTAATAAATCATACCCAGGCAGAACATGTTCTTGGTACGGGCCGCATTTTTCACGTCCATACCCAAGGCCATGGCTGTCTCTTTAGCCATGGTTGAGATGGCAGGACTGATGACGCAGTACGAACTTAACGATCCGTCTTCCAAAGGATTGGTCTCGCAACCGGCTTTTTCCAATGCCTTTTCATCGTAAGCATCGCAGTCGGTGATGATGGTACCACCCATCTTTATCCATTTCAGATTGGCTTTCAGTGAAGCCGGATTCATGGCTACCAATACGTCGCAATGGTCGCCAATGATGCGGGTCTCTTTGCCTGCGTGTACCTGAAAACCGGATACACCGGCAATGGTGTTGTGCGGAGCCCTGATTTCTGCAGGGTAATCGGGGAAAGTGGCTATGTCGTTGCCTCCTAGTGCGGCAGTGTCAGAAAACAAGGTTCCAATCAACTGCATGCCGTCTCCAGAGTCACCTACAAACTTAACCACCACGCTGTCTCTTTCTACAATCTGTTTTTTTGTGCTCATTATATTTATTGTTTATTTTGTTTTTCTTGTAAGTAAATCTTGCCTTTTTTCACAAACGAAAAAAAACGCTGTATTTTTAAGTGTTGAAAATGAATAGGATAGGTTGTTTTATGGTTTGGTTATATGACATGTCAAAATTATCAAAAAAAGCATATTAAAAACAAATATTTTTTGCGTTTTAATGATGTTTTGATAAATAATGCTAACTGCTTGAAACTATTGTATATGGCGACTTTCAACGAGGCGTTGGGCAATTTGAACAGCATTGGTAGCCGCGCCTTTGCGCAAGTTGTCGGCCACAACCCATAAGTTCAGGGTGTTGGGCTGTGAGTCATCGCGACGGATACGGCCTACGAAAACCTCGTCTTTGTTTTTGGCAAAGTATGGCATAGGATACTCGTTGGTTGCCGGATTGTCCACAACAACCACCCCTGGCATCTCGTTCAGCAAAGTGTAAATGTCTTTGATGTCGTAATCTCTCTCAAATTCCACATTCACCGATTCGGAGTGACCACCCGTAACGGGTACGCGTACCACTGTGGCGCTAACTTTTATACTGTTGTCTCTGAGTATTTTACGCGTTTCATTGACCAGCTTGGTCTCTTCAGTAGTATAGCCGTTGGTTTCAAAGGTGCCACCGTGTGGTATCAGGTTTAGGTCGATACGATGAGGATAGGCTTTCTCACACTCTTCTCCTTTGCGTTCGCACTCTAATTGACGTACGGCTTTAACACCTGTGCCAGTTACCGATTGGTAGGTTGAAACAACGATACGTTTGATTTTGTATTGCTTGTGCAACGGCGCTAAGGCCATAACCATCTGAATAGTAGAACAGTTGGGGTTGGCAATGATGCGGTCGCTATCTTTGATGACGTCGAAGTTGATTTCGGGCACTACTAACGGAATGTTGGGGTCGGAACGCCATGCCGATGAGTTGTCGATGACCGTCGTGCCTTGCTCGGCGAATAGGGGAGCATATTGCAACGAAGCACTGCCTCCAGCCGAAAAAATGGCAATGTCGGGCTTGGCGGCAATGGCATCCTCCACCGATACAACATGGTGAATCTTGCCGTTGAACAGAATCTCTTTTCCTACCGATTTGATAGAGGCGGCAGGTATAAATTCACAATCTCCGAAATTTCTTTCTTCCAACACTTTAATCATTTGTGAGCCAACTAATCCCGTTGCTCCAACCAAGGCTATTTTCATTCTTTTAACTTTTTGTAAAATTTTATTAACAATTCGTTGATTAATCACAACAAAGATACTATTTTTGCAGCATAGTTTTGGGATTTTCTTTAACAAGTTATCAATAAGATGAGAATATTGTATCTTTTTGTGAGTGTGTGTGTTATCTTCTGTCATGAAAGATGTTTTGCACAAATTTTTGATGATTTTTCGGATGATGATGCCTTCAGAAGTGGTGTTTGGTGCGGAGAAACGGACAATTTCTGTGTGGATAAAGGCCAGTTGCAGTTGTGTGCTTCGGAGGCTGGCACAACGGCGGCGGCTGTCAATTGTGGCCCTGTGGCAGGCGAGTGTGAGTGGCGCTGGCTGGTCAGATTGTCCTTTGCCCCTTCAGCTAATAATTGCTTGCGTATCTACTTGTCTGCCGATGATTGTAACTTGCTTTCTCCCACGCTTAAAGGTTTCTTTTTGCAGTTGGGTGAGAATGGCTTAGCCGACGCAATCGAGTTGTTTCAGCAGGATGGCCCGTCCGTCGTTTCAGTTTGTCGTGGGACGGCTGGATTGGTTGCTTCTCCCTTCCAATTACATCTGCGCGTGGTGGCGGCGGCCAATCATTGGCAGTTGTTTGTGGAAGATCCCCATTCGAACGATTGGCTTCTCGAGGCGGAAGGCGATGCTCCTTTTACCAACGAAAATCCTTTCTATACGGGCATTTTGTGTCGTTTTACTTCGTCAAATACATCCAAATTCTTCTTCGATGATTTTTATGTCGGCCCTCTTTTGCGCGATACTATGCCTCCTGATTTGTTGGATGTTTCTGTTGATAATCAGCGTGATAGACTTTTTGTCGATTTTTCCGAGAGTTTGGATTCTTCTGCCTTACAGTCGCATCACTACTCGTGTGATGGCCGCTCGCCCATAAAGGTTGAGTTTGGAGATAATCGAAGTGTGCTCTTTTTAACTTTCAACGAACCTTTTGTGGATAGAAAAGTCTATGTTCTGCAAGTGAATGGTGTGACGGATAGGGCAGGCAATGAATTGGTGTCTGCCGAAAAGCCGTTTGTGCGTTATTTTTCTCTTCGTAATGATGTTGTAATCAGTGAGATAATGAGCGATCCTTCTCCTTCTGTGGGTTTGCCAGAATGTGAATATGTGGAACTGCAGAGCCGCTTGCCGTTTCCAGTCAATTTGCGAGGATGGATGCTGCAAATGGGTAATAGCATTAAAAATCTCCCTGATTATCAGCTTAATGCTTTTGAAAGGGTTTTGGTGCTGTCTCAAAGTGAAATGGATAAATTCCCGTTCATCGCGAATAAAGTCGCCATACCGTCACTGTCCATCACCAATGCAGGGCAGCAGTTGACTTTGTTGGATGATAACGGAAGCGTGGTTCATAGCGTCAATTTTTCTGCCTCCTGGCATCGCAACCGACTGAAAGCCGACGGCGGCTGGTCGCTTGAGATGTTGGATGTTGACAATCCCTGTGGTGAAGCCGACAACTGGGATTCATCCGCTGATATGTCTGGTGGAACACCTGCGCTGCCTAATGCTGTCGCTACCGATAATGCTGATGTGGAACATCCTCAATTACTTAGTGTTACGGTTCTTGATTCGGCGACAATCAAACTCTTTCTATCAGAAACAGTATTGTCAACTTCAACGTCTTTGTTCAAGATAGACCATAACATTAGGATGGATTCTCTATGGACACTTGCCCCTGAAAATAAGTGTATGCTGTTGCATCTCTCAGAACCCTTACGTCCATCCATCGTCTATACATTGCAATTGGTTGATACGCTGTGCGACTGTGTGGGCAATGTCGCTCCACTTTGGTCCTCGCTCTCTTTTGGACTTCCACAGCGACCAGAGCCCAGTGATATTGTTATTAATGAGGTGCTTACAAATTCTTTTGGTTCCAGCATTGCCGACTTTGTGGAACTCTATAATCGCTCTCAAAAAATCATCGATTTGTCCTCGCTGATGATTGGTACTGAGGAGGCAGGTGAGATGAAAGTGTTTTCAGCATATCCAAATGGTTATCAGTTGTTTCCTTATGAGTATGTTGCGCTTTGTCGAAACAAATCTTTGACAATGGAACAATACACTTGTCCTTATCCCCGCAAACTCCTCCCATGTGATATTTTGCCTGATTATCCTCAAGCAGAAGGTGCTGTTTTGTTGACAGATTGTGCTTATAATCAGATTGATAGATTTTGTTATACCGAAAATATGCATTATCAGATGCTGAAAAGTATGGATGGTGTCTCTCTTGAAAGAATTCATCCCGATGTGGAAACACAAAACGCCAATAACTGGAAGTCTGCGTCGGCGGCTGCCGGTTTTGCAACGCCAGGCTATCGCAATTCGCAGTACTCTGATTCGCCCTCCGGCTCCTCTGACTTGCTTTCTGTTGAGCCACAGCTCTTTTCTCCTGATGGCGACGGTTTTGACGATTTTACCGAGTGCTGTTGCCACTTCGGCCAACCCGACTGTCGCGTCACTATCCGTATCTTCAATCGTCAGGGACAATTGGTGCGCACTCTGGTCAATAACGAGCCCGTAGGGGCCAACGATTGTTTTCTATGGGACGGTGTGACCGACAACGGTTTTTCGGCTCCACAGGGACTCTATGTGGTTCGTATGAGTTATTGGGATCTTGATGGAAAAAGAAAATCCCAAACCAAAGTGGTTGGGATTACTTATCGAAATAGGGTAGAGTAGCTCGCTATTTTATGTATTTGGACAGTTCCGCTTTGATGGCGTCGTACTCTTCTCGTGTGATGAGTTCCAAGTCCAGTTTCTCTTTGGCTTTTTTGAGTTCTTGAAGGGCGCGTTCTGACGTGTAGCCGTTAGATTGTATTTCCCCTTGGT
>JAEERB010000127.1 GCA_016285615.1 Bacteroidales bacterium
AGAACTGGCTAACCATCGACTGTGGGCCGCCCTCGCAGAAGAGCAGCGCAGGATAGGTCTTGGTGCTATCGTAATCGTATGGATAGATGAGCCAGGTGAGCATATCCTTGCCGTCGGCAGTCTTTATCCAATGGGGCTCGGTCTTGCCCATGCGCACCTGCGCGAGCACCTCATCGTTGATGGTGGTCAGCTTGCTGCCTTCGGCCTTATCGTCGTTCAGGTTATAGACAAAAATCTCGGAAGGATACTGCATCGACACTTGGTTGGCATACAGTTTGTCGCCCACCAGCTCGAAGCCGTGCACATCGTGGTAGCCATTCGACAGCTGACGAACGGCCTTCGTCTCACGGTTGAAGCCGAAAATCTCGTAAGTGCCGCGATAGCCGACCACGGCCAGCAGCTCTTTGTCGTCGGCGGTCCAGTTGATGCCGCTCACACTGTAATCAAACTCGGCGGTCAGGTCGGTGCGCTCGCCCGTAGCGAGGTCGGCCACCATCAGGCGCGCCTTGTCGCTCTCGTAGCCGTCGCGCTCCATGCTCTCCCAAGCCACCATCTTGCTGTCGTGGCTAAACACGGGATTCTGGTCGTAGCCCATAATGCCTTCGCTGATGTTGCGGGTGGTGCCTTTTTCGATATCATAAACGAAAATGTCGCTGTTGGTCGAGAGGGCGTAATCCTTACCCGTTTTCTGGCGGCAGGTGTAGGCAATCAACTTGCTGTCGGGGCTGTAGTTGAACTGCTCAATGCCACCCCACGGGCGCATGGGGCACTCAAAGGTGCTGTCGATAAGGGCGGTGGCATGTTCAATGTCGAGCGTGCCGTCAAGCTTGGCGAGGAAAATCTGCGGGTACTCATCCACCCAATTGTCCCAATGGCGGTACATCAGGTCCTCGTTGATGCGGCCGGTGGTCTTGTCGAGGCCTTCGTACAACTTATTCAGATGCTCGGGGCGTTGCACGGGCTTGGTGGCGATATAGACTATCGACTTGCCATCGGGCGCGATTTTGAAGCCTTCGATGCCATTCTCGAATGTAGCCAGCACCTTCTCTTTCTTGCTGTTCACATCCATTGAGAGCAGTTCACTGCCACGACAGAACAACAGCGTCTGATTGTCGAGCCAAGCGGGATTGAACTCGCTCTTGGCGGTGGTGGTCAGCTGTTCGGCTTTGCCGCCGTTGGTGGGCAACAGGTAAAGTTCGGCGTTGCCTTTATTCTCGTCCATGTCGTAATAGGTGACCGTGTAGGCCAGCAGTTTGCCGTCGGGCGACACGGCGCTCTCGCCCATCTTGCCCAGCGCCCACATCACGTCGGGCGTGAACTGTCCGTTTTTCACTTCAATGGCGGGTTTGCCAATGATTTTTTCGTCTTCTTTCTGTTCCATTTTCTTTGAGCAGGCACTTACTAAAGTCAGCAATGCCAATGCGATAATAGTTTTTTTCATATTTGATTTATATTGATTCCTAAACGAATGTGCAAAGGTACACTTTTTGCCATGATAAATTGCAATTTAATAAGGTACTTTTCTTACTTTTGCATCTCATCAACCATACCTGCTTACACTTATGCCCAGCAGTTGTCCAATTTCGTCAGCCTCTACCACGCGGACCTTTCGGTTAGCAGAACTTACTGACCTTGAAACCATTATGACGGTCATTGGGGCGGCCAAAAAGACGATGCGCACAGCGGGCAATTTCAACCAATGGATTCACGGATATCCTACCGAAAGTGTGATCAGGAACGACATTCAGCTTCGTGGCGGTTATGTTGTGGAAGAAGCGGGCGAGATTGTCGGTTACTTTGCTTGTCTGCCATCACCAGAGCCCACCTACAGCCACATTTACGAAGGTGCTTGGATCGACGAGCCGCTACCCTATCACGTGGTGCATCGCATTGCCGGCCGCCCCGACAAGCACGGGCTTTTCAAAACCATGTTAGATTTTTGGTTTTCTATAGATGGCAATATTAGAATTGACACCCATCGTGACAATCAAATCATGCAGCATAATCTTCTCAAACACGGATTTACCTATTGCGGCATCATCTATCTCGAATCGGGCGACGAGAGGTTGGCATATCAGAAAATCAACAACTTATAAAAACTGCAATCTTTACCGAACCGTTTTCATTAGATAAATATTACCATCCGTATCGACAAGGCGGTAATGCACTGTATCATTGATAATTCTAGCAACCTGGTCCTCTTCGCCCTCGTAGTAACACCAATGATGGAGCAACATAAGATAATACTCGGCTCCGTAGCCCAGTCCCATCGGGAAAATATAGACACTGTCGCGAGCGGCCACTTGGGGTGTGAACATGGTAGTGGCACACACCGACGCATCCGCAGGGATTTCTTTGATTATGCGGCGAGCCGCCTTCACATTAAAATCGGGTTGGCGGTAATGACAGGCATCAAACACGCACAGGTTATCTCTGCGAATGAGGGTCCGAGGTGTATCAGTAGAATAGAGCAGCGTGCCGAAGGTCAGCAACACGGCCACCACACCACACCACTGCGCCAGGCGTTTGTGTGGATTTTGGCACAGCACCATCACGACGGCCACAGCCGACACAACAGCCACTTCCACATTATAATGCCACGTAATGCCCCAAAAGCCGACATCTCCAGCTAACATCTTCATAGCTACCGGCGGAATTATCATCAGCAGATAATTGGGCTTGACAAACAAAAACAGACCTCCAGAGAGCAACACGCAGATAAAGAATTCTGTTTTTAGCCCATCTCCTGTGGCATCTGGGGTGAAATTGGTGAAAAAGTCGCGTATGGCCTCCAACGGATGGGACAGCACCCACTTAGCCACGCCGCTCATTCCATTGCCCATCCACTCATATCGCCAAAAACCGCGTCCACTTCCAAACGAAGGCATCACCCACATCGTCACCACCACAAAATAGAGCACACAACCCAAAGTCGTATAACCCAGAACTCTGCGCATCAAGCGATTGTGACGCCAATCCCACAGCAACGCCAACAATACAAACACAACCCATAACGCCGAGGTTTCCTTAGCAATAGACATGGCGAAAGCCATCAACACCACGCCCCACGGTTGCTCTTTCTTCACAAAATAGAGCAGCCACGGCAACATCAAGGCACTGACCACATTCGAGTGATAATCAAAAGCCATGGCATGCCATACGCCAAAGTTCAGGCCAAGCAGCAACATGGCCAACATGGGAATCACCTCGCTCTCGGTATACAGACGCGCCAATTTGTAGATGCCCCACAGTCCCATGACCAGAGCCAACAGTTGTACAATCAGCAAAGTGTATTCACCGAAAACATACACCAATGGCGAGAGCAACACCAGATAGAGGTCAAAATGGTCGCCAAATTGATTGCCCGGCTGCCAGAGATAGAAGCTGCAGTCGTTCATCCTCAGATGTGCATGGTCGTAAAGCGTCTTGGTATATAAACCCAAATCAAGGCCATACGTGCGAAACATCCAATGGTTGACAAACGACAGCAACACATAGAGCCCTGCAAAACACAACAGCACTCCAACGATAATGGGTACACGGTATCGAGATAAGAATTTTTCCATATTGGCCACAAAGATAGTGATTTTTACAAAGAGAAAAATGTATTTTTGCATTATGAAAAAAATCCTTCTCACCCTTTCCGCTCTCTTCGTCTGCCTCTGCTTGTGGGGCCAAACGCCGCTCAAGAAGGTTTACAACGAAGACATCAATCCCAACACGCAGATTGACAACGCCATAACGCAAGCCAAGGCTGAAGGCAAGTTCGTTGTCTGCCAGGTGGGCGGCAATTGGTGCCCGTGGTGCCTGCTCTTCGCCGACTTCGCCACCCGCGACACGCTGGTCAGCCAGATGATTGCCGACAACTTTGTCTTCATCCATGTCAACTACAACCCGCGCCAGCACGACGATGCCGTCAAGGCGCAACAGGCCGCCACGATGATGAAACGCCTCGGCAACCCCGCCCGCTTCGGCTTCCCCGTCTTCGTCGTCCTGAACGAGAAAGGCAAAGTGCTCCACATCCAAGACTCCAGCTTCCTGGAGGAAGGCCGCGGCTACAACCAAGAGAAAGTGCTGCGGTTCTTTAAGAACTGGACACCCCAAGCGGTGAAAACGGAGAGATGAGAGATGAGAACGGAGAGATGAGAACGAAAATAAATTCAAAATTCAAAGAACAAAGAACAAATTCAATTTATAATTTATAATTTACAATTTACAATTAATATAACTTCATAACCCAATAATACTTAACTTCTTAGTTCCTTAACTCTTTCTCACTATTCACTCCTCACTTCAACAATTCAACAATCCAACAATTCAACAACCATAAACCCCCACCCCCATGTACGACAAAGACCACGGGCTATACATTGCCCACTGCGCCAACGGAGCGCTCTCTATCCAAGGTAAAATGGCCAACCGCCACGGCCTCATCGCTGGCGCCACAGGTACCGGCAAGACCGTCACCCTGCAGGTGATGGCCGAAACGTTCTGCCAGGCCGGCGTGCCCTGCTTCATGGCCGACATGAAAGGCGACCTCTCAGGCATCAGCCAGACAGGCCAGATGAGCGGCTTTATCGAGAAACGACTGCCCGAGTTCGGCCTCTCGGCGCCGGAGTTCCAATCGTGCCCCGTGCGCTTCTACGATGTCTTTGGCGAACAGGGACACCCCATCCGCGCCACCGTTTCGCAGATGGGCCCGCAACTGCTGTCGCGACTGCTCGGCCTGAACGAGACACAGGACGGTGTGCTCAACATCGTCTTCCGCATCGCCGATGAACGCGGCCTGCTGCTGCTCGACATGAAAGACCTCCGCTCGATGCTCGACTACGTGTCGAAGCACGCCAAGGAGTACACCACCCAGTACGGCAACATCTCCACCGCCTCTGTAGGCTCCATCCAGCGCGCCCTGCTGCAACTCGAGAACCAAGGCGCCAACCAATTCTTCGGCGAGCCGTCGTTCGACATCTACGACTTCCTGCAGACCGAAGGCGGCAAAGGCGTGATGAGCGTGCTGGCAGCCGACAAGCTGATGATGCAGCCCAAGCTCTACAGCACCTTCCTGCTGTGGCTGCTCTCGGAGCTCTACTCCACCCTGCCCGAAGTGGGCGACCTGGATCTGCCCAAGCTGGTATTCTTCTTCGACGAAGCCCACATGCTCTTCGAGGACACCTCGAAAGCGCTGACCGACAAGATTGAGCAGGTAATTAGACTGATACGAAGCAAGGGCGTCGGCATCTACTTCATCACGCAGAGCCCCACCGACATCCCCGAGAACATCCTCGGCCAGCTCGGCAACCGCGTGCAGCACGCCCTGCGCGCCTACACACCCAAGGATCAGAAGGCCGTGAAGACAGCCGCCGACACCTTCCGTCCTAATCCCGACTTCAAAACCGACGAAGCCATCATGAACCTCGAGACTGGCGAGGCATTGGTCAGCTTCCTCGATGCCAAAGGTGCGCCTAACATTGTAGAGCGCGCCAAGATACTCTTCCCGCTGTCGCAGATTGGCGCCATCAGCGAAGGCCAGCGCCTCGACATCATCAAGCAGAGCCGCATCTACGGCAAGTACGACACGCCCATCGACCGCGAAAGTGCGTTCGAGCAACTGCTCAAAGAGAGCGAAGAGGAAGCCTTAGCCACCCAGGAAGAAGCCACTGCACCCGCCACACAAGAGACCAAGGGCGGCAAAACGGCCGCCAAGAAGGGCATCTTCTCCAAGGTGCTCAAGGCCGTCTTCACCGCGGTTACTGCCACCGTGGCCACGGCCGCAGGCACGGCTGTCAGCAACAAGATTACGGGCAAGAAGAGCAAATCGTCCACCTCTACCAAAGAGAAGGTAATCAAGAACACCACCTCCGCCGCCACCCGCACCATCACCCGCGAGCTGACGAGAGACATCTTGGGCAACCTGATTAAGTAACACTACATTTCACTTTTCCATAGCACCACCCGGCAGTGTCGACTGTCGGGTGATTTTTTTGCACCCTCTACAAAATTTAACTAATCGCAAATATTTATTAAATTATTTTGCAAAATATATTATTTTTGCAAGGTGAAACAAACTGGCATTTTTATGAATAAAAGATTCTTGATCAAAGAAAGAATGTACATATAACAAAAAGATACCTGACGACAATGAAGAGAAAAGATAACGACACACTGGTGATCAAGTCGCATGACATCAATCTGGATGGAGAATATGCAGCATGGATTGCAGATGTAAAACACCGCTACCGTTCAGCACAAGTAAAAGCCTCTGTAAAAGTGAATGCAGAGAAATTGATATTTAATTGGCTACTTGGTCGTGATTTAGTGCAAAAGAAAGCCGAAGAACGATGGGGGTCGGGAGTTGTTGAACAGGTAAGCCTCGATCTAAAACATGAGTTCCCTAATGCGGACGGACTGTCTGCTCGAAACTTATGGTATATGAAAAGGTGGTATATTTTCTACACCCAAGATAATGCCCGAATTTCGCAACAAGTCATTACAAAATTACAAAGAATTGAAACTCAGTTTCTCCCAAAACTGCACCAAGCTGGTGCAGTTTTAGATGAAGAGGAAAACTATCAATCTGCGCAAGATTTTCCTTTGCCTTTTGCTCTGATTCCATGGAGACACCACGTCGAAATAATCACAAAATGCACATCCATTGATGAAGCACTATTTTACGTAGGCAAAACCATAGAGCAAGGTTTAAGTCGTGATGCACTTGTTAATTGCATCAAAGCGAAACTCTACGCGCATCAAGGTAAGATTGCCAACAATTTTACCAACCTTCTACCAGCAATGCAAAGCGAACTAGTGCAAGAGGTCCTGAAAGAAAACTATGACTTCGGTTTTGCAACAGTAGAACACGCAATTTACACC
>JAEERB010000128.1 GCA_016285615.1 Bacteroidales bacterium
GGGCCTCTCTGGTTCGTCATCCAGCCTATCATGACCACAATGATCTACATGGTCGTATTCGGTGGAATCGCCAAGATTCCCACAGACGGCGTGCCTCAACCGCTCTTCTATCTCTCCGGCATTTGCCTCTGGCATTACTTTGCCGAATGCCTCAACAAGACGAGCAATACTTTTCGTACGAACGCAAATGTCTTCGGGAAAGTTTATTTTCCTCGGCTTGTCGTACCAATTGCCTATGTGACAAGCAATCTTGTTAAACTGTTTATTCAGCTTGCGCTCTTTCTTGTCGTCTACGGCTATTTCGCCGGTTTTACATCGGCGGCGGTGCGACCCAACGCCTACGCCGTTCTTGCACCGGTTCTCATCATGCTCATTGCGGGTCTGGCATTGGGATTCGGCATACTTTTCAGCTCGATGACAACTAAGTATCGAGACCTCACATTCCTTCTTTCCTTCATGGTTCAGCTTTGGATGTACGCCACGCCGGTGATATACCCGTTAAGCACGATTTCCAGCCCAAAGCTCCGCATGGTCATGTCCCTAAACCCGCTTACGGGCGTCTTCGAGGCGTTCAAGTACGGGATGCTCGGAGCGGGGGCGTTTTCATGGTCGAGCCTGGGTTACAGCGCCGGATTCGCCGCCGTTCTCCTCGCCATCGGCATCGTTGTGTTCAACAAGATTCAGCGGTCGTTCATTGACACGGTGTGAAAAGGAAAAAAAA
The DNA here is from genome assembly GCA_016285615.1 of Bacteroidales bacterium. The sequence goes on from JAEERB010000128.1 coordinate 722, forward strand.
ACAGGAGACATTAATGTTAAGTTTTGAGCTTTATAATTTTCGGGCTGTAGCCTCAGCAGTCTTGGAACTTCCTGGAATAACTGTTCTGGCCGGCAAGAACGGTTCGGGGAAAAGTTCCATTTCCAAAGTATTGTATTGCATTCTTGATACAGCCACCCGATTCGATACTTTTGTCGCAAGGGTAATGGAGAAGAGGAGCAGCCGTCTCTTTTCAAGTACTGTCGATTTGGTATTGAATTTGGCATTTCAATTTCCTAGATTGTCCAATTCCGCTAGACGCCATTTGTTTCCAACATCAGAGACGATAAACCCCCAGGCGTGGGTGTTGGAAGTAAAAAGATTGTTTTTGAACAACCAGGAAACATTTGCATCCAACCAAAGTGTTGTTTCATTGTTTCTAACGCGTGCCCGTTCGTCACTGGAAAATCAGATTGAGTGTCGTGATTGGAAAACCCCAATTGATTTCTTGGACAATGTAAAAGACGCGTTTGACAAATTTGATGTGGAGAAAAGCGAGAAGACGTATTCTCGCCCGTTGGATGTCTTGGCTGATCGTTTGTTTGTATTTCTTGAGGAGTCACTTGACTTGCAATCGACAAATGTGGTGATTGAAGGAGATCCGTTAATCAAAATCGCTACACAACGACTAGACTCCCCTATTGATGTAAAAAGAGTGTTCTACATTGACACGCCATGGATTTCCGATTTGTGCGATGTACGCGGTGGCCTTTCATACAGGAAAGATGTCAGATTAGAGTATCGAGAGCATTTGGCAAAAACCATTCGTTCGTCAAAAGGGGGATTTGAGATGCCGCTTCGCGATGTTATGCAATCTGTTGTGCATGGCGCTGCGGAATCCATAAAGACTGATTCAGGATATCGGCTGGTGTTCAACAGCAAGGAATTCAATTCCATATTTAGCCTTTTTCACTGCGCAACAGGAGTCAAGGCGTTTTCGTTGTTGCAACTACTTTTGATATGTGGAAAACTTGATGCGGAAACACTACTTATTCTAGATGAACCGGAGTCTAATCTTCATCCAGAGTGGGTAGTGGAGTACGCGCGCGCCGTTGTGATGCTTCATCGTCTACTAGGAGTTCGGTTCTTGATTTCTACGCACTCTACAGATTTCGTTGCTGGCATACAGGCAATAGCGAAGAAAGAGAAGGTTGATGAGAAAGTGCGGTTCTATTTAGCGGAAAAGCAAGATGAAGCACATTATGTCTTTAAAGGGAAAGGATTTGATATCGGAGAGATATTCGACTCGTTTAATCGCTCACTAGACCGGGTTGCTGATTACGGGGAAGAAGTGTAATGAGCCGAAAGTTCAATTATTGCCCACATGTTCATGAGGTGTTGCTTGCAGGCAAACCCCGCTCGGAAATTGATGAGCTTATAGTTGACATGTCTAAATTGATTGAGAAAGAGTGTGGTGAGGTCCTCTCGGGTGTGGACAGACAAGAATTAGCCAAGTTGCACAGCGAAGGTAAGAAATGTATAGATGGCGATGCATATTTTAATCGGTTTCATCATGGAGAGTGCGAAATAGATATTCTGCTTGGAGTTAAGGATGGTGAACGTGAATGTATCTTGCTTGCCGACTGCAAGATTCAAATAAAGGGAGGTGCGTCAATTGCAAACAGGGAGAATCTCCCAGACATTTGCGAGAACATTTACAATAAGTACCAATCTGCGAGGAAGAATATTGCTCCTATAGTGCCGATTACATCGATGTATGTCATATTCAACCATGCCGTCGCAGCGCAAGCGCGCAACTATCTGTCACGTTGTTCTCGCGGTACCAATCATAAATGTAGATTGGTATCTTGTTTCCATTTTGAATGCGTCACGATAAAGGAGTTCCGATGTTTGGTTGCGTGAAGCTTCTTTTGCTCAAACGGTACTTACCACCATTTCAAACCTTGTTTAGTCATGACCGCCATCGAATTTAACAACGTATCGAAGCAGTATCGGCTGGGGCTTGTCTCGACCGGGACGCTGGCGCATGACCTGAACCGCTTTTGGCAAACGCGGATTCTGGGCCGCGAGGATCCGTACCTCAAAATCGGTGAGACGAATGACCGCGCCTCGAAGGGCGAAAGCGAGTATGTCTGGGCGCTGAAGAACATCGACTTCAAGGTCGAGCAGGGGGACGTCGTCGGCATTATCGGCCGCAACGGTGCTGGGAAGTCAACGCTCCTGAAGCTCCTGTCCCGCGTCACATCCCCGACGACGGGAACCATTCGCGCTCGAGGACGCATCGCCTCGCTTCTTGAAGTCGGAACAGGGTTCCATCCGGAGATGACGGGACGCGAGAACATCTACATGAACGGCTCGATCATGGGGATGCGGAAGTACGAGATCGACCGCAAGCTGGACGAGATCGTCGATTTCAGCGGCTGCGAGCGCTACCTCGACACGCCTGTCAAGCGCTACTCCTCCGGCATGACCGTCCGCCTCGGCTTCGCCATCGCCGCGCACCTCGAACCCGACATCCTTGTCGTCGATGAAGTCCTCGCCGTCGGTGATGCCGAATTCCAGAAAAAAGCCGTTGGCAAGATGCATGAGGTTTCCCAAGGTGCCGGCCGGACGGTTTTGTTTGTCAGCCACAACATGCGAGCTGTCCGATCCCTTTGCAAATCCGGCATCGTGCTGAAGAATGGAATGGTGGAATTTGCTGGTACTGCGGATGCGTGTGTTGATTATTATGTCAAAAACTCTGATTTTGACAAAGTGAATAGAGCTTGTGTTGCAGATTTACCGCGAGAAAGATTCATTACCGGTAGATTAAAGTTTACTAATGTAAGATTTCTTGATGATAACAACGAAGATAGTATCCCTGTGTGTGGCGGAAGTTTAAAAGTATGCCTTGACTTTGATGTTAAGGACGATTCTCTCAGAAGTAGAATATCGGTTGGTGTGCGTAGTTCAAGTGGGGATGTGCTTTTTTCGTTTCCGAGTGATGTCATTCAAGAAAATTTTGTTTTTTGCAAAGGGCATCATGTAGTCGTAATGCGTATACCACGACTTCCGCTTACTCAGGGAGTATACAATATTGCACTTTCTGCCGGTGTGGATGGTGAAACATATGATTGGTTAGAGTGCGCACGTCAAATGAATGTCGAAGATGGGGATTTCTATGGCACAGGTAGAATGCTTGGTTCTTGGTGCCAAGGTAAAGTGGTACTTTGTGATTATGAATGGGAGATTGTGCGATGATTAAGACAATCATAAAGAAGTTGTTGCCCAATAGAATAGTAATCGCATTGCGTATCATGCGATATGGTCTAAATGCTTTCCCAAAACACGATGAATGTATCGAGTATGACGCTAAAAGATTTGAGAAATACTCGGGTTGTTACGCTCCGAGTAATCGGGAATCTTTACGTGCGCAGATTATCATGCACTATCATGTTCTAGAAAAAGGATTAACAATGCCGCAAAGAAGATTCGGATTCGGAGTCAATGTGTTAATGGCATTAATGCGTTTAGTTGATAAGTATGAAAGTGTGTTTGGCAGTGATGATCCTCAGGTAATGCACGCCGCTAGTGTAGTTGCAGCATATTGCGAGTTGCATAAATCAGACGGTGAGATCCAAGAATTTGTAATGCGGCACAAGGGTGTTGGCATCGCAAAAATGCTCCATGTGAGTGAAAAACAATTATTTGAAAATAATGATTCAACATTCCCCATTTTTGCTTGGTCGCGTCATACCGTTCGAAATTATGTTGATAAACCAGTTCCCATTGAGTTAATTCGAAAAGTTGTAGATTTAGCGAGGTCCACGCCATCAGCATGTAATCGGCAACATTGTCGAGTTCACTGCATCTCTAATCATGAGACCATGGGTAGGATACTTGATTTGCAAAGCGGTAATCGTGGTTTCGGCCACTTGGCAGATAAAGTTCTAATAGTGACGGCAGATCTTGAGGATACTATATGGAAATGTGAACGATGCGATGTTTATCTTGAAGGTGGAATGTTTTTAATGAATCTGTGTTATTCACTTTTTTACTATAAAGTCGGTCATTGTATATTGAACTGGTTTGTTGGAGGAAAAGAGGATTTGGAATTGCGCAGAATAGTGAAACTAAAATCTTCGGAAACAGTTGTTGCGATTCTTTCGTGCGGTTTTGTCCCAGATGAGTTGTATATTGCCGCTTCTCCGCGTAAGCCGCTTTCGGATTATTTGATTATACATGAAGATGAGAATAATTTAATCAAATAATTCTAGAACATCAAACAATACGGCCAAACCATGCGAATAGCAATCATAACTTTCCATCGAGCCTATAACTGTGGTGCGATGTTACAAGCGTGGGCCCTACGGAATGTTTTAACGCGAATGGGGCATGCGGTTACATTTCCAGCGTGTAACCATGTAGGGAAAATTCCCAGATTTTTCTATTGGCATAAATTGCATTTCCGTCGGTCGTTTCGCAGACCGTGGCTCATGGCGATTGACTTGTTGCAGCAGCTTAAACCAGAACTTATGAGCATTGGAGTTGAGGATTTTAAACGATTGAAGTTCAATCATTTTCGCAGGCATTTTCTGCCTGAAATACAAACCGATGCCGCGCATTTACAAAATCATTACGATGTACTTGTTTTCGGCAGTGATCAGATATGGAATATAAAGCGATCGAGAAATCAATTGGTAGATGAATCAGGTTATTTTCTGGGGGAAGCCGTATCATCCGGCCTTCCCAAAATTGGCTACGCTGTAAGCATTGGAGAAGAGGGGACTACGGCGGACGAAAATCGTCGAATAAGGAATGCTGCTCGTCAGATGGATTTCTTGTCTATGCGCGAAGATGGGGCTTGTGCCGGACTTTATACAAGAAGAGGCGTGTTGGCGGATTGGGTTCTTGATCCCACGTTACTGTTGAGGAGCGAAGATTATCGGATAATTGCCAATCCATCTCATATGCTACGTGAGAAATATATTGTTGTTTATCATGCGTCTGGGAGAGAGAGGCAGCCATTTTTAGATGAAATAGTCGCGGATGTCCGTCGGAGTACTAACTGGAAAGTGATTACATTGATGATGTACCAGTATGGTTTAATGGGAATTCGTGAAGATGATCGAACTGCATTTGGCCCTTCTGATTTTCTTGCGTGGATTCGAGATGCAGAAGCCGTTATATCCGTGTCTTTTCATGGGACGGCGTTCTCTATTATCTACAATAAGCCTTTTATTTCTATATTGGGTAATGATAGGGGTATAGAGTCTCGACAGGCTTCTCTGCTTAAACGTCTTGGATGTGAAGAGCGAATGGTTATACAAAGAAAGTCAGATGTTGATGTTGTAGAGCAACTTACTACTCCAATTTCGGCAACTGTTAATTTGCGTCTTGATAGCTTACGCGAGAAATCTCGGAAATGGCTTGAACACGCAGTCAATGGAGTAAAAGCTAAATGAACTATGACGGTTTGAATGGTAGGATACAAATGGCGGATAGAATTGCATGGATCGACTCCTGCAAGGGATTCGCGATGTTTCTTGTTGTTTTGGCGCATGCTATTGCATGGATGTTCTCTGATTGGAATGTGATCACGACAAATTCTCCATCTCCCAGTTGGTTGTGGAAGTTCGTGTATGCGTTCCACATGCCATTGCTTATGTTTATCAGTGGATATTTGTGCGCGAGGCGGCACATTGAGACATGGGGAGATTTGGGACGGTTAATGCGCAAACTGGCAGTGGGATTGTTGTTGCCGGACATTGTGATGTCGCTTGTGCGGTATGGCTTGTTTCATCATTCGTCGAATTATCTCATTCCCGGGAGTTGTCCGACTTATTGGTATTTAGAAGTGCTTTTCCTTCTTGCAATTACACTTGGCGTAATTGATATGGTTTCACAACTAGCGAATTTGTTGGCTCGCGTTTGCTTCATGTGTTTCTGCGTTTATTTCATATCGCAGGGTGTAGTTATTATCAATAGTGTGATGGAGTCATTCCGTTTGAACATGTATACTGCTATGTTGCCATATTTTATTGTTGGTGTTGTTTTCAGTCGGTGTTGTTTTTTTGAATCATTCCAGACCGAAAGCCAGAAAAAGTGCATGTTCGGATTTTTAGTATTTCTATCAGTCATGTTTCTGTTGGGGATGAAGTATCGTGTTGGCATGGCATCGTGG
>JAEERB010000129.1 GCA_016285615.1 Bacteroidales bacterium
AACGCCTGATAGGCATCACCCATCGTGTTGTATATCTGCGCCAACTGACGACTGTCGTAAGAATAGGTAGAAGCCGCTTTCAGATATTCCAATGCCTTGGTCGGATTCCCCTCCTTTTGAAAAGCGCGACCCAAGCAATACATCATAGAAGCGTTCGACGGGAAGAGTTCCGACAAATCCTTTTCACAACTTATAATTGTCTTATAGTCTTTTAATTGCGAAAGCACAAAAAGATAATCTTCCCAGATGGTGAAATGGGTATTATCCATAGACAACGACCGCTCAAAAGCCATCTTTGCATCCTCATACTTACCCATATTGAGTTTCAGGATGCCCATTGTGGCCCATCCTTCCACCATATCGGGATGCACTTCCACAAATGTGGATGCCAACTTCTCACAGCGGCTTTGCGTTTGCGCATTACCACGGTTTTTCATGGCCGCAGTAAGATACTGTTTGAGGTATGTCAATTTCTCGTCGGCTGCCAGCTCATGACTTTGGAAAGCCCTGAGCAACACATTGTAATAATTATCCTCATCGCCCTTCTGCTGATAATAATTGGCCATAGCCATATTGGCGTAGGGATCGTTAGGGGCAATTTCGGCAGCCCTCTTATAGTAAGTCAGCGCCTTTTCGGGCATACCGTTAGTGAGATAGATATTGCCGGCATTCACATAGTGTTTCGGTTCATAAGGAAACTCCTTAATCAGCTTGTCGTACTCACCTGCTGCACGCTTTACATCATTGAAATAGAGCCAGATATTCTTCTTCGCCTCGGTAATTTCCTCATTGTAACCTATCAAAATCTCAATCTGGTCGTAGGTTTTGACAACATTCTTATACTGTTCATTGTTCAAATAGGCCTGACTCAGCGAGATAAGATACTGCTCGTTGGCGGGCTGAAGCTTGCAAATCTCTTTCCACAACTTGGTTGAAGCGGCATAATCGTTCATCAGGTCGTAAGTCTCTGCCAGCATCACCTTATACCATATATTCTTCTTATCCAGCTTGATAGCCTCCTGCAAATAGTACGAAGCGCCTGCATATTCCTTCTGTTGGTTTCTGATTTTGGCCAGCATAAAATAGGACGCATCGTGACTTGGATTTTTGGAGAGGACATAACGGAAAGATGTCTCGGCCGATTTGTAATCCGCCGAATAGAACTCGCGAAGCCCATCGGCAAACTTCTGCGACAGCATATTTTCGGTCTGTTGGTCAATGGTTTGAGCCGACGCCAGCATTACAGCCGAAACGAAGAAAAAGAATAGGATGCGTCGCAAAGTTTTCATGAATTATCAAACGGAATAATGGAAGAATTATTACATTTTCACATTGCAATAATACAACAAAAATCAGTCAAATTGGCGGGAAAATATTCATAAAAAAAGAGCCTTGAATCAACAATGTTCAAGGCTTCTTTTGCTTTGTACCCGGGGCCGGGATCGAACCGGCACGAGTGTTACCTCATCGGTTTTTGAGACCGACGCGTCTACCAATTCCGCCACCTGGGCAATTCGGCCGCAAAAATAATAATTTTTTTCATTCGTTTCACGAATTAAAAAAATTTAAATCAAAGTTCAGAGTTCAAAATCCAAAATCTATTCTGAACTCTGAATTTTGAATTTATTATTCTTCCCACAACCACCAACGTGCCTTGTAAATCTTGGCACCGCTACGCTCTAACACAACCTCGCCCGTATTGAAATCGAGCACGTGTGAGGTCCACCAGCTCTCTTCCGGTATAGCGCAAATGGTTCTGAAGCCCTTCGGACCTGTGGAAACACTCTTGACAGCCTCATGATTATAACATTGGCACACTGTAAAAGTGTTGGTATTGGGGTCAAACTCATATACTTGTTCGTCTGTTGTCATAATATAACGGTCTTCATTCCAGATTTTTACAAAATCATGACCATAATTACAACCCGTGGGGAAAGGAATAATTTGCAAAGTGCTTAACGCACCAGTAGTTTCGTTATATGCAATTTTATACAGGTCGTTTTGGCCTGCCGACCAAAGACAATTACGCTTTTTATCCCATACCACATTGTGTCCGCAGGGGAAAGCCATAGTATACACAGGGGCGGTTTGTTTTACTTTGTTTTCATCTATGTTATACACCTTCAGCTGATTGCCCGCAGTATTAGAACATACCACACGGTTATTAGGTAACACTTCGATGGAATGCGTATTGCCATAAACACCATCACCAGAGTCTTTCCCGGGATTGGCCAAGAAAATCAGTTTGCTGTCGCTGAGACGAACGATAGCGGCACCACCTCCTGAAGCGACACCCATCAAACAAGTACCATTGAAGCAAGGCTTTGCATCCGAAACATTGTTAAAACTATAACCAGATGAAGATACAGTGGAGTTGGAAGTAGGTTTCCATGACCACACCTTTTCGCCCGTTTTCAAATTATAGATATTATAGGTCTGCGTAGCCTGCTCGCATAGCACGATGAGTTGCTCACGAGGATCTTCAGGAGCAGCCTTGGTCTTAAAGGGGAGATTGTCGCCATAAACCGTGCCCTGACTATTGGTAGCGTATGCGCGTGCGTAATACATCTTTTCAGCTTCCAAGCCTTCCAGTTTAGCTGAGAAAGAGCCTGTGCCGCTACCAACCACCTTAAATGAACCAGATTCAATGGTGGGATTCATCTGCAGTCCCCAGCAAACGCCGTAGGCGGTCACAGCATCACCGCCATCGGAAACCACTTCGCCATAGAAAGTGGCCGATTCATACGTAATGCTGCCCACGCTGAGCGTGCGCACAACGGGCAGTGATTTTTGGGTAGTGGTGAAGGTCATTTCGTTACCGTAGGCTGTGCCGCAGCTATTGTCGGCAAACGCACGAACATAATAAGTAACACCCGAAGTCAAGCCTTCGATTTTTCCCGAGAAGACACCCAGTCCTGCACCAGCAGCCAACACATGGGTCTCTTTGGTTGGATTGGGATTGATATCCCAGCAAAAGCCGCGAGCCGACACCGAGTCATAGCCATCAGAAACAACTGTACCATAGATTGTTGCTGCTACAGATTCAATATCATCCACCTTGTCTGTTGTTACCGTCGGCATTTGTTTCTGCGTTTCGGCAAACGAGAGCGTAATGGTCTGTGATGCTGTCTGACTCTGTTTAACCAACGCACTTTGGCAAACATCTCCATTGATGGTAGCATAACCAACATAGCACATCGTATCACCCAACTCAAACGGTTTGTCGATTGCACCCTTCGAAGCCTTCAACTCATTGGAACACAAAGTATTTAATCCTAAATATTCAACCTTATTTGCACCACCTTTTCCCAAATGAATCATCTTGATAGAAGCCTGATGTGAGCCGGCGCAAGCGACAAGCAGATAGGTTTGAGGCTGCGACAGACACACCTTGAAAAGGTGCTCACCAGCAGACAGTTGTCTCTGGAAGCCAGTCACTTTCTTTCCTTGGATATCATATATGGCCAGATTAACTTTTTCACTACCAGGCGACTGCAGGGTAACCATTGTCTCACCTTCAAATGGGTTTGGCGTATTTTGCGACAAGGAAAAGCTATGGTCGTTGTATGCCTTCACGCCCGTTTCGTATGACATTTCGCAAACCGTATCGGGCCAAACCAACGTTTCGGTCCATACCTTTGACTGATTCACAACCCGTACATGATCGAATTGGACTCTCTGATTTTGAGCGTCTTGGGCCGTAAAAGTAAGCGTAATCGTTTGTGCATTAGCAAAAACAAATGCAAAGAAAAGCGAAGTAAGGAAAAGTTTTTTCATAAAGCTAATGGGGTTTTAAGGCGGCAAAAATACGAAAAAATATAGTTTTTAGTTGTTAGCAGAGAGTCTCTGTAGATATTATTTTGTAAAGATGTGATTAATCGCGTCTCTGCTCTTCTGCTCAAATGCCACAAGATCATCCTCGCGCAAAAGTTGCTGCAGTTGGAGATCCGACAGGTCGCAAAAAACGGCGAAATAGTGCCATAATTCTTTGAGACTGTTCAAGATACCTTTATCGGTAAGGCCAGAGGCGTGCCAAGAATCAAGCAAATCGGCGTAGAAGATGCTAAAGCGTTGTTTGTCAACAGCTTCATCCGACGACTTGATCTGCTCAGCGAGGAAAGGATTGCGCAGGAGTCCGCGGCCCAGCATCCATTGACGAATAGTAGGATAGTGTTGCTGCAACCGTTGATAGTCGGCTACGCTCCATACATCACCACTATAGACAACCTCGTGAGAAGTGGCGGCAAACAGGGTGTCGAAGGCGTCCCAATCGGGCAGACCCTCATACTGTTGCACCCCCAAGCGCGGATGGATGACGATAAAGTCCAGCGGATAAGACTCCAAACGGCGAAGCAACTCCAGACCTTCCTGCGGCGATTTCAAGCCGAGACGCATTTTGATCGAAAAGCAGGCCGTCGTGCGTGCACACACCGCCTCGACCACTTTCTCCACCAAGTCGGGATGCGGCATCAGGCCACAACCGCGGCGCTTGCGAACAATCTGCTGCATCGGACAACCAATGTTCCAGTTGGCAGCCGTGAAACCCATATCTGCCAATATGTGCAACGTATTGACAAACTGTACCGGGTCATTACCCATCAGTTGAGGCACAACTTTCAGGTTCTCATTATTTTGCGGCAAAATATCCTTCCACTGACGCGCCCTGACATTCGGTGCATCCACCACTGGCAGAAACGGCGCCATCACTTCATCAATCCCACCAAAATGGCGAAAAAAGAGATTACGGAACCGACTTACCGTCACTCCGTGCAACGGCGCCATCCAGAGCTTTATGTTTTCGTTTGAGGTTATCATTTATCGTTGAATCGTTGAAGTGTTTAATTGTTGAAGTGAGAAGTTAAGAAGTAAAGGAGTTAAGAATTGTTGGTGTCATTCCGAGGCGGTGGTTGAGCTTGTCGAAACTACCGCCGAAGGAATCTATTTGGTCTTTGTTCTTTGGTCTTTGAATTTTGATTTCCACAATTGCGGCATTTTTAGTTTAAAACATCACACAAGATACTCAGTGACTGTATATTAGACACCGACTCATTATGGGTTTCGAAGTATTGTACTAAGCCTCGCAACAAGTTCATGCGCACCGATTTATCTGGCAGCGGGACCGACTCCCCTTCCTCGATATGATTCAACAACTGTGACAGATAGTCACTGGCAGGTTGTTCGAGCGTGAGGTTTTCCACATAATGATCTGAGAAACAAGCATCTTCAACAGAGAAATAGGGACATTTCTGCGAATAATTATTCTCTGGCATCAACCCTAAAATCTTAGCCAGCCGAATCATAAAACGAATATGCACATCTGCCAACCTGCAATCGGGATCATCCAATTCCAGCAGACAACTTTCTAAAAAGGCGAAGAGGTTTTCATCCTCTGGCGCATTAAACAAGAGCTTGTACAACAGTTCATTATAGAAAAAGAGCACCGTACCTCGAACCACATCAAATGGAATGAGCGAGTAATGATGACTCACCACTACATCTCGAATGTAATGCAACTGCGACTGTTTGCGAAGGTCGAAATTGAGCTCCAACAGCGAAAGTTGGCCAAAGAGCGACTGATTGACTTTCGTCTTCTTCGAAAAGGCATGTTTTAGGATAAACGATTGGGTGCCAGCTTTTTCGGTATAGATTTTCACAATCAAATCACTATCCGAATATTTCGTTTTATGAAGAACAATCCCTTTGGTCTTGATAAACATAGCTACTTGACAACTAGAATCTTAGCAACATTTCGTTTTTTTCCGTTTTCATCAGAGGAGAAGACAAAATAGACGCCTGTCGCCACTTTCTTTCCCGCATAGTTCTTGCCATCCCATACCAGCTCGCCACCATTGGCATAGCTTTGCCATACCAGACGTCCCGAGCTGTCAACAATCTTACAGAACGACTTGTCTTTCAGACCTGTAACGGAAATATAGCCATCGTAACCCTCACGAACGGGATTAGGAAATACTGTGACCTCATCATAAGTCTCTCTGCCAGCCGTAGCGGTTCCACGATAGGAAATCAGACCTTTGGCCGTGGCAAAGAAGACCTCGCCCGTCACATGATTGATGGCAATGTCGAAAATCTGATTGGAGAACATCGGTGAATTGCTCTCTGAGAAGCGGAGCAACTCTTCGGTACCATTCGCCGACATCAGGAAGGCTCCCGCCTTGGAGGTACCTATCCACTTGCGGTTGGCGCCGTCCACAGCGATACAAGTAACCTGTTCATCCTGAAGCAGATTCTGCACATAACCTTCTTGTTCCAGTAGAATATTCTGAGCGAAAGCACCACCATTGAAGGCATTGTAGGGATTGTAAACCACCTTGATACCCTGGTCGGTGCCAATCCAAATTTCGCCTTCCTTATCTTCTGCAATACAATTGATCATCGTCGTTTGAATATTGCTATAGGTATTCAAATTGACTGATGTAATTCTGTCATCGGAGCGATTGTCGATGGTGCCATTATCATAGAACACAAGCAGTTTGTTCTCGCGCGGCACCGTCAGCCATTTGTAATTGCGCGAATCTACCAGCACTTTGTCCACCACCGTAGAAGTGCCCGACACATAGGGCCGCAGGTCGAAGGCCTGCCATTTGCCGTCACTCTTGATTACTTGCAGAGGCGCAGAAGAATAACTATTGGTCAGCCACATGTTGTTATTCTGGTCGTAGGCAATGCCCGACACGAAGGTTTTGCCATTGCCGTTATCGCGAAGCGACGAGTTGGTCTCATCATAGCGATTTTTAAACACGCCGTCCTGATAATGGAACAACCCATAGCCCCAAGAACCTGCATAAAACTCGGTCTTATTGCGCGGATTGATAGCCACCTCAACAAGATCGTAA
>JAEERB010000011.1 GCA_016285615.1 Bacteroidales bacterium
AAATATCGGCATCCTCAAGTGTGCCGCCATCGGCGATTATAGGCTCAATCTCGGCCAGGGACTGGTGGTGGGTTCGTCGCTGATGAGTGGGAAGGGAGGTGGCGTGGGCCTACGCAAGTTCTCGTCAGGCGTTAAGCCCGTGACACCGCTCAGCGAGGGGCTTTTCTTTCGGGGTGCAGCCGTCGAGTTGGGCAATGCCAACTATACGGGCACCGTTTTCTATTCGAGTAGGCGCTACGATGGGAAAATTAACGGGGATGGTGCTTACGAGGGACCGCTGTCGCAGGTGGGCTACCATCGTACGGCTAACGAGTGTGCTAAAATGAATGTGCTCCGTAATCACCTGGTTGGCGCCGATTTCCGAATGGTTCGGCGACTGTTCCGTGTGGGTGCCCGCGTGTTGTGGGCCTATTTCCCGCGCAAGGTAATTTTGGGAGATGCTGTATATCAGCAATATAACTTTACGGGCAACTATATGTTCAATGCGTCGGTTGATTACCAGTGCTTGCTGCGGAAAGTGATTCTCTTTGGTGAGTTGGCCATGTGCGAGTCGCCAGCATGGGCGTGCCTGCAAGGTCTGCAGTGGCATGTCGACCCCCGTTTGCAAGTGGCAGCCGTATTCCGCCATTTTTCGCCCCGTTATCACGCCTTGTATGGCAGTGGCTTCGGCGGTAAGGCGCAGAATGAAACTGGTGTCTATGTGGTGGCGGATGTTGTTGTGGGTAAGCGGCTAAATGTATTGCTCTATCACGATTACTGCCACTATCCGTGGCTCAAATATCAAGTCGATGCGCCTTCGTCAAGAATGGAGACAGGCATGACACTCACGCTGGATATTCGCCGCCAAACCCGACTGAAATGGCAGTACCGTAGGTTGCAGCGCGAAGTGAATAGGATTTCAGAAAATGGCTACTGGAATGTTTTGATGCCGAAAATCACCCATAGCATCAAGATGGGGATTAGCTATCAGCCGTTGCCTGTGCTGTCGATGAAAACCGAACTTGATTGGTTGCTGAATCGCTATCCAAACGAAAAGAGAACGCGTCAGGGCTGGCTCTTTTATCAGGATGTGAATGTGACTTTCCCCAAACCTAATCTTAGCGTCAAGTGCCGACTGGCTTTCTTCGACACGCCCTCGTACGATGAACGACTCTACGCATACGAAAGCGATGTGCTGTACGCTTTTACGGTCAACAGTTACTACGGCCGCGGCTGTCGTGCCGTACTGGTGTTGAAGTATCGTTGGCGTTTCTTTGATGTGTGGGTGCGACTGGCGCAGAGCTACTATTTCTATTCCGACAAAGTCGGTAGCGGTTTAACACAAATTAACGGACATCACAAGACGGAACTGCGCCTGCAGTGCTGCTTCCGATTGTGAGATTAGTCGTTGATATAGAGGTTGGAATCGCCGTAGCTGAGGAATCGATAGTCATGGCTCAGCGCGTGCTCATACACACGATGCCAGTCGTCGCCGATGATGGAGGCGATGAGCAGCAACAAGGTGCTCTTGGGCTGGTGGAAGTTTGTGATGATGCCCTGGATCATGTGGTGTTTGTAGGTGGGCACAATCATCAGGCGGGTGGCGCCGGCAATGTGGTCGGTGTGCTGGACGGCCATATAGTCTTGCAGGGCTTGCAGCGACTGCTCTGCGGTGATGCTGGCGAATTGTGGGTTCTCGTACGCTTCCCACTGCTCGATCAGGAACGGGGAGGGCAGGGAGAGGGCTAGCTTGGCGCCCATCAGGAATAGCGACTCTAAGGTTCGTACCACTGTGGTGCCGACCGCAATGCGCCGTTTCTGCGTGTCGTGCAGCAGTTGCTCTATCAGCTCTTTTGTGATGATGACCTTCTCCTGATGCATGTAGTGGTCGCCAATCAGTTCGGTGGTGACGGGCTTGAAGGTGCCTGCACCGACATGTAGTGTAAGATATTGTAGATCAATTCCTTTCTGGCGAAGTTGGTGGAGCACGTTTTCCGAAAAGTGCAGTCCAGCCGTGGGTGCGGCCACCGAGCCGTCGTGGCGTGCATAGACCGTCTGGTAGCGTGCTTCGTCTTCAGTCGAGGCCTCGCGTTTGATGTAGGCGGGCAGCGGCATTTTGCCGTAGGCTTCAATCCATTCGGCAAAGGTGATGTCGCTTTCGGCCCAGGTGAAAGTCACGGGGAAGGCGCCTTCGCAGTTGTCGCCCTTCTCGGCGGTGATGCGCACCTCACGGTCACGCACTTGTGCAACGATGGTGAGCGGGTGTTTCCAACGCTTGGCATTGCCTACGAAGCACTTCCAGGTGACGGGACTGGTCTGCGTGAAGGCGGAGGCCAACTCGGTGGTGGGCAGCATCGGCTCCAGACAGAAAATCTCGATGGCGGCACCGGTGGCGTTATGCACACGCAGGCGCGCATGGATGACCTTCGAGTTATTGAAAATCAGCATGGTATCGCGGTCTAGAAAGTCGGCCAGCTGGTAAAAATGGCTGTCGGTAATCTCACCGTTACGATAAACTAACAACTTGGAGGTGTCGCGCGGCTCCTTGGGATAAAAAGCTATCCGCTCCTCTGGTAGAGGATAGTCGTAATCGGCAATACGAATGGCTTTTTCTTTTAGTGGTGCGCTCATCGTTTTCAAAATGTGGCGCAAAAATACGAAAAGTTGCCGTTATTTCACCCACTTCTTTGTAATCACGCCTTCCGTTGTGACTACTCGCATAAAGTACAGGCCTGACGGCAGATCACCGACTTGGAACTCGCGCTGGTTTCCGTTGTATGTGCGTAGCAGTTGCCCGGCAGCGTTCCGTATCTCAGTGGTTTTCACTTCGGTTCCTTCGTCGATGGTTATATGCAAAATTTCTACCGCCGGATTGGGGTAGAGGGCGCACGTTGGCTTGCTGTTCTCGGCAATGCCTGTGTTGTCCTTCGGCTCAATGCCGATAAGGCAAGCTTGGAGGTATGAAAAGTTGTAATTGAGCGGTGTGATGGCATCTAAGCGGAAATAGCCGTCTTCTCTACCGCTCCAGCCCCAATTAAAATGGAAGAAATTGTCGCTGTTGTATCCATCGCAAACAAACGCATGACCCATCGAATTGATCTCGGTTGATGTCTGCCCTTGGTATAGGCAGGGACGGTTGTTGTCCAGTTCTTGTTTAATCAAGGCAAGCCAATCCTCATCCGAATAATTGCTCTTTTTAACATATTGTATTTGAGAGGAATATCCAAAATATTGGGTGAACGGTTGTTGCGCATAGGTGATGTGCGCCAAACTGCCACCGCGACTTCTGATGTCGTAATTCATATTGCAAGCCACGCCGCAGTGGTACATAAGGGTGGCTACTGCATTTTTCTCTGCTTCTGTGTTTGAAGCAGTTAAGGTGAGAGGCATATTGGCCCATGCGTAAGTGGTTGCGCCAAAATCAGCGGATTGCTCTCCGTATTCGGGATGAGCTTTTACGGTATAGTTATGAGATCCAATGCCTTGCGTCGGATACTCCCAATGTTTCATTATTTGTGCCATGGAGGTGGCTACACAGCCAGCCAATGTATATTCGCCAGCAGCCTCGTCGTAAGGACACATGTTGTTATACAGCACAGCACCGTCGTTGGAGTGGTTCCGTTGTGCCCATTGGGTTTTTATCAACGGCTCAACACTACCACCTTTGGTTTCCAATAAGCCTCCGTTGCGCAAGGTTTCCCATTCGCTTGAAGCCATCGTGGAAGATGCCGCATTGTGCTCTATAATGTAGATGATTTCCTGTTCGTAGTGATTAATCCAACTGCGGGCATTGTCGGGCATTTCGTTATAGTCGAAGCTGCCTTTATCGCTGTAGCCCAATACGGGAATTGAGCGGTCGTCGCCAGCCACCAATACAAAGCCATTGCCATCGACGGCGTTGAAAACATAGATATGCTGGTAGGGTGTTTGGGCCGTGATATCCAGCAGTTCAGGCATGTTTTGTTGTTTCAAAAGAGATTTTGCTGTCACCTGCTGGCGGTAAAAATTAGTGGCCACTTTGGCTGCCGTCATCGGGTCAACGGGAGCAGCGCAGAGATTCAATGATAAAATGATGAATGAAAAGTACAGACAGAGTCGTTTCATGTTCTTTATTCTTTGTTCTTTGTTCTTGATTATCATCTATTTACTTCACCCACTTCTTCGTAATCACACCCTCTGATGTAACAACCCGCATAAAGTACAGGCCCGATGGCAGATCGCCGACATGGAACTCGCGCTGGCTGCCAGGATAGGTGCGCAATAACTGGCCCTGGGCATTCACAAATTCTATTTCTTTGATTACAATATCTTTAGCTATAGTTAGATATAGCTTGTCTATCGCAGGATTGGGGTAGAGTGTCAATTCTTCATCTTCAAACTCTTCAATCCCAGTGTTAGAGGACCGGGAAATATTGATGATGAGCTGATAAGTGCCTAAATCGTTATCGTTGCCATTGAATCCTTTGATTCTGAAATAAATGGGTCCTCCACCATTAAGGGTTGTGGCAGGCATTTCATTGTCGTATGTGCCTGAGGTGTTTGTGCCGTTCAGCGAGAATGCCAACGCTCCATAGGCCGAATAGGAAGAAGAGTTATTATATCTGTCGTACATCAGAGCACTTACCGTGTATTTATAGCCTGCGGGCAGGGTGATTTTATAATAATCCACATCTGTTGACACATGCAGGTTGGCATTGATGGTGAAGGTCCTGCTGTTGGTTGAAATGGTCCCTAAGTCGTAGGCGGTGGCTGACGTGTTGTTTTGCTCGTAAGCGTCGGGTTGGAGAGCTGTACCAGCAGCTTGGGAGACTGTAACCGTCTTGGAACCAACGCCGTTGCTGCCCGTTATGGTGATGGTGGCCGACCTTGCCGAATTGGAGTTGTTAGTAGCTGCGGTGACCGTAATCGTACCGCTTTCGGTTCCGCTTTTGGGCGACAAGGTGAGCCAGGAGGCCGAGGTGCTGGCTGTCCAGTCAACATTGCCGGTTACGGAGACTGCCTGACTGCTACCCGCAGCTTGGAACGACACCGAGGAGGGCGACACAGCAAGGGTGGGTGAGGCCACGACGGTGACCAGAATAGGGTTCTGATGTTTTGAACTGCCTGCATAGTACCATTGCGTTTCACCTTCTCGCTGATAGGCCAACTCCATAAGATAGGTGCCCGTGGCTGCCGTGATGGTCCCCGTAAAATTCAGTCCGTTGGTGTAATGGTAGTTGGCTTGTAAGCCATTTGTAACATTCAATACCTGAATATTTTGCACATTTGAGCCGGTTTCCACATTGGACAGATTTACTCGTACTTTCCCATAGAATGTTGATGAGCCTGAATTCCATACATCCACATTGACGGTTGCCTCCTGCCCTTGGATGAAGGTGGTTTTGGAAAAATCGGAATTGGTCTCCATCTGCGCCGAATAGGTGATATTAAACGTCGTTGAGGAAGAGGCATTGGTGCCGTTGGGAACCAGTTCCCAGTTGCTTCCATCTACGCTGTAAAAGGCGTAGGCACGATATTTGCCAGGAATCAAGGGCACTCCTCCCGTGATGTTGATATTGCCTGTGGAGTGATAATTTGGCTGTAAGCTGCTGACATTGAACTTCTGATTGCAAATGGCAATATCCTCTTCGTTAAATATGGCAACGGCTAATTTCCCAGTGAAATTATTGGACCCCTTGTTGGAAACCTGAATGGTTCCCGTGATATTTTTCCCGAAACGGGCATCCTCTACGGTAAGTGTCGAATACATTTTCAAATTGGGTGTGGCCGTGCTGCTGCTGACCGGCTTGATGCCGATAACGGCGCCTTGGTTGACGGTATAGCTGCCATTGCCAGCCCCTGTGCCGCCCGTGCCGGGGGTCAGGTTGCTGGTGGAGTAGTAGCCGTCACAGTAGCCGCCCCATCCCCAGTTGAAATGGAATTGGTTGCTGGAATTATAGCCGTCGCAAACAAAGGCATGGCCGCCTTCGCCCTGGCCTCTGTAAAGGACAGGCCTTCCTGCATTCAGCTCGGTTTGTATTAAGGTTGTCCAGGCGCTTTCCGAATAATTGCTCTTCCGAACATAATGCGCTCCGTTGTCGTATTTGAAGTAGTTTATTAAGGCGTTGGGGACATTTTGCGTGGAAGCACTGCTGCCGTCATAACCGTAGTTCATATCGATGCTCACACCACAATGATACATCAGTGTGGCTACGGCATTGACTTGTGTGGACGAGCTGGAACTGGTGAGCTTGGTGGGCATGTTGGACCAGTCGTAGGTGGTGTTGGCAAAGTTGGCCGATTGGGTGCCATAGTACTCGCAGTTGTAAGAATGATAGCTTCGCCCTTGTGCTGGATAGTTCCAGAATTTCATCACTTGTGCCATGGCAGTGGCAACGCAGCCCGTCACGGTCCGTTTGTTTACAGAACTGTTGTAAGGACACAGGTTGTTGTAATAAGGCGACTGGTTCCATTGCGTCTTTACCAGCGGATTAACACTGCCTCCTTTGGCTGCCAAAGAACCGCCTTTGCGTAAGGTTTTCCACTCGTCGGCGGTGGTCTCGTATGGCGCGGCGTCGTTGGCAATTATCCAGGCAAGTTCTTCTTCGTAGTGCATGATCCATGCTCGGGCATTGGTGGGCATATTGTCGTAGTCGAAGCTCCCTTCCTCGCTGTAACCAAGGATGGGTATCGAGCGGTCGTCGCCAGCCACTAAGACAAAACCGTTGTCAGCAGAGGCGTTAAAGACGTAGATATGCTGGTAGGGCGTCTGGGCCGTTACATCTTGCAAGGTGATCTGCGCCTTGGTCCGACTCGTTTGCGAGTTGGCTATCACCTGCTGACGGTAGAAATTGGTGGCTACCTTGGCCGCCGTTGTCGGATCAACAGGGTCAGCCAATAGGTTCAATGCTATTATCGAGAATGAAAAATACAATAAGAGTTTTTTCATTTATTCAGTTGTTATTTGGTTGTGATACAAATAAATCTATTTAAGATTGTGGCTGCAAATATACACTATATTTTATTAAATGTTTCGATAATTCATAATCTCATAATTCAAAAAGTTTTTAGTTGTTAGCGATTCTATCACTCCTCACTATTCACTTCTCACTTAATACTTCATAATCTTAACTCCTTAGTTTCTTAACTTCTTAACTTCTCACTTTTTTTCGTACCTTTGCCCTTTCTAATCAACCCAAATAATTTTGTTATGTATTCATTAGGCATTGATATTGGAGGTACTAAATGTGCCGTTATTTTAGGTAAAGAATTGATTACCGATAACTTGGATGATTTTATTGTGGATAAGATTGCCTTTGCGACGGAGACGGATAAAGGTGTTAATTTCGCATTGAATAATATTTTTGCGGCTACGGATGAGATTTTGAAACGTCATCAGATTAGTGGCAAAGACTTGGTGGGTATCGGTATCAGCTGTGGTGGTCCCCTCAGTAGCAAAGAGGGTGTCATCATGTCGCCTCCAAATCTGCCAGGATGGGATAATATTCACATTGTCAAGATGTTCGAGGATAAATATGGCGTGAAGCCCAATCTTCAGAACGATGCCAATGCCTGTGCAGTGGCCGAATGGAAGTTCGGAGCTGGCCGCGGCTGCAACAATATGGCATTCCTGACTTTCGGCACCGGTATGGGCGCCGGCCTCATTATCGACGGACACCTCTATAGTGGCACCAACGACAATGCTGGCGAGATTGGTCATGTGCGTATGGCGGAAGACGGTCCCGTGGGCTTCAACAAAGCCGGTTCGTTCGAAGGCTTCTGCAGTGGCGGCGGTATCGCCCGTATGGCTAAGAAGAAAGCTGCCGAGATGCTGGCTAAAGGCGAGACCAACCCGCTGTTTGCCAATATGGACGATGTGGAGAAACTGACAGCCAAGTCGTTGGCCCTCGCCATCAAGGATGGTAACGAGTTTGCCCTCTCCATCTATCGCAAATGCGGCGAGATGCTCGGCATGGGCCTCTCTATCCTTATCGATGTCCTTAACCCTGAATGTATTGTCATCGGCAGCATCTACGAACGCAACCAGGCACTATTCGATCAGTTTATCTATCCCGTAATCGAAAAGGAAGCTATTCCGCTGTCAGCTCAGGTTTGCAAAATCGTGCCCGCCGTACTCGGCGATAAGATCGGCGACTACGCAGCCCTCTCACTGGCGCTAAGCTAGAGATTCAGAATTCAGAGAACAAAGAGCAAAGAACAAATAGTTCTCAGTTCTCATCTCTCATCTCTCATCTCTCCGTTCTCCTCTCTCCGTTCTATTCGTATCTCAACGCATTGATAGGATCCAAGTTGGCGGCTTTCTTAGCAGGATACCAGCCAAAGAAGATGCCCGTGGCTGCGCATACAAGGAACGAGATGGCAATGGCGCTCTTGCTGACCACATACGGCCAGTTCAGCAGATGGGATGCGCCGTAGGAAAGCAATAGCCCTAAGAAGATTCCTATTATACCGCCAATCAAGCTCAGAATGATACTTTCAGACAGGAATTGTAGCATGATGTCGCGGTTCTGCGCCCCAATCGACATACGAAGGCCAATCTCTTTAGTTCGTTCTGTTACAGTTACATACATGATGTTCATAATGCCGATACCGCCGACAATCAGCGAGATGGAGGCAATGGCTGCCAGTAAGACGGTCAGCAGCTGGGTGACCGAGCTGACCGTTGTGAGCAGCTCCTCTTGCGTGCGGATGTCGAAGTCGTCCTCGGCGCCGTTTTCAATCTTGTGGTTGCTGCGCAAGATATAAGTGATTTCTGTGGCTGCCAGTTCCGATTGCTCTTCGCTGACCGCCGAGGCGAACAGCATGTTGAAATGGGTGATGGCCATAAAACGCTTCTGCACAGTAGTATATGGCGCTAAAACCACGTCGTCTTGGTCTTGGCCCATCTGGTTCTGCCCTTTGCTGGCCAGCACGCCGATAACCTTCATCGGGATGGAGCCGAAACGGATGGTCTGCCCAATGGGATTCTCGCCATTGGTGAACAGATTCTTTACAATCGTTTGCCCAATGACGCACACTTTGGCGTAGGTTTCGATGGCCTCCTCATCGAACATGATGCCGCTCTCCAACTCATATTTGCGGATGGTGAGGTAGCCGGGCGATACACCTTGGATGCTGCCGGGATGGTTGTTTGAGCCATAGACCAACTGGGCCGCGGCGTTAACCATCGGGGAGACATCGGCCACATATCGCGTGTTTTCTTGCAGCGCTTTCAAGTCTTTTAAATCCAGCGACTTGGCATTGCCACTGCCCATGTTGACACCGCCTCTCATCTGGCGGGCAGGCATAATCATAATCATGTTGGTGCCCATCGAGGAGAGCTGGTTCTGTACGCTTAAGGTGGAACTCTGCCCTAAACTGACCATGGCAATCACCGAAGCAATGCCGATGATGATGCCCAGCATGGTGAGTATGGCGCGACTGCGGTTACGGAGCAGCGACTTGATGGCTAGTTTTATGAGATTAAGAATATTCATTCTCGACTTTCTTTACGGTTAATAATCATTGCCTGCCGGTCCTAAAGCCGCTAAGGCTTCAGCCGCCGATTTGGTGGCGACAGGGATGTCTTTGAGAATGAGCCCGTCGCGCAGTTGGATGGTGCGCTCGGTGAACTCGGCAATGTCGGGCTCGTGGGTGACAAACGCGATGGTCTTCCCTTTGCTGTGCAGTTCCTGAAACAGACTCATGATCTCGTAGGATGTGCGCGTGTCAAGGTTTCCCGTGGCTTCGTCGGCCAATAAGATGACAGGGTCGTTGACCAGTGCGCGGGCGATGGCTACGCGCTGCTGCTGGCCGCCCGATAGCTGGTTGGGCATGTGGTCCAAGCGGTTCTCCAAGTTCACCGCCTTCAGTGCCTCGATGGCACGTTCACGACGCTCTTTGCTCGATACCGTCGGGTTGTACATGAGCGGTAACTCTACATTCTCCAATGCCGATGTTCGTGCTAACAGATTGTAGTTCTGAAAGATAAATCCTATCTTTCGGTTTCTGATGGTGGAGAGCTCGTTTTTCGAACGGTTGCTGACATCTACATCGTCGATGAAATAGCTGCCCGAGGTGGGCTTGTCCAAGCAACCTAAAATGTTCAGCAGGGTGGATTTTCCCGAGCCGCTGGCACCCATGATGCTCACAAATTCGCCCTCGCGGATGGAGAAGGTGATGCCTTTGAGCGCATGCACATCCTCGCTGCCAACGTGAAAGACGCGCGTGAGGTTTTCAATTTTGATGATTTCGTTTGACATCTTACAGTGTTTGAAGTGCTTGTATTAGCGGCTTTTACGTTGCGGAGGTCCTGGCATGAACGGGTTGCTGCCACCACTTTGCTTGCTGGGTTTGTTTTGCATTTTTTCGATGGAAAGAACAACTTCGTCACCCTCTTTGAGGCCCTTGGTGATGATGGTGTTGGCGCCGTCGTTCAAACCTGTGCTTACCATTTGCGGACGCAGCGACATCTCTTCTTTAATCCACACTATTTGCGGTCCGTTGTTAGGAGATTTCATGCCACCATTTCCTTTGGGGAAGTTGCCGTCTTTAGGAAAACCTTTGGGCATGTTTCTGGCAGCGTCTTTGCCCTTGGCAGCATCTTTGCCTTGAGGCGGATCAGCTAAGGTATAGCCTTGTTTAACAAGCATTTTCTTGGTATCTTCATCCATCATATAATGCAGGGCTTCGGCAGGAATGGTGATGCCCTTCTCGTTCTCAACCACGATGCTGACATTGGCGGTCATGCCCGGAAAGAGCTTCTCGTCGGGGTTGGGCGCATTGATGATGACCGTGTAGGTAACCACATTCGAGGTGACCGTCGGCTCTAAACGCACCTGCTTTACCGTGCCAGTGAAGACATCCTTCGGGAATGCATCTACGGTGAAGGTAACATGTTGTCCCTCTTTGACTTGTCCTATGTCAGCTTCATCCACGTTGGCCTCCACCTGCATCTGCTTCAGGTCGTTGGCAATGGTGAAAAGGGTGGGGGTGTTGAACGAAGAGGCTACCGTCTGTCCTTCTTCTACCGCCTTGTTGAGCACAATGCCCGAAATGGGTGAGTAGATCTTGGCGTACGACAAGTTGACTTGTGCCGTCTGCAAGTTCGACTTGGCCGTGGTTACCCTGTTTTTAGCCTGGATGTAGGCATTTGAGGCTTCCTCAAAAGATGCTTGTGTGGCGGCTTTGTTGTCGTACAACTGCTTGATACGGTCGTAGTTCTGCTTGGCGAAGTTGAGGTTGCTCTCCGCATCCGACAGGTTGGCCTTCGACTGGTTGATCATCTCCATCAGCGTCGATTTGTCCAACTCGGCCAGCAGCTGCCCTTTCTTGACTTCGGAGTTGAAGTCCACGTAGAGCTTCTCCACAATGCCCGACACCTGCGTGCCGACTTCCACCTGGTACAAAGGCTGAATCTCGCCCGTCGCTGTCACCGTGATGACAATGCTGTCCTGCTGTGCCACCGCCGTGTTGAAATTCAATTCGTACTTTCCGCCCTTGATGCTCATGATAACAATGATAGCCAGCACAATCGCGCCAATCACGGAGCCGATAATAATGCGTTTTTTCTTCTTCTTGTCCATATTAGTATGATGTTGAATTGTTTAATCGTTTAATTGTTGAAGTGTTGAAGTGAGGAGTGAGAGGTTGGGAGTTATAGAATTATAGAGTTATAGAGATTTGTTCTTTGTTCTTTGAATTTTGAATTTGGTCTTTGTTCTTTTAATTATGCATTGTGAATTGTGCATTGTGAATTGTTACAACTTCACCGGAATCCCCATATAAATATCCAGCACCTTCCGGCTCAGCATATACGAGTATTTGTTTTGCAAATAGTTGTTCAGCACATTCAGGTAGTTGGTTTGTTGTTGCAACAGGTCCACTGCTGTGATGGCGCCGGCTTTGAACTGCTCGTTGTAGGCTTTGTAGTTGGCGCTGTAGGCCTTCTCTTGTGCTTCGGTGACTTTGAAGTTGTTCTGCGCTTCCTTCACATTCAAATAGTTTTCCTCTAATGTTTGTAGAACTTCCAACTCGGTCTGAATGCTCTCAATTTCAGCTTGTTGTAGCCTAATTTTTGATTGTGCCACTTGCGTGCGTGCATTGCTACGGTTGTAAATCGGTATCGACAGGTTGAGGCCGGCTTGTATGCCAAAGCGACGCTTCAACTGCTCGCCGAAACTGCCTGCTCCGCTGTTGTAGCCCGTGTTGGCGCCGGCGCTGAGCATGAGGCTCGGATAATACGACGATTTGGCAATCTTAACATCGTATTCGGCCGACTCCACATTCTTCTCATTGAGCTTTATTTCAGGAAGATACTGCATCGACTGGTTGATAAGCTCGCTCTTGGTGGGCATATCCAATGCCTGTGCCATGGCCTCCTCCGATGGCTTTACCAACTTAAGGGGCTGCGATGGTTTGATGCACAATAAGTTTTTGAGTTTTAGGAGGTTATTCTCGATAGAGATCTTCGTATTTTCAATGTTGTATTTATCGGCGGTGTATTGCGCCTCGAGCATCATATAGTCGCTTTCCAGAATCTTGCCCACCTTGAACTGCTGCTCGCCTTGCTTCATCTGCTCCTCGCTGGTCTTGCACACGTCGTTGAGGTACGCAAGTCGCTCCTCGTTCATGATGACGGCGAGGTAGGCTTGCACAATCTGTACATTGATGAGGTTGCGGCTCTTCTCCAACTGCAGGTCGGCTTGCTCTAAGTTGACTTTGCTCTGCTTGATGCTGTTGTAGATGTTCAGTCCGTTGAAAAGCACAATGCCGGCATTCAGTCCGTAGTTGCCCGACCAAGTGGTGGCCGCCGTCGATTCGTTCAGTGTGCCGCCTTCCAAGGTGGTGTAGGTGCTGTTGGGCATATAGCCGAATCCCTGTGATGCCGATGCCGAAACCGACGGAGCCATCTGCTGTTTGGCATGCTTGTAGTTCAACTCTGCCGTGCTCCGGTTCAGGTTGGCAGTCTGCAAGGTCAGGTTGTTCTCCGTGGCATAGCGGATGCAATCCTCTAAAGTCATCCGCAGGGTGTCTTGCGCCTTCATGCTGGAGGCCGCCATTAGGATACATATAATAAATATAGTAGCACGTTTCATTTTGTGTGTTTTAGTCGGGTAAAAATAGCATTAAAATTAATGCCGACTCCCATTCTTCGCAGAAGTTTAATGGTTTAAGTGATTTTTTTGATTTTTTTTGCGTAAGTTTGCACGCCAATGAATTGAAATGCAGGCATGCTTTTTATGCCTAAGAAATTGAAATACAGTAATTATGGATATTACGGGCATTGTTACCACATTAAATGAAGAGCAGAATATCGCCGACTGCATCCGCTCGCTGCAGCAGGTGTGCGATGAGGTGATTGTCGTCGATTCTGGAAGTAAAGACCGCACGGTGGAAGTGGCGCAGTCGCTGGGAGCCAAGACCTACATCCAGTCCTACCTCGGCGATGGCATCCAGAAGAATGTGGCTTTGCAGTACACTTCGCATCTGTGGGTGCTCAGCATTGACGCCGATGAGCGCCTGTCGCCCGAGCTGGTCGAGGAGATCCGCCAAATAGACCTGGCAACGACGCCCTACGAGGCATTCGCCGTCAAGCGCAAGAACTTCGTTGGCTCGCGCTGGATAAAGTGCTGCCGCTGGTATCCCGATTACCTGATTCGCCTTTATCGCAAGGACAAAACGCGTTTCGCCGACGTGAAACAACATGCCTTTGTGCCTTCAAAGAATTACAAGAAACTAGATTCCGCACTCATCCATTTTCGTTACAAGAATATCGGCGATGTGTTCAGCAAACCCGAACGCAATTACAGTACGCGCGGTGCTAAGATATTGTATTTGAAAGGGAAACGTGCCAACTGCTTCTCGCCCGTGTTGCACGGAGCCGGCGCCTTCTTCGTCAATTATTTCATCCGTGGCGGCATCTTGGGCGGCATCGACGGCCTTTCGCTCTCTTTGGCCATCGCCAACAACAGCTATCTGAAATATGCCAAACTTCTGGAATACCAACGCGACCCGAAAGTGTTGGAAGCAGAAGATTTTGACCAAGTGTGGTAATTTTTTAAAACACATTATTTTTGTTTGAAAAAAAGTGTATTTTTGCAAACTCAAAAATAAAATAGAATAATTATGGCAAATACGGAAAAATTAGGCGCTAAGAAGAACGCCGAAAATGAAGTAAATGAAACATTTGTATCCAAAAGTATCGAATTTTATAAGAAATACGAAAATGTAATTTATGGCGTTTTGATTGCCATCATCGTGATTATTGGTGGTATCTTTGCTCTTAATAAATTCTATATCACTCCTCGTAATGAGAAAGCCTCCGCAATGATTGCGAAACCTATCGCTATGTTCTCACGTGGCGACTCTCTCTCTTTGGTTTCCGCTCTCGAAGGTACCGAAGAGGATGACGGCTTCCTGACCATCATCTCCGACTATAAGATGACCAGAACCGCCAATACCGCCAAGTATTATGCCGGTCTTTGCTATCTGTATCAGGGCAATAAGGAAGAGGCTCTTGATTATTTGAAACAGTTCAAGAAAAAAGAGGATGTGCTGTGGTATGCCGCTCAGGCTCTGATTGGCGACCTGTACGACGAACAGGGCGACGAAACCGAAGCCATCAATTATTACAAAAAGGCTGTTAAGGGTGAAGATCCTTATTTTACGCCTATTTCTCTCTTTAAATTAGGTCAGATGTACGAAAGAAGTGAAAACTGGAAAGAGGCTCTGAAATGCTATCAGACCATCGAGAAGGATTTCTACGATCAGTACACTTCTATGGGCGTTGACAGATATTTGGAGCGTGCAACCCTGAACGCAGCTAAATAATCATCTTTTATGGTGGAAAAGAAAAAGAATCTGTCTGACTGCAAGCCGGTCAAGCTTCCCAATCCGCAGTCGGTTAGAATTGGTGTCGTTGTCAGTGAATGGAACGACACCATTACGTATGCTATGCGTGATGGTGCCTTGCAGACCTTGATTGATGCGGGCATCGACAAGAACAACATCAAAGTGTGCTCAGTGCCAGGTAGTTTTGAGTTACCCACGGCGGCAGTGATGATGCTCGAGTCGGACGACAAGATCGACGGTGTGATTTGCATCGGCTGTGTTATCCAGGGCGAAACCCGCCACTTTGAGTTCATCTCGCATGCAGTGGCCGACGGCATTGTGCGCGCAGGCGTCGATTATGCCACGCCCGTCATTTTCGGTGTGCTCACTTGCGACACGCTGCAGCAGGCGCAAGACCGCTCGGGTGGCAAACATGGCAATAAAGGCGTTGAAGCCGCCGTTTCCTGCCTCAAGATGATTGCGTTGGAAAGAAAATTGAGAAATTCATAATGAAAGTCGTTTTTATGGGAACGTCCGAATTTGCCGTGGCAAGTTTGGATGCGATTGTACAAGCCGGTCATGAAGTGGCCGCTGTGGTGACTGTGCCCGACAAGCCCGCAGGGCGCGGCCAGCAACTCCGCTTTTCCGATGTGAAGAATTATGCCCTCGAGCACCAGCTGCCCGTCTTGCAGCCCGAAAAACTCAAGGATCCCTCCTTTGTGGATGCCTTGCGCCAACTCGCTGCCGATGTGTTTGTCGTCGTAGCTTTCCGTATGCTGCCCGAAATCGTCTATTCTATGCCTCCCAAAGGCACTTTTAATATCCACGCCTCATTGCTGCCCCAATATCGCGGCGCTGCGCCTATAAATTGGGCTGTCATCAATGGTGAGAAAGAGACAGGCGTGACCGCATTTTTCTTGAATCACGAAATCGACAAGGGCGACATCATCGCACAGTCAAAAGTGACGATAGGAGAAGAGGAGAGCGCTGGCGAGCTGCACGACCGCCTGATGGTGGAAGGAGCCGCCCTGGCCGTGCAAACGCTGGCCATGATAGAGCAGGGGAGGGTGACCACCTTGTCGCAACCCCAAACCGACGACCAGCTAAAACCAGCCCCGAAAATCTTCAGGGAGGATATGCTCATCAACTGGGACCAGCCCGCACAGACAATCCACGACATGATTCGCGGACTTTCGCCCTATCCTGCGGCTTATACACGCATTCAGGACAAAAACGGGGAGACTTATACAATAAAGTGTTTCCAAACTAAGGTGTTAGCCGAAAAAAGCACCAATCCGCCAGGCACAGTAAACGTGGTTTCCAAAAAAAATTTGGTCGTTTCAGCAAAAGATGTACAAATTTTGTTGCAAAACATTCAATTTCAAGGCAAAAAACGCATGAATAGCGAAATTTTCCTCTCAGGATTTCGTTTAGAGAATTATATTATGAAATTCTTTTAATGTAATAATTCGCTGTTTTTAAGATATTATTTTAACAAATTTATTAATTTATCAACAATGCACTTTTTAAGTGCTTATAAAAGACTTATTTGTCAAAATATCTTCTAAATTTGCAATCAATGTTGAAACATCTTTTTTATTAACCATTTAAAACGTATTACTATGAACAAAGCTGAATTAATTAGTGCTATGGCAGAAAAGACTGGTTGTACGAAAGTTCAAGCCAAATCTGCTCTGGAAGCCTTCATGTGTGCAACAACCAAAGCTCTGAAAAAGGGTGACAAAGTTTCTTTAGTTGGTTTTGGTACCTTCTCAGTTACCAAACGCGCTGAACGTAAAGGCCGTAATCCTCAAACCGGTAAAGAAATGACCATCAAAGCTAAGAAGGTTGTTAAGTTTAAAGCTGGTTCAGAATTATCTTTATAAGACTAACTCACACCGAAAAAAAAGCCCTGTCATAAAGGGCTTTTTTTTTTGAATAAATCTTAACGAATGGCTATGACTCCTGAAACACGAAGAAACCTTATTGACTACCTCAGAACTTTTGTGACCGAACAGCGTGATGCCCGCATTCAGGAGGTGTTGTCGTACCGTACCCGCCATGTGACCGTGGTGATTGAGGATTTGTTCCAAACGCAGAATATCAGCGCCGTCATGCGCACCTGTGAGTGCTACGGCGTGCAGGATGTCCATGTGATTGAGAAAGAAAACGAGTTTTGTATTCACGATGCCATCGCCATGGGCTCCAACAAATGGCTCACTCTGCACAATTACCCCAATGAGCCTGGCAACGTTGCCAAGTGCATCTCTTCGCTCAAAGAGCGCGGCTATGAGGTGGTGGCGACACTGCCTGCCGAAAACAGCTGCTTCGTGCAACAACTTCCCGTGGAAAAGCCCACCGCCTTTATGTTCGGCACTGAACTGACCGGCCTGTCGGAAGAGGCCGTGGCACTGGCTGACAAATGTGTGAAAATTCCTATGTATGGCTTCACCGAAAGCTTCAATATCTCTAATTCGGTGGCGATTTTAATATCGCAATGGATTGAGCGTCTGCACGCTTCACAAGCCGCTTGGCATCTTACAGATGACGAGAAAGAAGAACTCTATGTGGAGTGGCTGCAGAAATCGGTTCGCTCAAGCGACTTTCTGGTCCGCAATTTCCTCGGACAAAAATAAGCGTATCCAAATATTTGTTTTTTAGTCGATTAGAAAAATAATGATTTTTTTTATTTTTCTGGTTGATTTTTTCGGTTTTTATTTTGAAAAAAAATGTAAATTTGCAATCCTGATAATTACGTGATGGAAAAGAAATGGATTTTAGCAGCTCAACCCGATGCAGGCGAAGTGGATCGTCTGCAAAAGGCTATTAGTGAGAATCTATTTCCCATCGAGCGCCCCTTGGTGTCGCTGCTGATCAACCGCGGCATTACGACACTGGAAGCCGCCAACGAGTTTTTCAATCCTGATATTTCCAAACTGCATGACCCGTTCCTGATGAAGAACATGGACAAGGCCGTGGAACGCCTGTCGCAAGCCGTCATCAACAATGAACGTATCATGGTGTATGGCGACTATGACGTGGATGGCACTTCGGCGGTGGCGCTGCTCTATTCGTTCTTGAGCGAGATTATCGGTTCCGATTACAAGAAATATATCGAGTATTACATTCCCGATCGCTATACGGAAGGCTATGGCATCTCGACGCAAGGCATCGAGTATTGTCGCGATAACAACATCAACCTGCTCATCTCGCTCGACTGCGGTATCAAGGCGGTGGAGAAGGTGGCTCTGGCTAACCAGTATGGCATCGATGTCATCATCTGCGACCACCATCTGGCTGGCGATGAGCTGCCCGAAGCGGTGGCCATCCTCGACCCTAAGTGCGACGGCTGTCCTTATCCCTACAAGGAACTGTCGGGTTGTGGCGTCGGCTTCAAACTCATCCAAGGCTACTGCAAACGCTTCGATTTGCCCGACCAGCTGTGGCTGTCGAAAATGGACCTCGTGGCTATCAGCATCGCCTCCGACATCGTGGCGATGACCGGCGAGAACCGCATCCTGGCCTATTACGGACTGATCATCATCAATCGCTTCCCGCGCGTGGGCATCAAGTCCATCATCGAGCAATCGAACATTAAGGTGCATTATCCTCCGAAAGAAGACACCATCTTCTCGCGTGTGATTTCCATCTCCGACCTCGTCTTCTACGTCGGCCCGCGTATCAATGCGACTGGCCGCGTGAAATCGGGCCGCGAATCGGTGCGTCTGCTCATCTGCGAGGATGAGGACAAGTCGGTGGATATCGGCAAGATGATCAACATGCAGAACAACGAGCGCCGCGAACTGGACAAAAACGCTACCGCTGAGGCCGTTGAGATGATTCTTAAGTCGGAATATCTCAATAAGAAAAGTATCGTCATCTATAACCCTACATGGGTGAAAGGTATCATCGGTATCGTGGCATCCCGCCTTGTGGAAGAGTTCTACCGTCCCACCATCGTGCTGACCAAGTCGCCCGACGGCCTGATAACCGGCTCGGCACGCTCGGTGAAGGAGTACGACATCTACGCCGGCATCGACGCCTGCTCCGACTTGCTGGAACACTTTGGCGGTCATAAGTACGCCGCCGGCCTCTCGCTGAAGGAGGAGAACCTGCCCGCCTTTATGGAGCGCTTTGAGCAACAGGTGAGCAACTATCTGAAAGATACGGTGTTCGTTCCTGAAATTGAGGTGGATGCGGAGCTCGACCTGACCGAAATCAAAAGCAGCTTTGTGACCAACCTGAAGAAATTCGCTCCGTTTGGTCCCGAAAATATGATGCCCGTCTTCTGGTCGAAAAATGTGGTGGAAGAGGGGAATGGTCGTCTGATTAACGATAAGCACTTGAAAATGAGAGTTCTCTATCGTAACAAGTCGTGCCAGTCCATCGATGCCATCGCCTTCAACCTGAGCGAACATTACAAGCGTATCTCCGATGGCGAGGATTTCGACATTTTGTACCATGTGGAAGAAAATACGTGGAACAACAACACGACTATCCAGCTGAATATTAAGGATATCAAATTTGCCCGTTAATTAAGTGCTGCGGGTATCCCGCCGTTTGCGTATGAAGATTGCCGTTAATACACGCTTGTTGTTGAAAGACAAATTGGAAGGTATCGGCTGGTTTACCTTTGAAACGTTAAAGCGCATCGTGCGGCAACATCCCGAACACACTTTCTATTTCATCTTCGACCGTCCCTACGACGAGTCGTTTGTTTTTGCGCCTAACGTGATGCCTATGAAGGTGTTCCCGCCCGCTCGCCATCCGTACCTCTGGTATCTATACTTCGAGCGGGGCGTGACACGCCTGCTCAAGCAGTTGCAGCCCGACCTGTTCCTCTCCACCGACGGCTGGCTGTCGTTGCGCACCGACGTGCCTACGGTCGATGTGATCCATGACCTTAATTTTGAGCATTATCCCGAGTTTATCAAACCCGTGGTGCGCCGCTATTACAAGCGCTTCTTTCATCGCTTTGCCCAAAAAGCCGCTCGCATAGCCACGGTGTCGGACTACACCCGCCAGGATATCAACAAATTATATGGCGTCTCTTTGGATAAAATTGATGTGGTTTATAATGGCAGTAGCAGTCTCTATCTTCCTATAGATGAGGATGCTAAAAGGAGCGTAAAAGCGGAGTATAGCAACGGCTGTGACTATTTTCTCTTTGTCGGCTTGATCCATCAGCGGAAAAATCTGGCCAACGAGTTCCGGGCATTCGACCGTTACAAGCAAAGCGACACACGCAACATGAAGTTTGTTGTGGTGGGCGACAAGAAATGGTGGCACGGCGAGATTGAGGATGCCTATCTGGCGATGGCACACAAGGAGGATGTCATCTTCCTCGGTCGCCAGCCGCAAGAGGCGCTCAGTCGCCTGATGGCCGCCGCCACAGCCTTGGTCTATGCCTCTTTCTTCGAGGGCTTTGGCATCCCGATTTTGGAGGCGTTCAATGCCGAAACGGCCGTCATCACCTCCAATGTGACCTCCATGCCTGAGGTGGCTGGCGATGCTGCGCTGTTGGTCAATCCGCACTCGGTGGATGATATCTGCGCTGCTATGACTCGCTTGGCGGAGGATGAATCCCTGCGGCAGGAGCTGATAGCCAAAGGCCGTGAGCAGCGTCAGCGTTTCAGCTGGGACCGCACAGCCGCCGCCCTGTGGCAAACGGTAGAAAAAGTGTTGGCTGAAATTTAAACTTTTAACAAATAGTAGAGTCGGTTATACTTTATTATATGTTTAAGTTAAGGAACTAAGAAGTTATGGAGTTAAGAAGTTAAGAATTATGGAGTTATGGAATTATAGAAATTTGTTCTTTGAATTCTGAATTCTGAATTTGTTTTTTGTTCTTTGTTCTATGTTTTTTGTTCTTTGAATTTTGAATTTTGAATTTTGAATTTTGAATTTTCGATAGGTATGAAACGATATTTATACATCATAGTCATCGTCTTGCTGCAAGCGTCATTGTTTGCGCAGCCCGAAGGCGGTGAGCGTCCCGCAATGCCTCGTGAGGCGGCTAACACCACAGGTGGTGTGGTAAAAGGCTATGTGACAGATGATAATGCCAAGCCGCTGGAGTATGCGCTTGTATATGTGTTGAAGGCTTCCGACTCGACCGTCGTGACGGGCGTGACTTCGCAGAAGGACGGTAATTTCCTTATTGAGCAAGTCCCCTTTGGCGATTTTCTCTTGAAGGTGGAATCGATGGGCTACAAGGAGCAGTACACGGCGCCCTTCACGCTGACAGCTGAAAAGCCGTTCAAACGTTTCCCGAAAATTGCTTTGTCGCAAAAGGCGGCCTCGCTGGAGGCGGTCGATGTGACAGCCAAGAAGGAGATGCTGCAGACCAACCTCGATAAGACGGTCTATAATGTGGAATCGAGTATTGTGGCCGACGGAGCCACGGCAGTGGAGGTGCTCGAAGATATCCCTTCGGTAAGCGTGGACCTGGAAGGCAACGTGTCGGTGCGCGGTAGCGACAATGTGACCATTCTGGTCAATAACCGCCCCACCAACCTGACACTGGAGCAGATTCCTGCCGACATGATTGAGAGTATAGAACTGGTGACCAACCCTTCGGCGCGTTATGAACCCGATGGTATGGCAGGTATCTTGAATGTGGTACTGAAAAAGAAAAAGGAGGGTGGTTTCAACGGCTTGGTGTCACTGCGAATCGGTGCGCCGGCGCTGACTTACGACAAGAAATTCAGACCTGGCTATAATGCCAACCTCAATTTAAATTACAGCTACGATAAGATCAATGTCTTCTTCAATTACAGCTACAGAGGCCATTCGCGTAGCAATTTCGGCGAGTTGGACCGTATGTCATGGATGGGAGGGGACAGCACGCTGCTCGAACAGACCAACAAGGGAAGCCACAGGGGCAATTTCCATAACATCCGCACCGGCATCGATTGGTTCATCAATTCAAAAAATACGCTCAATTTGACGTTGGGATACAATTTCAACCTGTTCAAGAACAGCAGCCGCCTCGATGTGGACAAGTTTCTGGTTGATGATGGCATCAATATGCCCAACTACAACTACATCCAGAACAGCGCCAGCAGCAATCAGGGGCACAACTTCAGCGTGACGCTCGACTATCTGAAGACCTTTGCCGTGCAGGGGCGCGAGCTGAGCGTGGATTTGTACTACACGCAGATGAGCCGTAAAAGCGGTGTCAATACCAACCAGTTGTACGACTATCCCGAAGACAGAATCGACGACTACCAAGCTTCTAAGACGCTCGAAGGCAATCGCGACGCCGTAGCGCAAGTCGATTTTGTGACGCCCGTGGGTAATGGCGGCCGCATCGAGACGGGCTACAAGTTTTCGTGGCGCTCGGTGTCGCAAGATTACTCCTATTTCACCGGTAACGACACGTTAGCATGGGCTGAAGATATGCGACAGCGCAACGACTTTGTATTCAATGAGATGATCAATGCCGGCTATTTCATCTATTCCAATTCTTTCTGGAAAAAGCTGAAAATCCAGTTGGGTTTGCGTGCCGAATTTGCCAACACGTGGTCCAACCTGAAATCGGCCGATTTGTCCTTCCGCCGACATTATTATAATCTGTTCCCCACGGTGCATATCCGCTACGACATCAACCATGTGCACTCGTTGCAAGTTAGCTACTCGCGCCGTGTGTCGCGTCCGCGTATCCATCAGCTGAACCCGTTCCTCGACATTTCTGATAAGGAGAATTATCGTCAGGGTAATCCCGATTTGAAGCCCGAGTTCGTCAACTCGGTTGAATTGGGTTATCTGATCAATTACAAGAAGAGTTCGTTCAACTTCACGTTGTTCTACCGCCATCGTTCGGGTATCGTCACTCGTTACACCGAGTTGATGCAGGATGTTGACGAGCGCGGTGTGCCCTACAATTACACGCTCACCTCGTACAAGAACCTGAGAAACAGTCAGAACTACGGTATCGAGGCTGTCTATAACCAGCGACTGTGGAAATTCTGGAAGATTACGCTCAACGGCAATTTCTACCGCGTCATCATCGACAGCGACAGCCTCATCGACGAGAGTCTTTCCAGCAACTGGGAGTGGGGTATCCGTCTGAATCAGACCTTCACGCTGCCCAAGAACTGGGATATACAGCTCAACTTCCGCTATCGTTCGCCTTCCTTGACGACGGGCACGATGGGCTGGGGCACCGGCGGCGTTGGCCAAGGCAAGCGCAACGCTTCCTACTCGCTGAATCTCGGCATCAAGAAATCCTTCTTCAAGGATAGTTTCTCCGTCAGCTTCAATATCCGCGACTTGATATTCACGCGCTACACCAAGACGGAGACGGTATTCGGCAACGAGCGTAACGGCTACAACTCGCACAGTGTTCGCCAACGCGATGCGCTCTACATGAACCTCACTTTGAGCTACAAAATCAACAATTATAAAATCCGCAAGGAGAAGAATTTCGGCGTAGATGAATCGGAGGAGATGGAGTAGGGGTGGATTTGCAATTCACAATGCATAATTCACAATTCAAAATTCAAAGAACAGAGAACAAAGAAGGAGATTCCGCTTCGCTATGCTTGTGGAATGGAGAACAGGGTAGAGACGCAGCGTGCTGCGTCTGAAAAATAGGGTATCTGTGGAAGCAAAAAAAACAAAAAAAAATTTAAGTTGTTATTTGTTGAAAAAAAAATGTATATTTGCCGACTTTTTCAAGTGTAGTGTTTGGTGTGGAGTCTTTGAGTTAAAACACTGATATTAAGAGCGAAAGGCAAAAATGTCGGTAAATGCAAAGGCGAAACAACAGGCCGAAAAATTGATGAAGTACGATAAATTAGGGTGAAAAAAGAGAAAAAAACGAAATAAAAAACAATATGGCCAAACAATTATCGATA
Source organism: Bacteroidales bacterium (assembly GCA_016285615.1). The sequence continues at coordinate 23,652 of JAEERB010000011.1, forward strand.
GAACAAGACGGAGTAGTGGTTGAGTCCTTGGGAAACGCCATGTTTCGCGTTCAATTGGGTAATGGTCATGTGATTACGGCCCACATCTCAGGCAAGATGCGTTTGCACTACATCAAGATATTGCCTGGTGACAAGGTGCAGATTGAGATGTCGCCGTATGATTTGACCAAAGGCCGTATTACTTTCAGACATAAATCATAACAATATAATATAATAAATAGATAGAGTAATGAAAGTCAAAGCTTCAGTAAAGAAAAGATCGGATGAGTGCATCGTGGTAAGAAGACACGGCGTGGTGTATGTCATCAACAAGAAGAACCCTAAATTTAAACAACGTCAAGGATAATCAATTTAAAAACAAACTAACAGTATGGCAAGAATTGCAGGTATAGATTTACCAAAAAACAAAAGAGGAGAAATAGGTTTAACTTATATCTTTGGTATTGGCAGAAGCACGGCCAGAAATATTTTGGACAAGGCCGGCATCAGCTATGACAAGAAAGTTGATGAGTGGAATGATGATGAATTAGCCGCTCTTCGTGGTATCATCAACGAGATCAAAGTTGAGGGTGTTTTGCGTTCTGAAATCCAGATGAACATCAAGCGTCTGATGGATATCGGCTGTTATCGCGGTATTCGTCACCGTATTGGTTTGCCTTTGCGTGGTCAGAGCACCAAGAACAATGCCCGTACCAGAAAAGGACGTAAGAAAACTGTTGCGAACAAGAAGAAAGCAACCAAGTAATCTGTCTTTGCTGCGCATTGATTAGTAGAAAATTATAGTATTATATACCGAAAAAGGGAAGATATTAAATTATGGCAAAAAGTACCAAAACAACGAAAAAGAAAGTCGTAAGAATAGATGCAGTAGGTAAAGCATTTGTATATGCATCATTCAACAACGTGATTGTGTCCCTGACCAATGCCGACGGACAGGTAATCTCCTGGTCATCAGCCGGTAAGATGGGATTCAGAGGTTCGAAGAAGAACACTCCCTATGCAGCTCAGATGGCTGCCCAAGATTGTGCCAAGGTGGCTTACGATCTCGGCTTGAGAAGAGTAAAAGTTTATGTTAAGGGTCCTGGTGGCGGAAGAGAGTCTGCTATTAGAACAATTCATACAGCCGGTATTCTGGTGGAAGAGATTATTGACGTTACTCCTCTGCCGCACAACGGCTGCCGTCCTCCCAAACGTAGAAGAGTATAATTTTTGTGGAGATTAATCATTGAATATCAAATAATTAAAATATAGAATTAGCATTATGGCAAGATACACAGGACCAAGAACAAAGATTGCAAGAAAATTTAGAGAACCGATTTTCGGACCTGATAAATCTTTAGACAGAAAGAACTACGCCCCCGGTCAGCATGGCCAAGCTAAAAAGCGTTCTAAACTGTCGGAATATGGTATGCAGTTGCAAGAAAAACAAAAAGCCAAATATACCTACGGCGTTTTGGAACGTCAGTTCAAGAAAATCTTCCAACAGGCAGCCAGAAAGAAAGGTATCACCGGTCAGAACTTGATGAAGCTGATCGAATCACGCCTTGACAATGTTGTTTATCGTTTGGGTATTGCTCCTTCACGCGCCGCTGCACGTCAGCTGGTATCTCACCGTCACATTTTGGTTAACGGTCAGATTTGCAATATTCCTTCCGCTCTGTTAGTGCCTGGTGACATTGTAGCTGTTAGAGAACGCTCGAAAGCTCTGGAAGTTATCACCAACTCGCTCAACGGCAGATCAAATCAGTTCTCATGGCTGGAATGGGACGCTAACCTCATGTCAGGTAAATTCATGAACTATCCTGAAAGAGAAGAAATTCCTGAAACCATCAACGAGCAGGCAATCGTCGAACTCTATTCTAAATAATAGAGTCTGAATGGCTAGTGAATAAAATTAAAAATAATAAAACATTACAATAATGGCTATATTGACCTTTCAAAAACCCGATAAAGTGATCATGCTCGAATCGGATGATTTTCACGGCGTGTTTGAATTTCGTCCCCTTCAACAACGTTATGGTATCACTATCGGAAATGCCCTCAGAAGAGTTTTGATATCCTCTTTGGAAGGTTTTGCAATAACTTCGATTAAAATTGAAGGCGTAGAACAAGAGTTCTCTTCTATCCACGGCGTGATGGAAGATGTGACCGACATCGTTCTTAACCTGAAGAAGGTTCGCTTCAAGAAAAAAATCGAAGACAATAACTCTGAAAAAGCTACCATCGTTATTTCCGGTCAGGAACAGTTCAAGGCTGGCGATATGAACAACTTCTTGAACTACTTCCAAGTGCTCAATCCCGAAGAGGTGATCTGCAACATGGATCCTTCGGTGAAACTGGAAATGGAAATCACCATCGACAAGGGTAGAGGTTATGTTCCCGCTGAGGAAAACAAAACCCTCCACAGTGGCGTCGGAGTTATTTGCATCGATTCTATTCACACCCCCATCAAAAACGTAAAATATACGGTTGATAACTATCGTGTTGAACAGAAGACCGACTTTGAGAAGCTGATCATCGAGATTGATACCGACGGTTCAATTCATCCGAAAGAAGCTCTGAAAGAAGCTGCCAAAATATTGATTCAACACTTTGCCCTCTTCTCAGACGAACGTATCGCTGTTGATTCACCGATGTCGAGCGCACTGGGCGAAGATATGGACGATGAAATCATGCGCGTAAGACAGATTCTGAAGACCAAACTCGTTGACATGGATCTGTCAGTTCGTGCTCTCAACTGCCTTAAGTCAGCAGAACTGGAAACCCTCGGAGATTTGGTTTCCATCCACAAAGGCGATCTGTTGAAATTCCGTAACTTCGGTAAGAAGTCTCTCTCTGAACTGGAAGACCTCGTTAATTCGAAAGGTTTGGAATTTGGAATGAATGTTGCAAAATATAAATTAGATAAGGAATAAGAACTATGAGACATCAAAAAAGAATCAATAAGTTAGGAAGAACAAGTTCGCATAGAAGTGCCATGCTGTCGAACATGGCTGTCTCTTTGATTATGCATAAGAGAATATCCACTACCGTTGCCAAGGCTCGTGAACTGAGAAAATTCATCGAACCGCTGGTAACCAAGAGCAAAGAGGATACTACTCATTCAAGACGTATCGTGTTCTCAACGCTGCACAACAAATATGCCGTTACCGAACTCTATCGCGAAATCGCTCAGAAAGTGGCTAAACGCCCCGGTGGTTACACCCGCATTCTGAAAACCGGTTTCCGTCAAGGTGACGCCGCTGAGATGTGCATCATCGAATTTGTGGATTACAACGAAACCTACACCGTAGCTGGCGAAGCTAAGAAGACTACCAAGACTCGTCGTAGCCGCAAGTCTTCCGCTCCGAAAGATGCTCCCGCAGCAGAACCGGTTGCCGAAACCGCAGCTGAACCCGTTGCTGAAGCTCCCGCAGCTGAGGAAACTCCCGCCGCTGAATAGTTTACAATCACTATATGGTCTGAAAAAGAGAATGAGAATATCATTCTCTTTTTTTTATTTTTGCATACCAACAATCCATACCCTATGAATCGTTTTGCCCATATTTTTGCCGCTATTTTGATATGCTTAGGCGCCTCAACGCATCTGTTAGCACAAAATAATGCTCGCCAACTACCGACCGATACCACTATTAAGGTCAAAAATGTTGCTTTTAAGATGATTTTAGTGCAAGGTGGTGACTTTGTGCAAGGTGCTTCGTCGCGCATTGGAAAAACGACAAAAACGGGCGAGAACCCTGCCCATAAGGTGTGGCTCGACAGTTATAGGATAGGGCAGACGGAGGTAACCCAGGCGTTGTGGGTGGCCGTGATGGGTTCGGAGCCGACACTTTGGGGTGGCTGGGGCGTGCACGGCCGAGGTGATGATTACCCTGTTTATCACGTTAAATGGACTGATGTGCAAACTTTTATAACTCGTTTGAATGCGCTTACCGGCTTGCAGTTCCGTTTGCCCACAGAGGCGGAGTGGGAGTTTGCGGCGCGTGGCGGCAATGCAGGTGCTCATTCGCGTTTCGCTGGTGGCCATCTCTTGGATAAAGTGGCGTGGAATCGTCACAACGGCGAAGGACATACGCACCCTGTAGCGCAGAAAACACCCAATGCCTTGGGCTTGTACGACATGAGCGGCAATGTGTGGGAGTGGTGCGAGGATTGGTATGCCAACTACAATGTCGGTTCCCAGTACAATCCGAAAGGTCCTGCTTCGGGCGTGAGCAAGGTGGTCCGCGGCGGCAGTTGGGCCAGTCCGTCGCAGTCCTGCCGCGTGTCAAGCCGTGATGCCGATGCACCTGACAATATGTACGACTGTGTCGGTTTCCGCTTGGCTCTGTCGGCGCCCGAGGTGCCGAGGAAAGATGCGAAGCCACGCAAGTTCAAGGATTTCACCTTCCGCAGCGGCCAGTACCATATTCAAGGGTTCGCCTTCGACCAGCGGTCGCAATGTCTGTACCTCTCCACCACGACTGCCATCGTTAAAATGGCGCTCGACGGCACGGTGCTCGGCTCGGTGGTCGGGTTCAAGGGCCATGTGGGCCAGGTGGTTCTGGACACGGTGACTCGTAAGGTCTATGCCACGTTGGAAGCGCTCGATGATGATTTGTGTAACGGCATGGCCGCATTCGCTGGTTATGAGCTGTTTACTCGTGCGACGGCGGCCGTGTATATCGTGGAGGTGGATATGGACAAGATTACGCGGCTCGATATTCCCGAACAGGAGATTGTTGTGAAGCATGGACTGGCGGCGCCGTTGGCCGACTATAAGGCCGAAGTGACGGTGGTGGGCAAGCGCTACGAGCACCGCTATGGCGTATGCGGAATTGACGCGTTGGCCATCGGTCCCACTATAGGAGCACCGTCGGATGGCGGGCGCTATCTCTACGTGTCGTGTGCCATCACCTTAGACACGGTACGAACCGACAATGACTACAACATTCTGCTCTGCTATCCCTTAGGTGATTTCAGGCAGCCGGCGCACAGCTATTTCATTCACACGGGAAACACCGCTTATGGCGTACAAAATATGGTGTGGGATGCCTTCCGCCAGCGCCTCCATCTCTTTGTCTATCCAGGCAAGAAGTCGGCGTATCCGAACTATAACGTCTCTTCTATCGATGTGACACAGCCTTCGCTTTACGCGCCATTGCAGGGCGTGCCGTACGCCACCGAGCCGATGGAGCAGCTGAAGGTCGTTTCGGGCAGTTATTGTACCGCCGGCGCACAAGGCATCTGCCATTACGACGAGAGCCGTTTCCTAACGGCCAAATATCAAAAGATAGACAATCATCGCTACACGACGATTAAACTGTTCCCGAAAAGGAAAAATGCTTTTTAGAACGGAGAGAGGAGAGAGGAGAGAGGAGAGTTCTTCGCAAGCGAAGCGTCGCTTCGCGCCGAGCGGAGATTTGAGAATTGAGAGTTGAGAGTTATGAGAAATGAGTTTTCTGACGAACAGGTACTTGAGCGGGCGGGTATACATATCACTGCTAACCGGCTGCTTATCTGGCGAGCTATCCGACATCAGTTTGCCGATGCCTTCTCGTTGGCCGACCTCGAAGCGAAACTGCTCACCATAGACCGCTCTACTATTTTCCGTACGCTTACGCTATTTGGCAATGCCCATCTGCTGCACGAGATTGATGACGGAACTGGCACTCAGAAATACTGTGTCTGTCACGTTGACGACACCCGCCGTTGCCTCGGTCATGTCCACCTCACCTGCCACATTTGCCACCACACCTATTGCCTGCCCGACGTGGTGATTCCTCCTGTTCCGCTGCCAGAAGGCTTTCTGCCGGAAGAGACGGAGTATGTGGTAAAAGGTGTCTGCGCAAACTGCAGGAATAAGACGAAAGAGCAGGAAAAGTGAAAGGCGTTT
>JAEERB010000130.1 GCA_016285615.1 Bacteroidales bacterium
ATGATGCTTGTACGGTAGACAGTTGTGGTAAGGGCGCATATACCAGTAGATTAGGAAATTTAGTTGTTGGTGTAACATATTATGTTCGTGCATATGCAAAAAACATTGCAGGAACAGCGTATGGAGAAGAATTGTGTTTTACTGCAGATTATCCTAACTGTGGGACAATTACAGATTATGATAATAACACATATAATACTGTGCTAATTGGTAACCAATGTTGGATGAGGGAGAATTTGCGAGTTGCCAGATATTCTGACGGAACAGAGATTGAACAAGGAGTCACGTCTTCATATGAAAATGCGTATTGGTACTATCCTGGAAATGATTCGGCATACAAGACCGCATACGGATTGTTGTATAACTGGAGGGCTGTGATGCATAATGACATACAGAGTAGTGATTCTATTCCTAGTGGAGTACAGGGAGTTTGCCCCAAGGGCTGGCATGTGCCTAGTAAGTCTGAATTTGAAGAATTAATAGCATATTGCGAGCATTACTACGCATTGGGAGATAATGTGAATGGGATAGGGAAAGCTCTATCTTCTACTACGGATTGGCAATTTTCTCCTAATGAGAACGCTGTTGGCAATGATTTGAGTAAAAACAATATTAGTGGTTTTTCTGCCTTGCCGGCAAACAGTTATTCTGGAAATATTACAACCCCAAAACTTGGTACGGGTGCATACTTTTATAGTACTACGCGAGTTTCAAACAACGCATATAATTTAAATTTATGGTATGAATTTTCTCAGGTTACTTTAGGATATTGGAATTTCTACGCATCGGCTTCCGTTCGTTGTCTTAAGGATAATATTTCGCATCCAACAGTGTTAACGGCGGCTATAAGTATGCTTTCCACAACGAGTGCTGTTTGTGGTGGAACGGTGACAGGTGTTGATTCGGAAGAAGTAATTGCACGAGGAGTATGTTGGAATACCACAGGTGAACCAACTGTAGCAGACAATCACACTTTCGACGGCAATGGTTTAGGAACATTTATAAGCACTATAAAAGGCTTGGCTGCTGATAGCAAATATTATGTACGAGCATATGTAACTGATAGTTCTGGAACAGTATATGGTGAGCAGAAATTTTTTACAACTTTAATCTCAACATCAAGATGTAGTGATCAAATAACTGATAGAGATGGCAACAACTATAATACAGTAAAAATAGGTAATCAGTGTTGGATGAAAGAAAACTTGCGGGTTACTCAATATGCAGACGGAACACTAATACCTAGGGGCTATGAAACTTCAAAAACAGAAGCATATTGGTATTATCCCGATGGATATTCTTCTAATAAATCAACTTATGGGTTGTTATATAATTGGAAGGCCGTTATGTACAATGCATCTTCATCAGCAACAAATCCAAGTGGAGTACGAGGCATATGTCCTATTGGTTGGCATGTGCCGAGCATGGCTGAATTTGAAGAGTTAATAATATACTGTAAGCAGCATTATGTTGTGGATAGTAGTTCAAATTATACAGGAAAGATGTTGGCTGCGACGGTAGGGTGGAGAATGTCTGATAGTGAACACACGATTGGAAACAATCTGAGCACAAATAATGTTAGCGGTTTTTCGGCGTTGCCAGCGGGGGTGTACTATGGTGTTTATAGTGGTATAGAATACTATACGGATTTTTGGACGACTACAAGATATAAATATGATTCTTATAATGATTCACATATTGTTTATGCTTTAGGGATGATGTCATCGGATATAGATGTTCGTTTTAGCACTCTGTATGATCATAAAGATGGACTTTCTGTTCGTTGTCTTAGCGATAATTAAAACTGAAAATGAAAACAAAACAATTTCTGTTTAATGCAGTAATCTTCCCGCAAATATCGCAGTTAACCGCTGATTATCTTTTCGCGCAAATCCGCGTGATCTGCGGGGATAAAATGGCGATTTTGTGCAGTTGTAAAAGGTAAAAATAGGATATTTTGTGCAGTTAAGAGATGTTAAAATAGGGTATTTTGTGCAGTTTGATTTTTAAAATAGTTGTGTATGTAATTGTTTTATTGTATTTTTGCGGCAAATTTTCAACACACAAAAATTCCATAATCTATGATACGGAATCTTAAACGAATATTGGAATCTCAACGAGACGAGTTAGAACAGTTAGATACGACAGCCCTTTGCACGCGACAGGAGGAGCGGGAATTGCAGTTGGACAGCCATTTGGCGCAAGTGGTCATAGGTGTGCGCCGCAGCGGAAAGTCAACCTTATGCCAAAAGGTGCTGATTGAAAACAATGTTCATTTTGCCTACGTGAATTTTGATGATGAGCGCTTGACGAAAGCCACAACGTATGATTTGGACGATGTTCTTCAGATGCTCTATGAAATATACGGCGCTTTTACGCATCTTTTCTTGGATGAAGTGCAGAACGTTACCGATTGGCCGTTTTTTGTCAACCGGTTACTCCGCCAGCGTATCCATCTGGTTATTACAGGCAGCAATGCCAACCTGTTGAGTGGAGAACTGGCAACCCATCTCACCGGTCGTTACCATCAGATAGAACTCTATCCGTTCTCGTTCGCCGAGGTGTGCCGAATGACACATATAGATATGAAATCAGGTGGAGTGAAAGCCATCGGACTGCGGCAAAATGCGCTAGTAAAATACATCATGGAAGGAGGTTTCCCTGAGCTGGTGACAATGCCGGACATTAATCGCCACGATTATCTGCAGTCGCTGTTGAAAGCCATCATTGAGAAAGATATTTGCAAACGATATAAAGTCCGTTACAAGAAAACTCTTTCGGAACTTGCCAACAAGATGTTAGACTGGTTTTGCCAGGAAAAATCATATGGTAATATAACCAACGAACTGAATATCAAATCGGTTCATACAACCAAGAACTATGTAGAGTATCTCAGGAATGCCTATTTGCTGTATATATTGCCTAAGTTTTCGATGAAAAGTAGCGAACGGACCATGGCGCGTAAGGCCTATGCCATTGATACGGCATTCATATCAGAACATGAACACGCCTTGCTGACAGAAAGTTATGGACTGCGATTGGAGAATGTTGTGGCGTTGGAGATTGCCCGTCGCATGAACAGTGATTATCAACAAGTGTATTATTTGAGAAAAGACAATGATTTTGAGGTGGATTTTGTGGTGGTGGAACGATCGCGTGTCATCGAGCTCATCCAGGTATCTTACGACTTTAGCAATCCGTCGGGCAAATTGCACAAACGCGAGATAGGAGGGCTGGTTAAAGGCTCCGCATACACACGCTGTGATAACTTGACACTTGTGGTGATGTATGGCGATACGGGTGATATTCAACAGGATGGCAAGACTATCCATGTCGTCAGTGCCGCCGATTGGCTGATACATACAAAATCATATAAATGAGATATTTGATGATTGCAATGAGGAATATTCTTACAAAACTTTGCATATTTCTATTCTTTTTAGGAATCACTGTTGCTGTTTTCGCCCAACCATCGGGCATTTCCGTGCAGCCGGGCGACTTTTACCGCGATGAGAGCGACCTTACCGCCCGTATGCACCCCGTGCGGAACGACAATGCTCAGAACTGCGCCTTGCTGAAAATCATCACAACGGAGAAGGACTTCGTCTTCGAGCCAGATGCACTTGGCATGTGCCGCGATGTGGAGTACAAAACCGCCGAAGTGTGGCTCTGGCTGGCTCCGGGCTCACGGCGGCTCACCATCAAGCACCCGCAACTGGGACAGCTCCGCAACTACGAATACCCCTTGGCTATAGAATCATCCACTGTCTATGTGATGAAACTCACCACGGGCAAAGTGACCACAATAGTGCAGCAGGTCAATCAGGAGAACTTTTTGGTGTTAGCCGTTACTCCTCCCGAAGCTGCTGTGAAGATTGATGGGAAGATGGTAGTCACAAAAAAAGGAACCTACCAAGGCATGTACTCGGTGGGCAAACATCATTACGAGGCCTTCTGCGATCTCTACCATCCGCAGCAGGGCGAGTTTGTGATCACCCCAGACGAGAGAACCGACCTCAAATTGACATTGAAACCCAATTATGGTTGGATTAATGTCATGTCACAGCCTGAGAGCGATGCCGCCGTTTATATCGACGGAAGACAAGTGGGAACTACACCGTATAAGTCTGACAAATTGGCTAGTGGCAGCTATACTGTGCAAGTGGCCAAAGACATGTGGCAGGAATCTGCTCGTGAGGTTACTGTTGCCGATGAGAAGACAACTACCGTCACGCTGACGATGAATCCTGACTTTGCTGAACCTCAAATTGTGTGCGATGATGCAGATGCCGAAATTTGGGTAAATGGCGAGAAGAAGGGGATAGGACGCTGGACAGGTCGCCTTGCAGCCGGCGCATACAAGATAGAGGCACGGCGCACCTCACATCGCACCGCCTCACAGTCGGTTACTCTGCGCAATGGCGACCGCCAAACGTTGGCCATTGAGGCTCCACAGCCGATTTATGGTAAGCTTATTGTTACTACCGAGCCAGTTGGCGCCGATATACTACTCGACGGCAAGAATGTGGGCACGACGCCCAAAATTGTGAACAATGTGTTGGTGGGCAACTACGAGTTGGTTTTGAAGAAGACAGGCTGTCTGCCTGTGACCAAGAGCATTACCATAGCCGAAGGCCAAACCGTGGAGGTGAGCGAATCGCTGCCCATAGGGCGGCAGATAGTGCTCCGGAGCAATCCCACGGGTGCCCGCCTCACCCTTGATGGCGAGTACATTGGCACCGCGCCGCAAACCGTAACCGCCTCCTTTGGCAGCCATAGGGTGGAGGCGCAGCTGGGCGAGGTGCGCGACAGCCAGACTATTACCGTGGGCGAGAACGGCTCCGGTGAGTTTGCTTTGAATGTGCCGCAGGGTTTCCAGTGTGGCGGCAAGATGAAGGACTACGACGGCAATGAGTACAACACAGTGAAGATTGGCAGCCAGTGCTGGATGGCGGAGAATATGCGTGTCACCCGCACTCGCGACGGGAAGAGCATTGCAGCGGGCAGTTCAACTAGTGCCATCACACCTTACCGCTATGCGCCTAATAACAATACGGGTTATGTGGCGCAGTACGGCTACCTCTACAACTGGCCGGCTGCTACGGAAGTGTGCCCCAAGGGCTGGCACTTGCCAAGCAGTGGCGAATTTGACGAGTTGATGACCTATTGCGGCGGGCATTACGCTGTAGGTAGCGACAAGAGCTACATAGCCAAGGCGTTGGCTGCGAAGACGGGATGGAGCAGCTCGAGCTATGACTATACGCCAGGCAATAATCCTTCGGCCAACAATGCCAGCGGGTTCTCTGCGTTCCCTGCTGGCGGCTACTACGGCTACTTCATCGGTTTTGGCATCAGCGCCAGCTTTTGGAGTGCTACGCCTTACGGTTCTGACCGCGCGTACGCTCTGGGCCTCAACTACAGCCTCGAGGGTGCCTACTTGGACGACGGCAGCCGCTACTACGGTTTCTCGGTTCGTTGTCTCAGCGATGGGGATAATATTAGCGAAATTAGTTATGGTACAGGCACTCGCGGCTATATCTATATGCCCGATTTGACTGTGACGGAATTAGGTGTGGTATATGTTGAAGTCCATATCAGTACCGATGGCACGGTGGTTGATGCACGTGTTGTCAATAATAGCAAATATCCTACGACCATCACCAATTCGCGCATCCAGGCCGAGTGCGTGGCCAAGGCTAAAACTGCCAAATATAAGCCTGGTAAGGAAGAACTTCGTATTATTGTCTTCAAGTAATCGTTCTTGATAGGGTAGAAATATTGCCAATGAAGTTTCCTGTGTTTTTGTGCACAACTTCGGAAAGACGAAGAAGTTACTAGAATATAGTGTTTAAAGTCTAAATTTTTCTTATCTTTGAACTTTCAACGAAAAAACTTTGTTGGATTTCGTTATTGTTTGAAACTTAATATTTTACATTATGAAAAAAACAAATCTTACGCTTGTTTTGGCTGCCATCCTTTCCGTGGCCTTGGCATTTGCCGTTTCCTGTAATAAAGAAGAACCCGAGCCCGAACCGGAGCCAACACCCGCTCCTGCACCTGATCCTGACGTGCCGCTGCCCGAGAATTGCTTCAAGGATATCGACGGCAATGTGTATGAAATGATCACCTTGGGCACGCAGACCTGGATGAAGCAGAACCTGAAAGTGAAACATTACGCCGATGGTACACCTCTGGCTGATGCTACAGATGATAAACCAGTGGCTGATACCATGCCGGCATACATGTATCCCGATCTTCGTCCGCACAATTTCAAGAATTACGGATTGCTCTATAACTGGGAAACAGCCACCCGTGGCCAGTTTAGCTATCGTCAGCCGAGTGGTGTTCAAGGTATATGCCCCGATGGTTGGCACATGCCTTCACTCCGTGAGTGGCAGACGCTGGTGAACTATCTCTCGTCGCAAACCGAATTCCAGTGCGACGCTACGGCCGCTAACATTGCCAAAAGTATGTGCCTCGACACTCTGTGGCAGGAAGAAAAATCATATCCTGCATGCTCACCTATGCA
>JAEERB010000131.1 GCA_016285615.1 Bacteroidales bacterium
ACAAGTCAGACAAGATGATGCTCCGTCGTACCTATGGCTTTATCTACCTGAAAGACATGAACTACGAAGAATTCAAGAATGAGATGGTTCATGTGAAGAGATTGCTTGAGGTGAAGATGGCGCTGCAGTAATCATGAAAATTTGAAAATTCATTCAGCTTGTTCGTGGGTGGCCAAAAAGTAGTATTTTTGGTCACCCTTTTTTTGTAATAATCTAAATGATAAAAAGATGAAAAGAGTTCTTCTGCTGATAACCATGCTGTTCGTTCTGGTTTTTGGAGCTTTTGCTCAGTCATACCAGTCGATGAACAATGATGATATTGCCAAGATATTATCAAAGAAGAAAGTGCAGGTGGTGGATGTTCGTACGTCGCAGGAATACAATTCCGGCCATCTGCCGCATGCCAGAAACATAGACGTCAATCAACCTGATTTTGAGACTCGTATTATGGTGTTGAATAAAAAACGCCCCGTGGTGGTCTACTGCCGTTCAGGGCGCCGCAGCAAAAAAGCTGCCCAGGTGATGGCAGCCAAAGGTTATCAGGTTTACGAGATGGACAAAGGCTATGTAAATTGGCCTGGTGAAAAGGTTATGCCATAATAATAGAGGCGCATAATCATATTTCACCATTACGATTACAAAACATTGTTGTAGAGGCGTTTCATGAAATGTCTCTACTGTTTTTTTAGTAGCAGGAAAATGAAGTACGGGGCCCCTGCAATGGCGGTGATGCTGCCCACGGGCAACTCTGCAGGGATGGCTATGGTGCGTGCCAACGTGTCGGCAATCAGCAGAAAAAGGGCTCCCAGCAGTAGCGAGTAGCTGAATACACGACGGTTGTCGCTGCCGACCATCAGGCGCACGGCATGCGGAATGATGAGCCCAATAAAGCCGATAACACCGCAGATGGCCACCACTACGGCAATGAGCAATGATGAGGTGATGAGGGTGATGTAAGTCACCGCTTTCACATTGACGCCTAACGTTTGCGCCGTGTCGGTTCCTAATTGCATGATGTTGAGGTCTTTGGCATAATAGAGCAGCACGATGGCGATGACAATCAGGAAGGGCAACAGGAAGAGGATGTCGTTCCATGTGGTGCCTGCGCAACTGCCCATGGTCCAGAAGATTATCTTGTGCATCTCCTTTTGGTTGACTACCATCAGCAGGGTGATGACGGCCGAGATAAGGAAATTGATTGCAATGCCGGTGAGCAGCAGCGTGTGAGTGGTTTTTTGCCGACTGAGTCGCGCGATGCCCATAATGACAAGCAGGGTTAGCAGTGCGGTGACGAGTGCTGGCAGTGTTATGCCGAACAGGAACGCGTCCCAGCCGAGGATGAAGGCGGTGGCGGCACCGAGCGAGGCTCCCGAGGAGATGCCTAAGATGTAAGGGTCGCAGATGGGATTGCGGAAGATGGATTGGAATACGGCACCGCAGATGGCCAACGCCGCGCCCGCCGTCAGTGACATGAGGATACGTGGCAGCCGCAATTCCCAGATGGTAACCACTTCGGTGTGCGCAAGTCCCGAAGCATCAGCTAGTCCGAGTTGGCTTATAATGATTTTGATGATGTTGGGGAACGGAATCTTGACCACTCCGATAGACGCCGCAATAAGAATGCTTGCCACAATGACAACTATGGAAAGTAAAGGAAATAGAAGTCGGGTGGCTTTTCTCATGCTAAGGTGCTTTTTAGTGCTGCAAAATTACATTTTTTTACTCATTTTATTCCATCTGTGCACTCGTCTATTTCAAATTTTTGATGTACCTTTGCATTTTGGTAAAGAAAAAAAAGTTTAATAGTTATTTATTATAACTAACTTTAAATAAGTTATATAGAAGAAGAATGGAAAAAGAAGAAGAAAAGGAAAAGAAAAAACAATTCAAGGAAATAGATAAAGACCCAACCCAAATTGAAAACCTCGACCAATACCTCGACATGGATATCCGTGCCGGAATGAGTCCCGAGGCTGAAAAGATATCGCAGAATCCGTTCCTTACACGCGGCATGTCAGACCTGCCCGACAAAAACGAAGTAAATTGCTCTAATTATCAACAATCGTGTTGTAAATTAAGCAGTTACGATTGGATTTCACAAATGGATATCTCTATCGAATATTTGGAATTTCCTATCGCTGAGGTGCGTTTTAAGAATAATCACAAGGATTTCTACCTCATTCCCGAAGGATTGGTGCTGAAAGTGGGTGATATTGTGGCCGTTGAGTCTTCGCCAGGACATGATATCGGCATCGTTTCGATGCTGGGATTGTCGGTGAAAAACCAGATGAAGCACAAAAGAGCTAAGATTGAGGATATTACCAAGAAAATCTACCGCACCGCCAAGGCTTCCGACATTGAAAAATGGGTGGAGATTGTGAAGAAGGAGCAAAAAACCATGCTCGACTCGCGCTACATTGCCTGGGATTTGAACTTGAAGATGAAGGTGAATGACGTTGAATATCAGGGAGATGGAACAAAAGCTATCTTCTATTACTCAGCCGAAGACCGTGTCGATTTCCGCGAGTTGATTAAGATTTTGGCCGAGCAGTTTAAGATTCGTATTGAGATGCGCCAGATTGGTGTGCGTCAAGAGGCAGGGCGGTTAGGCGGCATCGGCACTTGCGGTCGCGAGTTGTGCTGCTCTTCCTGGTTGACTAACTTCCAGTCGGTATCCACATCTGCCGCCCGTACTCAGCAACTGTCGCTCAACCCCCAGAAACTGGCCGGCCAGTGCGGCAAACTGAAATGCTGCCTCAACTTCGAGCAGTCGACCTATGTTGAGTTGATGAAAGACTTCCCACAACCTAATGTCCATCTGAAAACCAAGCAGGGCAAGGGTTTCTTCAATAAACTCGACATTTTCAAACGTATCGTGTGGTATTCTTACGCCAACGACAGCTCCACCATCTTTGCCATTCCGCTTGACAAAGTGAAGGAAATTATTGAGATGAACAATAATGGCAAATATCCCGAAACACTGGAAGAGTTTGCCATCGTTAACCAAAAGAAAGTGGATGAGGGCATCAGCTATAGTTTGGATGAACTGAAAAATATTGAAGACAAATAATTGATTGTTAAGATAATATGAAAAACAAGGTAGTCGTTCCGTTACTTGCTCTCTTTTTGCTGTTGGTTGTCTCGTGTCAGCGCGATGTGTTCTATGAGAAGATGGACACCTTAAAAGGGGAGGTTTGGAATATGAATACCCAATTGGAGTATGAGTTCGAGATTACCGACTCGCTGGCCTATTACGACTTCTATATCAATGTGGGCAACACGGTCGATTTCGAGACACAGAATTTCTACCTGTTTATGGACACTGAATTTCCCAATGGCTACAAGGCCCAGGATACGTTGGGTTGCATCTTGAGCGACCCTTATGGTCATTGGACAGGCAAGGGAGTGGGGCGCGTGAAGGAGAATCGTTTTCTTTTCAAGCCTAATGTGCGCTTCCCGCAGAAGGGTGTCTATAAGTTTACCGTGGTTCAGGCCATGCGCGCAGAGCAGGTGAAGGGGATTGCCTATTTCGGTATTACGCTTCTCAATCATCAGGAAAATAAAAAGTAAAGAGTATCGTTTGTTAGCAAAATATATCCGCAATGTATAATACGAATGATCCTAAGCCTCAAAAAAGCAGGAAATCAAAGGCTCCTCGCTCAAAATTGATTAAGCCGTTCTGGATTTTATATACAGTGGGCGTTTTGAGTGTTGTGGCCATCTTCTTTATGATTTCGCAAGGTTGGTTGGGTTTTATGCCTTCATTTTTGGAATTGGAAAATCCCAAAACCAATCTGGCCTCGGAGGTCTATTCGTATGACGGCGAATTGCTAGGCAAGTATTATCTTGAAAACCGCTCCAATTGCCATTTTTCCGACTTGCCCGATAATCTAACCCAAGCCTTGGTGGCTACCGAGGATGCTCGTTTTTACAAGCATTCGGGCGTGGATGTGCGCGCGCTGATGCGTGTGATTACGGGCGTAGTCACTTTCAACAAGAAGGGTGGTGGTAGTACGGTTACTCAACAGCTGGCCAAAAACCTTTTTCCCCGCGATCCCAATTCCAACAAGCTGAAGTTGGTGTTGACCAAACTGAAAGAGTGGGTGGTGGCAGCCAAGTTGGAACGCGAGTATTCGAAGAATGAGATTATTGCCATGTACTTCAATACGGTCGATTTTGGCAGCAACTCAATGGGTATCCGGTCGGCAGCCAATACCTACTTTGCCAAGGAACCTAAGGATCTGACGGTACAGGAGTCGGCAATGTTGGTGGGCATGCTGAAAGCCTCCACCAAGTATAGTCCGCGCCGCAATCCCGAAGCCGCACTTCAACGACGCAATACGGTGCTGAACCAGATGGAGAAGTACAAGTATCTGACTGAAAAAGCATGTGATTCTATCAAGGCCATTCCGATTGATATTTCCAACTTTAAAATGCAAACTCACACGGTAGGTAAAGCAACCTATTTTAGAGAGTATTTGCGCCAGTATTTGAAGGAGTGGTGCCGCCAGAATCCCAAAGATGACGGTACGTTTTATGATATTTATGTGGATGGGTTGAAGATTTACACCACCATCGACTCTCGGATGCAGCAGTATGCCGAAGATGCTGTGAAAGAGCATGTTTGCCAGTATCTGCAGCCGCTCTTCTTCGACCATTGGAAAGGATGGAAGAATGCGCCCTTCTATAAAATCAGTCAGGAGGAGATTGACCGAATCATGAAAGCCGCTGTAAGGCGATCTGACCGTTATATGAAGATGAAGTCGAGCGGTGCTACGGAGGCTGAGATTATGAAGGCCTTCAACACGCCGATAAGGATGAAGGTGTTCACCTACAACGGCAAACGCGACACACTGCTTACGCCCATGGATTCTATTCGTTACATGAAGTCTTTCCTGCAGTGTGGTATGATGGCGATGGATGTGAATACAGGCTTTGTGAAGGCCTACGTGGGCGGTCCCAACTACGAGATGTTCCAGTTCGACCATGTGAAGTTGTCGAGGCGTCAAGTGGGCTCCACTTTCAAGCCATACGTTTATACTGTGGCAATGCAGCATGGCGAGTTTACGCCCTGCACGATGGTGCCCAATGTGCCGGTGACTTTCCATTTGCCCGAAGGAACCACATGGACACCTAAGAACTCAAGCCACTACAAAGAAGGGCAGATGCTGCCGTTGCGAGAGGCTTTGGCGCAGTCGCTTAACCATGTGTCGGCTTACCTGATGAAAATCTATGGCCCAGAGGAAGTTATCCGGCTGGTGCGTGCCATGGGCATGACCTCCGACATCCCCGCCGTTCCATCTATTTGTCTGGGTGCGTGCGAGTTGTCGCTGTATGAGCAGGTCGGAGCCATCAACTGCTTCCCCAATCAAGGGGTGTATGTTGAGCCGACGTTCATCACCAAGATTTGCGACAAGCAGGGTAATGTTATTCATTCGTTCATACCCAAGACCAACGAAGCTATCGACCAGATTACGGCCTTCAAGACTGTTCGGTTGATGCAGGGCGTAGTGGATTATGGTACTGGCCAACGTCTGCGTCGTGCACCTTACAATATGGATTTCCCCTTGGCAGGAAAGACGGGAACCACTGACAATCAGTCGGATGCATGGTTTGTGGGTTATACGCCCATGCTGACCTGTGGTGTGTGGGTTGGTTGCGAGGATCGCGCCGCACACTTCCGGACAATCACCTATGGTCAAGGTGCGCGAGCCGCATTGCCTGTGTTTGCACTCTTTATGAGCAAGTGCTATGCTGATCCGGAACTTCCTTACTATAAGGCTGTTCATAATCCGGAAAAATATCCAGGTATGGAGTTCCCCATTCCGAAAGCTTATACCGGCGATCCGTCAGGCTGTAATGAGGAAAAGAAAACTCGCGAAAGACCCGATTTTGATTAAGTTGTTGCCGTTTTTGCGCGCAAAAATTGAGAAAAAAGTATTTTTTTCTTAGACTATCTGTTTTGTATCGTGTAAACAAAAATGGCTATATGTTCATTTTTGAGGGTTATATGTTTCTTTTTGGCAAATAAATATGCATTTTATTCATTTATTAGGATTTTTAAGGGTTATTATGCACTTTTTTTAAGATAAAAGAAGATTTTCTTATAGAAAAATATCTTTGTATCAGATAAATCGCTATTTGTCACTTTTTTGTTTTTCAGTAGATTAAGTTTTGAATAATCAATTAATTTTGTTTCACTATTGTTAACTAAAAAGTGATTGTTTTATGGCGAAACTTAATTGTATCCTGTTTGTTCAGGATACGCATGTTGAAGATGTTTTTGTGAACTATATCAATCATTTCTATTCCGTTCATTTGCTAGATACCTATTCCAGTATCATTGAAATGATAGAGAAACTACAAAAGCAACGTGTTGATGTGTTATTTATGGATATGATCAGGAGAGATGTGAGCGATAAACTGCTG
>JAEERB010000132.1 GCA_016285615.1 Bacteroidales bacterium
TACACGGTTACCGTCACCGACCTCAACGGCTGTCGCAAGCAGGATACCGCTTGTGTCAAAGTGAAAGAAGTGATCTGCAAAGAGCCATTCATCTTTGTACCCAACGCCTTCACGCCCAACGGCGACGGCAAGAACGACGTCTTCTATGTGCGCGGCAATGAGTTCCTCTTGTCGTTCATCCTCCGCATCTACGACCGATGGGGCGAGAAAGTATTTGAAAGTGAGAACATTGAAGATGGTTGGGACGGCACTTTCAGAGGCAAGATTTGCCAGCCCGGCATATATGATTTCTATCTGGAAGCCACATGCCACGGCAAACAACGCTTCATCAAAAAAGGCAACATCACATTGATACGATAGCCACGACACTTATTAATTATCCACTCATGAAACTACTATATCGAACTGGAAAACAAATTCTTACCTTACTAATTCTGCTATTCCTGTACACCTCGGTTTTCGCCTCTTACATCTTAATTCCCATGGATCTGACGCAGAAAAACCATCTCAAGGCGTACGGCATAGCCTACTTTGCAGTGGCCCACGATGTTGATATGAGCTGGCTACTCAACTACCGAGGCGGCAGTTTCATGTGCCAATATGCGTCATCTATTGAGAACGAGTGTGTGGTGCGCAATGTCTCCTACCAAGTGATTGCCGATGTGCAAGCCGAGGCTATCCAACAGGAGATTGCCGCTATCGACGCCAATATGAACGAGATAAGACTCACCAAACTTCCCAAAATCGCGGTTTATTCACCCAAGAACAAATTGCCATGGGACGATGCAGTGACATTGGTGCTTACCTACGCCGAAATTCCCTACGATGTGATTTACGATGAGGAGGTGCTCAGTGGCTCACTGCCCAAGTACGACTGGCTGCACTTGCACCACGAGGATTTCACGGGCCAATTCGGCAAGTTTTGGATGAGTTACCGCAATGCCGCATGGTATCAACAAGATGTGCAAGAAAACAAGGATATGGCCACTAAATTGGGCTTCTCAAAGGTTTCACAGATGAAGTTAGCCGTGGCCAAATCAATACGTGATTTTGTAGCTGGTGGCGGCTACCTCTTCGCCATGTGCTCAGGCCCCGACAGCTATGACGTGGCCCTGGCGGCAGATGGTGTGGACATCTGCGATGTCATGTTCGACGGCGACCCGATAGACCCCGACGCCCAATCAAAGCTTAATTACGATAACACCTTCGCTTTCACCAATTTCCATATTGTCACCAATGCTTACGAATACGAAATTTCGGACATTGACGTGGAGGCGCAGTTGCATTTCAACAACAAGAAGAACGACTTTTTCACCTTGTTCGAGTTCTCGGCCAAATGGGACCCTGTACCCTGTATGCTCTGCCAAAACCACTTGACGGTCATTCCGGGCTTTATGGGACAAACGACAGCGTTCAAGAAAGACAAAATCAAGCCTACAGTAGTCATTATGGGTGATGCCCCGCAATTTGACGAAGCTCGCTACATACACGGCGAATACGGGCGCGGCACATGGACATTCTACTCGGGCCACGACCCAGAAGACTACCAACATTTGGTGAACGACAAGGCCACCGACTTGGATCTCTACCCCAATTCGGCAGGTTACAGACTGATTCTCAACAATGTACTATTTCCCGCAGCCAAGAAGCAACAACAGAAGACCTAAGCCAACTTTTTTCTGTATCGTTTCAACGCCAAACTACACATTTAAGTAGATTTTCAAGAAAAAATCCCTAATAATAGGGATTGACAGGGAAATAAAGTCGCAGTATTTTTGCAACAAATTTAAAGCAACACACCTACTAATGAAAAATCGAAGGACTCCTTTGATTTTCCACGACGGCCATCATGGAAAATCAAAAACGTACCGATTGTGTTCATCAGTCATTGGGCGACTGACAAACACCACACATTATGCCTTAACGCAAATGAAAACGCTATGCCTTAGTTGCATATTAATGAATGTGGCACACAACCTTTCAGCACAAACCCCTGACAGCTTGCTAGAGCCTCCACGTCGCCTATTCGACTTTGAGGCCACCTATACGGGCGATTTTGCAGGTAATGCTATGGGCGGCATCAAACAGGGTTTTGGCTTTTTAGGATATGCTACCATGAACATCACCTTCAATACCGAAGCCGCTGGCTGGTGGAAGGGCGGCAGTCTCACTATTGGCGGCGCCTCCACTCACGGAGCAACCCCGACAGACTCGTGGTTAGGCGATTTCCAAGTAGCCGACAATATCGAAGCTGGCAATCATATTTTTTTGCAAAACATTTATTTCCAACAGAATATCGGTCCCGTTGACATCACTGCAGGTCTGCACGATTTCAATGCCGCTTATGCTTTTCTTGACCATGCCTCTCTGTTTTTAAACAGCTCTTTCGGTATCAACTCTGTTTTGGCCAGCTCTTTTGACGTGCCTATGTTCCCTATCAACTCATGGGGACTGACCGTGAATTGGAATGCCACCCCATGGCTCAACATCAGAGCAGGTGCTTACGATTCGCCATTGGGATTTGACGAAAACCCTTACAATATAAAATGGCGCTTTAGACCCGATAAAGGCGCCGTCATTGCTGGCGAAATCGAGTTCCTCACCAACATCCGTCAAGAGATGGCAGGCACGTACAAAATTGGTACCGTCTATCAGACCGCCAAACGCCTTATAGAAGTCCATTTTTGTGGCGAACAAATCTTGTGGAAACGGCAGGAACGCAATCTGGCTCTGTTCCTTACTGCCGCATGGACTCCCAAAGCTAAGAGTGAAAACTTTGTCCATTGGTCTGCAGGAATGCATTTTACGGGCATTTTCTCGAAAAAAGGGAAAGATTGTTTGGGTTTGGCTTGTACATCCTCATGGTTGAATAATGACTTTGGACAAGAAACCGCCCTTGAATTCACCTATCAATACACCTTCAACGAGCACTTCTACTTACAACCTGACATCCAATACATTATCACCCCTGCCGGCACCGAAGAAACTTACAAAAATCCTTTGTTTATGGCCCTACGACTGGGGATAAGCTTTTGATAATGAATAATGTACAATTAACAATTTATAATAAGATAGATTATCTAACAACTAAAAACTAAAGACTAACAACCAAATCTCATCATGACTCTCAAAGAATTACAAATCGGACAATCTGCTCTTATACAAGCCATTGGCGGACAAGGAGCATTACGACAGCACTTTTTAGATATGGGTTTGATACCGGGAGCTGAAATCAAAGTGCTCAAATATGCCCCTCTGGGCGACCCGATGGAGGTTAAGATTCACGGATACTCGCTCTCGTTGCGATTGGCTGAAGCAGCTGAGATTGAGATTGTTCCACTCGACAACACCCAACAGGCCGACGAAGAGTTAGGTTCTCTGATTGACAATGTGCCGTATAATGCGGCGTTGCATGAACATAATGCCCACCCTGGCTTGGGTGAGGAAGGCAAATACCATTCTGCTACGGATGAAAATCCGCTGCCTAAGGGCTCGAAGCTGACCTTTGCTTTGGCAGGCCAACAAAACAGCGGCAAGACTACCCTCTTCAACCAACTGACAGGAGCCAACCAGCACGTGGGCAATTTCCCTGGAATCACTGTTGACCGTAAAGACGGCGCCATCAAAGGGCACGCCGACACGTTGGTCACCGACCTGCCTGGCATCTATTCGCTGTCGCCCTACTCTGCCGAAGAAATTGTCACCCGCAACATGATTCTGAACGAGAAGCCCAAGGCTATCATCAATATTGTGGATGCCACTAACATTGAGCGCAACCTCTATCTAACAGTACAACTGATGGAACTGGGGGTTCCTATGGTGCTGGCATTAAATATGATGGACGAAGTAAAGAACAACGGCGGCGCCATCCGTGTCAATGAGATGGAGAAGTTGTTAGGCATTCCCGTTGTGCCCATCTCGGCAGCCAAGAATGAAGGTGTTGACGAATTGGTAGAACACGCCATCCACGTGGCTAAATACCAGGAAACGCCTATCCGTCAGGACTTTTGCGTAAAGAATGAAGAAGGCGGCGCCGTGCACCGCTGTCTGCATAGCATCATGCACCTGATTGAGGACCATGCCGAAAAAGCCGGCTTGCCTTCTCGTTTTGCAGCCGACAAGTTGGTTGAAGGTGACGAGAGTGTTATGAGTGCCTTGCAACTAACTCAAAATGAGCAAGAAACCATCGAACATATTATCAAACAGATGGAAGAAGAACGCGGGTTGGATCGCAATGCGGCTATGGCTGACATGCGCTTCGCCTTCATTAAACATCTGTGTGCCAGAACTGTAGTAAAGCCAAGAGAGAACAAAGATCGTGTCAGAAGCGGCAAAATCGACCGCCTGCTGACAGGCAAGTACACGGCGCTGCCTATGTTCATTTTGATATTGGCCTTGGTGTTCTGGCTAACCTTCGATGTCATAGGTGCCTGGCTGCAAGATCTGCTTGATGCGGGCATCACCGCCCTGGGCGACATGGTCAACACAGCCTTCGTTGAATGGCAAGTCAGCGAGCCCATCCGATCACTCGTTGTGGACGCCATCTTCGGCGGTGTGGGCAGCGTGCTCAGTTTTGTGCCCATCATCATCGTACTCTTCTTCTTCCTCTCACTAATGGAAGATAGTGGCTACATGGCACGTATAGCCTTCATTTCGGATGGTCTGCTACGCAAGTTGGGCCTCTCGGGACGAAGCATCGTGCCCATGCTCATCAGTTTCGGCTGCACCGTGCCTGGCGTGATGGCTACCCGCACATTGCCGTCCACTTACGACCGTAAGCGAACCATCATTCTTACGCCGTTTATGAGTTGCTCGGCTAAGATTGCCATCTACGGCTTCCTCACCAACGCCTTCTTCCCCAACCACACGGGATTAATTATGGTGGGCCTCTATCTGCTGGGCATTCTCGTCGGCATTGTTGTGGCCCTGATTTCCAAAGCATTCCGCAAAAGCAAAGAGACCACGCCCTTTGTCATGGAACTGCCACCCTACCGTATGCCCGGCGCCAAGAATGTGGGCCACCTACTGTGGGACAAGACCAAAGACTTTGTACAGAGAGCGTTTACCGTCATCTTCCTGGCCACGTTGGTGGTGTGGTTCCTGCAATCGTTCGACTTCCGCTTCAACATGGTGGAAGATAGCGCCGACAGCATGTTGGCCACTATTGCTGGAGGCATTGCCTTCATCTTCCAGCCGTTGGGCATGGACGACTGGCGCATTGTCACCTCGCTCATTTCGGGCTTCCTGGCCAAAGAGAGCGTCGTTTCCACCATGGAAGTGCTTAATATGACCGAGTCGTTGACTACTCTCACCGCCATTCCACTACTCATTTTCAGCTTGTTATACACACCGTGCGTGGCCGCTATTGCATCGGTACGCCGCGAATTAGGCAGCAAGTGGGCACTCTGGATGATCTTTTTCCAATGTGCCGTAGCTTGGGTAGCCGCTTGGATTGGTTATCTGATAGCCGGATTATTTATCTAATCGCTTAAATGACAACACTATGAACGCCGCAAGCATCATCATACTCATCGTCATTGTGACAGCCGTTGCCGCCGCCATTTATGCCCGCTACAAACAAAGAAAATCGGGCAAATGCAGTTGCGGCTGCGGGGGATGCCAGTTTCGAGATGACTGCCATAAGGAGACGAAAAACATAATTCACAATTCAAATAACAGAAAAAAATAAAGTACAGACGCACGGCCGTGCGTCTCTTCTTCAACAATTCACCACTTAAACGATTCACCGTCATGTCCTCCATCCTCTTCTCATTTTTCAGCATGTTATGCGAAATGGCCCCCTATCTGATGATAGGATTTCTCATTGCTGGCATCTTGCATGTTTTTGTGCCTCAAGGTGTTTTTGAGAAATATCTCGGTCAGGAAAACTTCAAATCGGTGCTATGGGCCACGCTGTTAGGCATTCCCTTACCACTATGTTCGTGCGGTGTTATTCCCACGGCGGTCTCTCTGCGCAGAGACGGCGCTTCGCGAGGTGCCACGGTTGCCTTTATGATTGCCACCCCGCAAACGGGTGTCGATTCCATTATTGCCACTTACTCCATGTTGGGCCTACCCTTCGCTATTCTGCGTCCCGTGGTGGCACTCATCACAGGATTGGCAGGCGGCTGCGTTACAGCACAATTCTCGAAAGATGAGATTGTGGTGCATAACAATACACCCAAACATGTTGAAAAGCGATCTTTCGGACAGAAAATCAAGGATTTACTATATTACAGCTTTATTGAGATGTTCCAAAACATCGGCAAGTGGCTCATTATCGGTTTGGCATTAGGTGCGCTGATTACCGTTTTCGTGCCCGACAACTTCTTTGCCTCGCTGAACCTGCCTCCGATAGTCATGATGCTGCTTGTGCTGGTGATTGCCATGCCTATGTATGTATGCACCATG
>JAEERB010000133.1 GCA_016285615.1 Bacteroidales bacterium
CCGATGATCAACATGCTACCGTTATTATTGACGGCATGTACTATGACCTTACTGACCCCACAGCGACACCGTCGGGAATTCCAGTGAATGCCCAAGGACATCCCACGACTAATCCAAATGGACACTATACCGAAAACCAACAGCGCGGCAACTCAGCTTTTAACGACTGGTTCGGCATGGCTCGCGTGTCGCTGACTTGGAAATTCAATTTGCCCGATGGAAGGGGCTGTAACTTAAGCAAATTCTGACCTATGGAACTGAAAGACCAACTGATGCAACAAATAGACCGCGAACGCTTGCCACAGCATGTCGCGATTATCATGGACGGCAACGGACGCTGGGCCAAGGAGAGAGGGAAGGCTCGCCTTTTTGGACATCAAAGTGCTATACAATCGGTGCGTGAAGTGTCGGAGGGCTGTGCAGAGCTGGGTGTAAATTATCTAACCCTCTATGCTTTCTCTACCGAGAATTGGAACCGGCCCTTGGCTGAAGTCAGCGGACTGATGTCTTTGCTGGCCACCACTATCACCAAAGAGGTGATTACGATGAACAAAAACAGCATCAAGTTGAATGCCATCGGTGACTTGAAGAGTCTGCCCAAGGCCAACTACGACCAACTGATGCAAGCCATTGCCGACACGAGCCATAACACCAGAATGACATTGACCTTAGCTTTGAGTTATTCGGGCCGTTGGGATTTGAAGCAAGCCGCCCAGCGTATGGCACAGGATGTAACTGCGGGTAAACTCGCTCCCGATGCCATCGATGACGCAACGATTTCGTCCTATCTCTCAACTGCTGGCATGCCCGACCCGGAACTGTTGATCCGCACTAGTGGCGAGGAACGCATCAGCAATTTCTTGCTTTGGCAATTGGCTTATTCCGAATTGTATTTCACTCCAAAGTATTGGCCTGATTTCCGCAAGGCAGACTTATATGAGGCGATTTTGAACTATCAGCATCGTGAACGCCGTTTTGGAAAGACCAGCGAGCAAGTGACAACTAAATAAATTGAAAGAAAGAACTATGCGATTGAGATATTTACCCATAATGCTGTTTTTCGTGGCTCTTTTGGGCTTCGGTAACAGCAGTATTGCCCAAATTCAGATTGGCGACGACCTGTCGGATATTGACTATGCACGTCCACAGAAATACGAAATCGGCGGCATCGTAGTCGACGGTGCCAAATATGTCGATGGATCGATGTTAAGCATGATTGCCAATCTGAGAGTAGGTGAGACTATCTCTATCCCGGGCGACGAAATCTCGAATGGCATCCGTAAGATTTGGGAACAGGGCCTTTTTGAGGACGTTGCCATCAATGCCACCGATTTTGTGGGTAACAAGGTGTTCTTGCAAATCGTGATCAAGGAGAAACCGCGTGTTTCGAAGTTCTCTTTCAAGGGCATCAAGAAAAGTGAGGCCGATGATATCCGTAACAAAATCAACCTTTCGCGGGGTGATATTGCCACTGAGCATTTGCTGACCAAGACCACCCGCATCATTGAGGATTTCTATTATGACAAGGGCTATTTCAATGTGGACATTGACATTGAACAAAAGGCTGACACGGCTCGCGAGAATTATATTGATATGGTCATCAATATCGACAAGGGTGATAAGGTAAGGATTGGCAAGATCAACGTGATAGGTAATGAGAATCTTGCTGATGGACAGGTGCTGATGTCAATGAAGGAGACCAAACAACGTGGCCATTTCGACCCGTTGAATCCGCTGGGACCGCTGATTGTGAACACTGTAGCTGATGTGGTGACTTTACATCCTTTGAGAGCCATCAACGGTGTAGAAGAATACTTCTATGACAACTATCGCCCACGTATCTTTAAGGCCTCGAAATACCTGGAAAAGAACTACGAGGAAGATAAGAAACATATCATCGAGAAATACAACGCTAAAGGTTATCGTGATGCACGCATTGTCAGCGACTCGGTGTATCGCATTGATGACAGGAACTTGGGTATTGACCTCGTCATTGACGAAGGCAACAAATACCATTATCGCAACATCACTTGGACGGGTAACACCAAATACACCGCCGAGACCCTTAACTCCATATTGGGTATCAAGAAAGGCGATGTATATAATAAGGAGTTGCTTGACAAGAACCTGAACTATAGCGAGACCAATCTCGACATCAGCTCGCTGTATATGGACGATGGTTATCTTTTCTTCCGCGTTGACCCCGTGGAAGTCGCCGTTGAAAACGACTCCATCGACCTTGAGATTCGTCTCAACGAGGGTAAACAGGCTCGTATCAGCAATATCAATTTGGTCGGAAACACGAAGACATACGACCATGTCGTGTTGCGTGAGCTCTACACGCGTCCTGGACAGCTGTTCAGTCGAAGCGATGTGGTGCGTTCCGTTCGTGAGTTGGCTACCCTCGGCTTCTTCAATCAGGAATCCATCAACCCCGATGTGCAGCCCAATCCTGCTGACAACACTGTTGACATTAACTATTCTGTGGAGGAAGCAGCTGCCGACCAAATTCGTTTCTCTGCAGGTTTTGCCGCTGGCTATCTGATGCTTGAGGCTGGCTTGCAGTTTTCCAACTTCTCCATGCGCAACATCTTCAATAAGAAGGCATGGCGTCCTTTGCCGATGGGCGACGGACAGAAGCTTGCGCTGAGCGTCAGTACCGTGGGCCGTTATTACCTTACTTATGGCGTATCGTTCACTGAGCCTTGGTTGGGTGGTCGCAAGCCCAATTCGTTTACGGTGGCGTTCAATCAGTCGTTCTATTCCAACAGCTATGAAAAAACCGATTCGCGGTACGGCTGGATCAACATGATAGGTGGTACCGTTGGATTGGGTCGCCGTCTGACTTGGCCTGACGACTATTTTGCAATTTTCCATGGCCTTAATGTGAAACGTTACAACCTCCATAATTACCAGAATACTTTTTTGAATGTGGGTGATGGTAACGGCAAGTTCAACCTAATCAGTTATAGCTTTGTGTTGTCGCGCAACTCGGTAAGCCAACCCCTATATCCGCGTAATGGCTCTGAGTTCCAACTGGGACTTGAGATTACGCCACCCTATTCGTTGTTTGCAAATAAGGACTATTCTACTCTTTCTGAGAACGAGAAGTACAAATGGATTGAGATGCACCGTTGGACCTTCAAGGCGGCTTGGTACACTGAGCTTTACGAAAAACTCGTGATGATGACCCGTGTTCGTTTTGGCTATTTGGGCCATTATAATAAGCAGATTGGTCCCACGCCTTTCCACCGTTTCTTCTTGGGCGGCGACGGTTTGGCTAACTATTCATTCGATAGCCGCGAGTTGGTCGGTATGCGTGGTTATGCCAACAGTTCACTGACTCCGGGCCACTATAACAATTCCAACCAAGGCGGCGATATGATGACGAAATACACTTTGGAACTGCGTTACCCACTTTCTTTGAATCCACAGGCCACCATTTATGCCTTGACCTTCCTCGAAGCCGGTAACTGTTGGCTTGGGTTCAAGGACTTCAATCCCTTTGATGTGAAGCGTTCGGCAGGTGTCGGCGTGCGTATCTATCTGCCCATGTTCGGCTTGCTCGGTCTTGACTGGGGCTATGGCTTTGATGATGTGTTTGGCACCACAGGCGACAACCACAGCCAGTTCCACTTCTCCATTGGCGGATCTATTGATTAGTTTAGAGTTGAGTGTTTGGAGTTTAGAGTTAGTAGTACTTTGTGTCATTGTGAGGAACGAAGCAATCCAGTATTTTGAATCTTGAATTTTGAATCTTTGAATTTAAATATGTTTTTGGAACGATTATTGCAATAACAAACAAGAAAACAATTAGAAACACTATAAAAATGAAAGCATTTAAAACTTTGATTTTGACCGCTGCCTTAGTTTGTGGCGGTATGATGACCGCCCATGCACAACTTGGCGGTGGACAGAAAATCGTCTATGTCGATTCTGAGTACATCATGGAAAACATTCCAGAATACGGTGATGCCCAGGAAGAACTCAATGCCATGTCGGCGAAATGGCAGAAAGAAGTGAAAGCCGTTTACGACAAGGTGTCTGAGATGTATAGCAAGTACCAAACCGAAATGTTGTTGCTCTCGGAAGATCAAAAGCGTGCCCGTGAGCAAGCCATCGTCGACAAGGAACAGGAAGCCAAAAATTTGCAGATGCAGTATTTCGGTTCCGAAGGCCAGCTCTATCAGAAGCGTACCGAGTTGATTCAGCCTATTCAGGAAAAGGTCTACACAGCCATGAAGGAAGTGGCCCAAACCAAAAACTACGCTTTCATCCTTGACTTGGCTTCGGGTACCTCTGTACTTTATGCCAGCGACAAGAACGATGTCAGTGATGAAGTGCTTGACCAACTCGGCAATGTTATGCAGACTGTTCGTCGTGAAGACCGTCGTAAGGCTGGAAGTACCACGGTGGGGGGCACCACCTCTGGCGGTAAAGGCAGCACGTCTATAAATAAGGGTAGCGCATCAGGTGGATCCAAAGGCACTAATGTAAAACCTAAGAATTAACTGGGAATTAAGCGAAGGAAAGCAAATTATTCTTATCTTTGCCGCTCCAATTGATAAGTATGTGATAATTAAATTATTAAAAATCAATAGAATAAAATGAAAAGAGTATTTAAAGTTTTGTTTCTGGGTGTTGCTCTCTTTGTGATGAGCGGTGTTGCCCAAGCTCAAGTGAAGATTGCACACGTCAATACGGCTGAGGTCCTTGATGCCATGCCTGACAAATCCAAAGCTGAAAAAGATTTGGAGAAATATTATGGCGAACTCCAGAGCCAGTTGGAGACCATGGCCAAGGAGTATCAGACCAAGATGCAAGACTACGAGGCTAACCAAGCCACAATGTCGAATCTGGTAAAGCAATCAAAGGAAAAAGAAATCGTTGACCTCCAGACCCGTATCCAACAGTTCCAAGCCAATGCCGAGAACGAGTTTGAAGCCAAGCGTGCCGAGTTGTTGAAGCCTATCCTCGACAAGATTCAGAATGCCATCAACACGGTGGGTAAGGAAAAGGGATATACCTATGTTCTCGACCTGGCCACAGGTGCCGCTGTCTATGTGGGCACTGATGCTGTTGACTGCACCAAGGATGTGAAAGCTAAATTGGGTATCAAATAAGGAGTTGTTTCCAGTGATATGAAAACAGCCGGCTCAATGAGTCGGCTGTTTTTTTGTTATTTAATGCTCTCTCTCTTGATTTTCGCGAACCGTAGTAGTTTGAGAATACCCAAAGGTTTGTGATCGTCTTTGTTAGCGAGGTTGAGATAAAGGCCGAATTTCTTAGCGATGGGTATCTTGAAGGTCTCGACGAATTCGATGAGGGTGCCGTCGGGGTCTTCCACATAAGTGAAATGGCCGTTGGCGTCGCCCATGCCGAAGTCGGCACCGCTGTCGCATACGAAAGGATGTCCCATGAGTTCGGCCTCTTCTTTGACAGCAGCCATGTTACGCACGTCGAAGCAAAGGTGGATGTAGCCTGGGTCGCCCCAGTAACGGTTTTCATAGAGCTTTTTACCAGGTCCGTCAACGCTTTGAATAAGTTCAAGGTGCGAGGTGCCCATGATGCGACTCAACGGCCCTTCGATAGGCTTGGAACGTTCGAGAATGACACGACGCAAAGCTCTCTCACCGCATGGAAGACATTTCAGGTCATCGAAAACGCTTGTCTGGTCGAAAACCACCTTGTCGTATTCCAACAGCTGGGTGTAGAAGGGTAGGGAACGCTCGATGTCGCTCACACCAATGAAGGCTCCGTTGGCGCCCCCCGTGGTCTTCTTCTCGTCGATGAAGACGTAGTCGTCCTGCTCCAGCTGGAAGAGGTTGCCGTAGGGGTCTTTCATGAAAAACTCCTTTTGTCCGGCAGGCGAGGTCGTGACAGGGCTGATGATGTCGAGTCCTCTATTAATAAAGGTGTTGTAGGCCGTTTCAATGTCGGGGGTCTTCACTTTGGCGATGAGAATGCCCAAGTCGCCCAAACGCAAAGGCTCTTTCAGGTAGTTGAGTTCACGGCCTTTGGGTTGCCAGATTTCGAAACCGCCGCCGCCGCGGATGTTGACCGCGATGCCCGAACGACGGGGCTGAGGCTTGCCGCCCGTGTAGGGAAGCATGCGCTCCGCCACGCCTTCGTCATCAACGATCTTGACCTCGAAGCCGAAGTTGTCGTAATACCATTTCCAGGCTTCCACGAAGTCGTTGACTCCGATGCCCACTTGTTGTATGCCGCAGATTACTTTTTCTTTCATGGTGATAGTTTATTATTTTGCTATTGGCTGCTGGCTTCTGGCCGTTGGCAGCTTCAATCATGGTTTGAAGTATATTCCTTTTGGGAGCTGCCAGAGGCTAGAAGCCTTATGTTGCCGATATTTTTCTCGATAGTTTATAA
>JAEERB010000134.1 GCA_016285615.1 Bacteroidales bacterium
CGTCCGTTAAACTAACAACTAACAACTAACAACTAACAACTAAATACAGATGCAGTCCATGCATAAAAAAAAACGGACCGACTTTCATCAATCCGTAATATATCTGTGTAAATATAAGTCTTTGTGAGCGGAAGACGGGTCTCGAACCCGCTACCTACAGCTTGGAAGGCTGTCGCTCTACCAAATGAGCTACTTCCGCAAGAAGTGGGGGGAGGAGGATTCGAACCTCCGAAGGCTGCGCCAACAGATTTACAGTCTGCCCCATTTGACCGCTCTGGAATCCCCCCAGTGTTTTAGTAGAGCCGATAGACGGACTCGAACCGCCGACCGGCTGATTACAAATCAGCTGCTCTACCAACTGAGCTACATCGGCACTTGTATTTACAACATGTCAAATAACTATTCCCGTGTTTTGGGACTGCAAAAATAGAATATTTTTTTAATCCCACCAACACTTTTCGCCGTTTTTTTTCTTTGATTTTGCAAGTGATTGAAAATAAATGTCTTATTTTTCAAATAGAGACTATTACACCTCCACTCGACAGGTCTCAGCACAGCGGGGAACGGCTATCCCCGCTGTTAATGAGCCTCCTATTTCGTCACTATTCGTTCACCAAAGCAGCAGCACCAACAATAGCCACATCATTGGCATTGAGCTGCGACAGAAGAATAGGAATCTTGCCTTTTTTCTCGAAAATGGGCAGCACATGCTCGCTGAACGACTTGCGCATCGGTTCAAAAAGCACATCGCCAGCCTTGGTCGGGCCGCCAATGAGGAAGATAGCCTCGGGCGACGAGAAGGTCACAGCATTAGAGATGGCGATACCAAGCACATAGCCCGTGTATTCGAACACCTTGAGGGCAATGGGGTCGCCTTGGTTGGCAGCCTCACCAATGGCGCGACTATCGAGCTTGTCGGCAGGCAGTTGAGCCAGCGGACCGTTGTACGACTTGTCCTCAGCCATCAGCTCGCGGCAGGTTTGCACGATACCACGCGCCGATGCGTACTCTTCCAGACAGCCTTTACGTCCGCACGAGCAGAGACGACCGCCCGGAAATACGATGGCGTGGCCCAGCTCACCGGCAAAGCCGTCGTGGCCATACACCAGTTTGCCATCCACGATGATGCCGCTGCCGACACCCGTGCCTAACGTAAACATGATGAAGTCGTTCATGTTCTTACCACCGCCGTAGATTTTCTCACCGTAAGCAGCCGCATTGGCATCGTTGGTAACCACTACCTTCACGCCCATCTTGGCATGCAGCGTGTCGCGCAGTTTTACCTCACCCTTGAACTTGAGGTTGGGTGCATTGTCGATAGTGCCGTTGAAATAGTTGCCGTTGGGCGCACCAATGCCGACACCCTTAATTTCGGTGATGCCATGCTTCTGCAGCAATCCGTTGATGGCCTTTACCAGGTCATCCATATACAATTCGGCATTGTCGCCGTACGCGGGCGTGGAAAGGTTGCAGCGGTCGATGCACTGACCGGCTTCATTTACAATGCCTATATCGGTGTTGGTTCCGCCGATATCTATACCTACTGAATAAATGGGATTCATATTAAGTTGATTTTTAGTTAATTATTCTTGTTTTAAAGTTTCATTGCCCTTGCGGCTGTTCATCATGGCCACGAAAGTCAGATATGCCAAGCAAGCCAGCGTTACGATGAAGGCGTACTTGAAGTTGATGTTGGCAGCAGCACCCGTCAGCAGCGGCACAATACCGGCACCAACGATGGCCGTCGTCATCAAACCAGAGATTTCGTTCGACTTGTCGGGCATACGGTCGATGCACATCGAGAAGATGAGCGGGAAGATATTGGCGAAGCCCAGACCGATGAGGATGAAGCTCAACCAGGTAATAACGCTATTGTAAGGCAGGAACAGAAGCACATTGCCCAATACCGAGATACCAATCGTCACATAGAGGAACGTGTTGGGTTTCATAAAGCGCAAGAAGACACCGCCGGCGAAACGACCTACAAAGAGGGCTACAATCAGCACGATGTTGCCGATGGCTGGCGTCAAGCTCGGGTTGTTTTCAATCAGGATGGAAGGAATACGGTTGAACATGGAGGCCTCAGCACCGCAGTAGAAGAAGATGCCCAGGAACATCATCAGAATGTAAGGATTACCTAACGCTTTGATGCACTTGCCGACCGTCGTGGGCTTTTCTGTCTCTTCATTCTTTGCGTTAGGCACAAAAGCAGCCACCAGCAACAAGGTAACAAGCAGAACCACAGCGAAAATGGGGAACAGAATACGGAAGCCCATGTTGACAGCTTCACCATCCTGACCTACAGCTGAGAACCAGCCGTATTTCATCAGAGAAGTGCCAATGAGCACAATGATCAGAGAGGTGGAAAGCGTACCGATGGCCTTTACCGACTGAGCGAATGAGAGGTTGCTCGAGTACTTGCCTTCAGCCGACACATCACGCATCATAGGATTGCCCGACACTTGCAGGATAGCGGCGCCAGCACCCATCAAAAATACAGACAGCAAAATAACGCCAAACGAGAAGGCGATCACTGGCAATATGGCGCCACACAAGAACAATACCAGACCTATCATCAAGGTCGATTTCTTGCCGATACGCGATTGAACAACGCCCATGGGCACCGAGAGTACACCAAACATAATCAGGCCGAAAAACGAGACAAAAGAGGCCATAAAAGGCGAAATGTTGAATACCTTTTCAACAACCGAAACCAATTGTCCGGCAGCATCGCCGAAGCCCATGGCCAAGAATACCAAAAATACAGAGAATAACGATAATGATTTTTTCATAATTGTTTGATTTTATGGATAATGAATATTATTTTCGCAACGGAAAAGTCCCTACCCCAACCAGCTTGTCATACACCGTGCCTTCCTCCTGCAGGTAAATGAGGATGGTGTACTCGTTCAAAGTTTCCCAATGACTGCCTTCAATGTAGGTTTCGTCAATGGTGCGGGTGCCTTTAGGAACATATACGTAATGATAATTGTAATAGCCTTGTTTCAAGAAAAGGGAAGTTTCCCAACGGTTGTAATCGGCGTTGAACTTGAGTTTGGCATCGTCGATAATTTGCCAGTCGGTCAGGCCACCGTAAACATAGAGGTCGCCATCACGCACTTGGAAATCGGTACGCAAAGTGAAATGTGTCTGCACATAGTCTTCGGTATTCTCGCCGGCAAAATCTTCATTCTTGTAGAAGCAAGCGCCTTTCAGCGTACTGTTCGACTCATACGCGCCAAACGGGCGGGCCAAGTCCTCCACCACATACGCCTGGTTTTCCCCATGACGGTAGCCCACCGAGACAATACGGTTGCCATTGGAACGCAAACTCTTCAAATCGAAGGTCTTAAACTCTGAATAGCCATCAAAAGCGTTCTCATTGTTATCGTAATCGAAGCTGTACTCTCCAGGCTTACCCGAACGGTAGCGAAGACCATAAATGGCATTGTCCCAACGACCGTTCTGCAAGATGGTGGCGTGCAGGTACATCATGGGATTTCGGATGTCGTAAACGCCCGCGTGCACCACAAAATCGACCTCCTGCTTTGTGAACATGTAGTTGACATCGGAGGCCTGTTTCACCACGCCCGTCAAGCCCACCGACACCGGCTCCTGCACCATAAAACGGCGCGTCAGCACGGGATTGTCGGGAGTGTCGTCATAAACAAAAAGAATATAGTTGCCCGACTTGGTGATGCGGAGCATATCGGTCGGAAAATCAAGCTCATACTGTGTGTAATGGGTAACCGTGTTGAAAGAATAGGAAATCTCGGTAATCTCATCTTCCATAAAGCCATCCAAATACTCCATCTGATTCAACCCATCCGGTTTCCAGTCGTGTGAGCAATGGATAAGCGTATATTTCAGGTAGCGGCTTTCATTTGAAAGGTCATCAAACTCCAAATGCAGGCGGTCGTCTGTGTTAAGCCTAATTACCGGTTTGCTCAACTGATTACCCGTAAGACTAAGCACAACACTATGAATATCATTCACATAGGTCTTGTTCTCTAAGGAGATATGATTGAAATCCTGAGCCTGTCCATTGAATCCACAAAGTACCAGCAAGTAGATTAACCCGCTGATATACAGACTCATTCGCTTTATTCTTCTTTCTTTCATATCCATTTGATTTAAAGAACATTACTTCATAAATAATGAAGACTGCCCTTCAGGGAAGAAGTTATATTTAATCCTATTGTAATTTTCTTGTTCTCTCAGATAGTATATCTTATATGAATCTGCCTGATAACGGGCGATTTCCTCGGCCGACATACCCGGAGCCAGAACAACATGAGGATTATCAATCTTTTCCTGCTTCATTTTCAGTTCGATATGGTTCATCCAAAAACCGCATAAAATTACACTTTTTTCATTTACCTTTTGATAGTTGTCGATAAATTTTGAAACAAAGTGTTCCT
This sequence comes from Bacteroidales bacterium, assembly GCA_016285615.1. The sequence continues at coordinate 4,422 of JAEERB010000134.1, forward strand.
TATTGATGCGCTTAGTCACATCGGAAATGACGGGGCCATAGATGAAATCAAGGCTCACCTCCTGCCCTGCCACCACTTGATTTATGGCCAGCGGCGAAGAGAGGGAGCCACGGTCTTTGTCGGCCAGTTGCACTGAAGTGAAGAATGGCGATATGAGGAAGAGCGCGCACCAGAAGGCGTAACTCTTTTCATTGACGAGATAATGGTGCAGCAGGAGTATCATAAACGGCAGCGCAGGAATGAGGAAAGCCGACTTCTCGGGCAACCTCAGATACAACAGCAAATGCATCACAATCATCAAAATAGCGAACAGCAGCACACCCCTGCGCGAGTCATCGACTTCGGCGGGTTGCAACTTCTTACAACGAAAGAGCATCGTCAATACGGCGCCTGCCAGCGCCACACAGCCCCAAACGCCCAACACACCGACGGTGCCTTTGTAGAACACTTTCGGCAGCGGCGGATACGGCAGCGGATACGTGTAGAAGAAGTCGGCACCATAGACCGTCATCGCAGGCAAAAAGAGCAAGGCTGTCATGATCAGTGCCGGTATGCCGACGAGAAACATCTGCTTGGCAGCATTGCGCGGACTTCCGTTCATAAAGAGGTAAACGACCAGCGGCACTGCAAACAAAACCGAGGTAACCCTACAGCCGACGGCGAGGCCCAAAGCCAAGCCTGTCAGCAGATAGCGACGTTTGAGCAGCACCCACCACGCACACATCAGGAAGGCCAACGCCCACACATAATCGATGGTGTAAGTTGACGAGATGTAGAATACGGGCATCATCATGAGCAATAGCGCCGCCAGTAACGGTTTGGGATAGCGCAATTCGCGCATGACCAAGAAGAACATGATGGTGGCCAGCATGCCAAAGAGCATTGAGAGGCCGTTCATCACAAAGTCGGGAGCGTTAGGAATGCGCGACAGGATCAGTTCCTGCACGGGATGCCCAGGCGCGCGCGACATCTCATAAACGCCAGTCTCGGCAATACGCTGTGCTGTGAGCACCAACCCATACGAGTCCTCTTCCACCCCATAGCCGTGAAACAGAAACGGCAGGCGCGTCAACAGGGAGAGGATGACGATAACCCAGATGGGATGTGCAGAAATGGTGCGCTTGATATCCATTTTCCTTATATTAAAAAAGTCCCGAAATCAGCGAATTTCGGGACTTTTGCGGAGAAAGCGGGATTCGAACCCGCGGTACCGTTGCCAGTACGACAGTTTAGCAAACTGTTGGTTTCAGCCACTCACCCATCTCTCCGGCAATATAATTTTGTTTCAAAAATTACTTTGCAAAAATAATCATTTTTTTGTCTTTGTCAACAACAAAACTTCCGAATTCGTCAGAAATGTAATCCGAACCGATTACGAAAGGTGCAGGCATCGACTTCTTCACGATAACCTTAACATTATCTGCTTCATCTTCACCAAGTTTCAGATTCTTCAGGTAGAGAACCGAACCTTCGATGATAGAGCCGTCTTCAGCCTTGATAGCTTTGTCCTTGGCTTCAAAATCATCAACGGTGATGATCATTTCCTTCAAGAATCTCGTAGCATCAGCGTAATTCATGTAAATATCGGCAGAGTTGTTACCCAACTGGAAGTCGAAAGTCTTGTTATTAGCGAAGCATTTACCTTTGACAACTTCACCTTCAACTGTGATAGGAATAGTTCTTTCGAGAACCACTGCAATAGGCTGTGTAGAAACGGCCTTTGAAATGGTGTCGCTCTTGGGAACATAGTCATCACGAAGAATCATGAACTCAGT
>JAEERB010000135.1 GCA_016285615.1 Bacteroidales bacterium
TCCGGGTGAGGAACTGAAGTGGTTCTCGTTCTGGAAGGAAGAGCGTATGAAATGGCATCAAGCCCTTGGTATTCCTGCCGAAAATTACCGTTATCACGATCACGAAAAATTGGCCCATTACGCTAACGCTGCTACTGATATCGAGTTCAAGTTCCCCTTCGGTTTCAAAGAGTTGGAAGGCATTCATTCGCGTACCGACTACGATTTGAGTCAGCACGAGAAGTATTCGGGCAAGAAACTGCGCTATTTCGATGCCGAGACGAACGAAAGCTACGTGCCTTATGTTATCGAGACTTCCATCGGTGTGGATCGTATGTTCTTGGCAGTCTTCAGTCACGCCTATACCGAAGAGACGCTTGAAGACGGCTCTACTCGTACGGTGCTTCGTTTCCCCGCCAAGTTGGCTCCTGTCAAAGTAGCCATTCTGCCGTTGGTGAAGAAAGACGGTATGCCTGAAAAGGCCCGCGAGGTGATGGATATCCTGAAGCCTGAAATGATGTGCCAATACGATGAAAAAGACGCCATTGGTCGTCGTTATCGCCGTCAGGATGCCATTGGTACGCCGTTCTGCATCACGGTTGATAGCGACACGCTGAACGACAACACGGTGACTATCCGTGAGCGTGATACGATGAAGCAATATCGTGTGCCGATTGACAATCTTTTGAACGAATTGTTGCCAAAATTACGATAGGCAATAGCATCTGTCATTTTGCACATCGTGTTGGAATAGACAGATTGGACGCTGTAAATATCGCATTTTCAATATTTTCAAAAAAAATGGCGAAAATTGTTCTCCATTTCAAAAGAAAGTGTTATTTTTGCAGCCTCAAAAGCTCGGGTGGCGGAATTGGTAGACGCGCTACATTCAGGGTGTAGTAACCGAATGGTTGTGCAAGTTCGAGTCTTGTTCCGAGCACAGAAAAGATTTTATACGTTTTGCTTTCGAGTTGCCCGTTATGCGGGCAATTTCTGTTTCTGGGGCCTCCTTTATTCGCTTTACACTCTTGAAATGCTGTAGCAGTTTGGCCTTGATAACGGGGCCTACGCCTGGAATTTCGTCCAAGGCTGAGGCAATGCTCTTCTTGCCGCGGCGTTTGCGGTGGTGCGTGATACCAAAGCGATGCACCTCGTCGCGCAAGTGTTGTATCAACTTCTGCGACTCTGACTTCTTGTCCATGGCCACGGGGAATGGATCGCCCACCTTGAAGATGTCTTCCAACCGTTTGGCAATACCGATGACCATCACCTTATCTTCCAGATGTAACGCTTGAATGGCTTCGTAAGCCGCATGCAGCTGGCCTTTGCCACCGTCGATAACTATCAGGTCGGCCAGCTCCAAACCTTCGTCCAGAACGTGTTTGTAGCGACGGTAGATGACTTCGGTCATGGAGGCAAAGTCGTCGGCACCGACCACCGTCTTAATGTTGAAGTGGCGGTATTCTTTCTTGGCGGGCTTGCCATCGATGAAGCATGACATGGCTGCCACAGGTTCCTCGCCCTGCGTGTTTGAGTTGTCGAAACACTCGATGCGATGCGGCAAGGTCTTCATTCCCAAATCCTTCTGTAGCGTCTGTAAGATGCGTTGCTTGTGTCGTTCGGGGTTAACCAACTCTTGTCGTTTTTTCTTCTCCAACATGAAGAAATGGGCATTCTTCTCCGACAGCTCCAGCAGTTTTTTCTTGTCACCGCGCTGGGGTACATGAAATTGAATGTCAGGATGTTCTATGTCGGGTAGGAAGGGCACGATAATGTCGTTGTTGAGTTCGCCGACACGCTCTTTGGCTTCAATAATGCCTGTTTGCAACAACTCTTCGCGTGTCTTGTCCAGTTTATGGTTTATTTCAATGGTAAACGATTGTATGATAGCGCCTTCCATAATACGCATAAAGTTGATGTAAGCACTGTCTTCGTCTTCTTCCAACGCAAAGATATCCAAACGGGTGATTTCGGGGTTTACCACGACAGACTTGCCCTTGAAGTTCTCGAGCATCTCAATTTTTTCCTTAATCGCTTGCGCCTTCTCAAATTCCCACTGGTCGGCGAAGGTCATCATTTCATCATGTAGCTGGCGAATGACGGCGTTTCGGTTACCTTTGATGATGTCGATTACATGGTCGATATTGCGCTGGTAGGCTTCTCGGTCTATCAGGCCGGCACAGGGAGCTGCGCATCGTTTGAGCTGGTATTGCAGGCAAGGTCGGCCGCCGTGCTGCATGGTCGCACATTTGCGCAAAGGGAAAATCTCCTCAATAATATCCAATAGGTTACGCATGTGCTTCACCGAGGCATAAGGACCGAACAATAACTCTTTCTGTCTGTTGGGATTACGGGTAGGATAGACGCGTGGAAAATCTTCTTTAGAGATAGCAATCCAAGGATAGGTCTTGTCATCTTTCAAAAGAATGTTATATCTTGGCTTGTATTGCTTTATCATGCTGTTTTCCAGCAACAAAGCTTCCCATTCCGTGTCAACGACGGTAGTCTCTATGTCGCGAATTTTGCTAACCAGCACGCGCAGTTTGCTGCTGTCGTGCGTTTTGTTAAAATAGGAAGATACGCGTCGCTTCAGATTCTTGGCTTTGCCAACATAAATAATTTTGCCATTTTCATCGAAATAGCGATAGACTCCGGGCTTGTCTGGCAAGCTCTTGAGTATCAGCGCAATTTTCTCCGATGTGGCGCTCATAGATTGTTAGTATTGCTCTTTTTCTGAAGGGAAATCCAGATTTTTTACATCATGGATGTAGTGGCCGATGGCGTTAATAATCTCCTCACTCAGATTGTGATAGCGGCGTAGGTAACGGGGTGAGAACTGCTGGGTGATACCCATCATATCGTGGAAAACCAGCACTTGGCCGCTCACGTGTGGACCGGCGCCAATGCCGATGGTGGGGATTGAAATCGACTCGGAAACTTCCTTAGCAAACAGGGCGGGAATCTTTTCCAAGACGATGGCAAAACAGCCGCACTGCTCCAGCACTTTGGCGTCAGCTAAGATTTTCTCTGCTTCCCTCGGGTCGGTTGCTCTGACCGAATAGGTTCCGAACTTGTTGATTGACTGCGGGGTAAGTCCGAGGTGTCCCATAACGGGAATCCCTGCCGACAGAATACGGTCGATGGACTCCTTCACCTCCACACCGCCTTCCAGTTTCACGGCGTCGGCTCCCGATTCCTTCATGATGCGGATGGCCGAGTGCAGGGCTTCTTTAGAATTGCCTTGGTAGGTGCCGAAGGGCATGTCCACAACGACCAATGCGCGATCTACAGCGCGTACCACCGATGAGGCATGGTAAATCATGTCGTCCAGCGTGATGGGCAGCGTGGTTTTGTAGCCCGCCATCACATTGGCGGCTGAGTCGCCCACCAGAATGACGTCGATTTTGGCCATGTCGAGCAGTTTGGCAATAGAATAGTCGTAGGCGGTAAGCATGGCGATCTTCTCGCCTTCATTGTGCATGCGTTGCAAAGTGTTGGTGGTCACTTTGGTGACATCACGATATAAGTAATTAGCAGTCATTTTATTGCAAGTTTTAGTCTTTGTTCACTAAATTAACCAGGTATTGTCCGTAACCACTCTTCAAAAGAGGTTGTGCGATTTTCAGAAGTTGTTCTTTGTCAATGAATTTCATCACATAAGCCACCTCTTCAATGCAGCCTACTTTCAGTCCTTGGCGTTCCTGAATCACTTGGACAAACTGGGTGGCGTCAATCAGCGACTTGAAAGTGCCGGTGTCGAGCCAAGCGGTACCACGATCCATCTTGCACACTTTCAGTTTGTTGTGAGCGAGGTAGTATTTGTTGACATCCGTAATTTCGTATTCACCGCGTGCGCTGGGCTTCAAATTCTTGGCCACTTCAATGACGCTATTGTCGTAGAAATAGAGGCCAGGCACGGCGTAATTTGATTTGGGCACTTTGGGCTTTTCCTCGATGGAAACGGCCTCCATGTGTTCGTTAAATTCCACTACGCCATATCTTTCGGGGTCAGAGACATGGTAGGCGAAGATGATGCCACCATCGGGGTTGTTCTGCTTGTGAAGCATTTGGCCGAGACCGATGCCGTAGAAGATGTTGTCTCCTAAAATGAGTGCTACTTTCTCATTTCCAATGAATTCCTCACCTAAAACGAAAGCCTGCGCTAGGCCGTTGGGCACTTCTTGTACTTTGTACTCGAAATGACAGCCGATGCGACTTCCATCACCCAAAAGATGCTCGAATAATGGCAGGTCGTATGGGGTGGAAATAATCAGTATGTCGCGGATACCAGCCAGCATCAAGGTGCTTAACGGATAGTAAATCATGGGCTTGTCGTAAATGGGCATCAGTTGCTTGCTCATCGCCAAAGTGATGGGGTGTAAGCGGGTACCAGAGCCGCCAGCGAGAATAATTCCTTTCATATTTATATTGTTTTAATTGATTCGTTTGAAAATGCAAAGATAAGAATAATGTATGAAGTGAGGAATGAAAAAGTGAGGAGTGAATAGTTAAGAATTGTTGATTGTTGAAGTGTTGAATTGTTGAATTGTTGTAGAAGAGACGCACGGCCGTGCGTCTGTACTGTATTTTCTGTTTCTTGAATTTTGAATTCTGAATTTTGATTTTTATTATATTTGCAATCGTTTTTTGCAACACATTTTTATAGACTAAATTATAGCGTTATGTATCCTATTCATCATCATCCCATCTTAGACATTCCGCAAAATGAGACTGTCACCTTTGAGTACAAAGGACAACTGATTAAATCACAAAAAGGATATACTATTGCTGCGGCTTTGCATCAGGCTGGCTTTCCTATTCATAGCCATAGTTTGAGCGGTCGTGAGCGTAGTATGGATTGTGGCATTGGCAAGTGCGGTGCCTGCGAAATGTTGGTGGATGGCGTGGTTAAGCGTATCTGCGTGACCAAGGTTGATGGTGTGAAGAAAGTGGAAGAGATTGCTCATGATTATCTTCCGTCTGACAGCCATGAGGCTTCAAAAGCTGAACAGCCAACCATTTACAAGACTGAAGTGGCTATCATTGGTGCTGGTCCTGCCGGTTTGGCTTGCCGTGAGCAACTCAACAAGTTTGGCATTCCCAATATCGTCATCGACAATAACGACCAGATTGGTGGTCAGTTTACAATGCAGACCCACCAGTTCTTCTTCTTCGAGAAAGAGCAGAAATATGGCGGCATGCGTGGCTTTGACATCGCTAAAACGTTGGCTGGCGACGATCCTTCGGGCATTATGCTCAACAGCACAGTTTGGGACATCTTGGAAGGCAAGCGTATCGCTGTGAAGAATATAAATGATGGTACCATCTTTTATGTGGATGCTAATCATCTGGTAGTGGCTACGGGAGCGTTCCCGTTCATGCCCACTTTCAAAAACGACGACCTGCCAGGCGTTTACACGGCTGCTGTGGTGCAAAAGATGATGAACTTGCAACACACGCTGTTGGGTAAGCGCATCCTCACTATCGGTGCCGGCAACATCGGCTACCTGACATCTTATCAGGCCATGCAGGCTGGCGCACAAGTGGTGGCTATTGTAGAGGCAATGGACCACGAAGGCGGTTTCCCCGTACAGGCCAACCGTGTTCGCCGTCTCGGTATTCCTATCATCACTTCGCACACCTTGCTGGAAGCTATTCCTAATGAAGATCATACTGGCGTGGTGGGTGCTGTGATTGCCGAGTGCAAGAACTTCAAGCCCGTGCCCGGCACAGAGCGCATTATCAAAGATATTGATTTGATTAATATTTGTACAGGTTTAAAACCTGATAATCTGATTCTTGAAAAAGGAAAAGTAACCTTTGGCTTAAATACTTACGGCGTGGGCGATGCCACCAGAGTGGGAGAGGGCACGTGCGCTGTGCTCCGTGGCAAACAGGCCGCCATGGAAATTGCTCAAGCGCTGGGCAAACGCTTCAACTACGACGATTATCTGGCTGTTTCGCGTGATTACATCGACTCGCAGCAACATCCTGTGAGAGTGCTGGATAAGCCTAACCGCCCGACAGCCGAAAGATTGGCCAAGCCGTTCGTTATGGCCGACTGCCTCTACGGCTTTGCCTGCAATCCCTGCTCGTTCGCTTGTCCGCAAGGCGCTATCACCAAGTCGTCAACCAGCAGTGTGCCGCAAATCGACTACACCAAGTGTATCGGTTGTATGAAGTGTGTTAATCACTGTCCTGGCCTGGCATTGTT
>JAEERB010000136.1 GCA_016285615.1 Bacteroidales bacterium
TCTTCATCGAAGAGGACAACTTGGCTGCAGGCTGCGAATGGGCCGACAGCCTGGGTTGCGATGTGCTGAGCGCTTCGTTGGGCTATTTCATCTTCGACGATTCCAATATGGTGCGCAAGTACAGCGACCTGACCGGCCGCGTGAGTCGTGCTTCACGCGTGGCTACGATGGCTGTCAAGAAAGGCCTCATCGTAGTGAATAGCGCTGGCAATGCCGGTATGCGCAAGGACTGGAGCAAGATTGGCTTCCCCGCCGAGGCTTACGATGTGCTGTCGGTGGGTGCTGTGGATGTTCATGGCAAGCGTGCTCCGTTCAGCTCAAAAGGCCCCGCTGTGGGCGGCCGCATTAAGCCCGATGTGTGCGCTGTGGGTGGTAGAACCTATATCGGCGATGTGAAAGGTAAGGTGAGAACAAGCAACGGTACCTCTTTCGCCGCCCCGCTGATGGCCGGTATGGTGGTTTGTCTGCGCCAGGCTTTCCCCGAGAAGAGCAGCTATGAGATTCTCAACGCCGTACGCTATAGCGGCTCGCAAGCGTCAGCCCCCGACACGTTGATGGGCTATGGCATTCCCGATATGTTGAAAGCCTACAACTTGCTGCTGAACAACCAGGTGAAAAAGAACGACCTCGATCTGTTTACAGTTCATTTCGACTCGTATGTGACCACCAACCCGAAGGATTTTCCTGTGAAAGTGGTTAACTTGGGCAATGCCGAAAAGAAGGTTACGGTAACGGTGACTTCCCGCACCACGCACAAGCATATCAAGAAGTCATTTTCGTTGGCAGATGGCGACAATATCCTTCATCTGAAAATGCCCGCACTTGAAAAAGGAAAGAAATATGATTTGCTGGATATGTCCATCGACGGTCTGCATTATCATTATAAATATGTTATAGGTCAAGAATAGCCGAATTATTAATTTTGAAAAGATGGAAAAGAAAATCACGATAGTTTGTCTGAACACCAATACTAAAAAGGATTATAATCAAGGAATTAGACTGAACGAGCTGGCCGAGATGGAGAATGTCAAGTTGCCATTGCCCATTTTGGGCGCTTTGGTTAACAATAAGGTACATGAGCTCGACTCGATGCTCTACAAGCCTTGTCGGGTGCAGTTTTTCGACATCTCATCCTTGCCGGGCAATGCCATGTATCTTCGTTCGCTCTATTTCCTGATGTTCAAAGCTGTCAGTGACCTTTATCCTGATGCCAAACTCCATATTCTGCACTCTATCGCCGGCGGTAAATTCTGCGAGCTGCGCAATCTGGGCGAGCCGCTGACCGAGCACGTGCTGAACCGACTGAAAGAACACATGCAGATGCTGGTAAAGAAGAATCTGCCCTTCCGTCGGACCGAAATGCCGACAGCCGAAGCGATGGAAGAGTATATCAAACACGGACTTACCGACAAAACGTATCTCTTTAAGAACCGTACCCGCATCTATACGTCTGTCTATTATCTGGATGATAAGGTAAACTACTATTATGGTTATCTGGTGCCTTCGACGGGCTATCTGACTCTGTTCGATTTGCAGATGTACGGACAGGGTTTCTTGCTGAAACTGCCCACCCGCAAGCATCCCGACTCTATCAGTGTGACACGCCATTTGCCGAAGTTGGCTGCCGTTTACAAGCAGTATAGGGATTGGGTGAACCTGATTGGTGTGCCCTACGTGGGCGATTTGAATAATCTGGTGGAGCAGGGCAAAGTGCAGGACTTTATCGCCATTTCGGAAGCTTATCACGAAAAAATCATGGCCAACATCGCCGATGAGATTCATCATCGTGGTACGGTGAAGATGGTGCTGATTAGCGGTCCGTCAAGTTCGGGTAAGACAACCACTTGCAAGCGTTTGTCGGTGCAACTGAGCGTGTTGGGCTATCATCCCGTACAGATTTCCATGGACGACTTCTTTGTGGAAAGAGAGGAGACGCCGCGCGATGCGAAGGGTAATTACGATTTTGAAGCGCTGGAAGCCCTTGACCTTAAGTTGTTTGCGCAATGTATGGATCGGCTGCTGAAAGGGGAGAAGGTGGAGATACCGACTTTCAATTTCTCTTTGGGAAAGAAAGAGTGGAAAGGCAAAACGATTCAGTTGCAGCCCAATTCCATTATTCTGCTCGAAGGTATCCATTGCTTGAACCCGCGACTGACGAAAGATTTCGATGATTCCATCAAGTACAAGATTTTTGCCTCTGCATTGACTTCTATCTCCTTGGATTCGCAAAATCCCATACCTACGACCGATAACCGACTGGTTAGAAGAATTATACGCGATTATCGCTATCGTGGCTACTCGGCTCTGGAAACCCTGCGTCGTTGGCAGAGCGTGCGTGATGGCGAGGACCGCAACATCTTCCCGTATCAGGAGAATGCCGATGTGATGTTCAATACATCGTTGATTATCGAAATGGGTATTCTAAAACCTTATGCTACAGCTATTTTAGATGAAGTTCCTGAAACTGAACCCGAATATTCCGAGGCCATCCGTTTGAAGAAATTCTTGTCCTATTTCTGTACAATTTCTGAAGACAACCTTCCCGGCACATCCATCCTACGCGAATTTGTCGGCGGCAGCTCGTTTAGCTATAAGTAATTTATAATTAACAATGTACAATTAATAGTTTTACATTGTACATTATACATTGTGAATTTCATAGCCCAATAGTTCCGATGCCTTGTCGTATTCTTTGGCTTGGATGTATCGGCGTATTTGGGAGGAGCGGACGGCATTGTCGTGGAGAATCACTTCAGGGATTTCGATAATGTCGATGTGATTGTCACGACAGAACTGCTGAATGCTTTGATGGTTGCCACTGCGGTTGTGGCCAAAGGCGTGGTTCGGTCCCATAACAATGGCGCGGGTGTGCAGACGTTTTATCAGAATATCTTGAATGAACCGCTCGGGTGTCCAAGAGGCAAAATCGAGCGTGAAATGTATAATGAGCAAGTAATCAATATCTTCCTTGCTTAACAACTCGATTCTCTGCTCAACGGTGTTAATCAGTTCGAAAGGTCTTTCGGGATACAGAACCTGCTGTGGATGAGGCGAAAAGGTGATGATGACACTTTTGAGTTGTCGTGCTTGTGCCTCTTGTTGCAGTTGCTTGAAAATGGCGCGATGACCTAAATGTACGCCATCGAAGGCGCCGATGGTGACAATGGTGCCGTCGACATCCGGGAATTGGTCGGGATTGATGACGTACTGCATGGTGCGACGATTAAGACATTATCGCAACTTGGCGCCGACTTCGCGTTCGAAGGCAGCTATCAGTTTGTTCATGACCTTGTTGATCTCTTCATCGGTCAGTGTCTTTTCTGCATGTTGCAGTACAAAATTCAAGGCGTACGATTTCTTGCCGCTCTCAATCTTGTCGCCTTCGTAAACGTCGAACAGGGAAACGCTCTTGAGCAATTTGCCTCCGAATTTAGTGGCAATGGCTTCCAGCATTTCGTAGGAGATGTTCTTGTCAACAACCAGTGCAAGGTCGCGTTTTACAGCCGGATGTACGGGAATGGCGGTAAAGCAAATCGACGATTGTCCACAGGCGCAATACAAGGTGGCCAGGTCTATTTCAGCGTAGAAAACAGGCTTTTTGATGTCGAATTCCTTGAGCATGCGCGGATGTAACTGCCCCATCTGTACCAGCGTCTGTCCGTTGCATTGGTAGGCGATGTGGTCGATGAATTGCGATGCCGGCTCGCACGTTGAGGTGAGCGTATGGATAGGATAGTTGGCTTTCTTTAAAATGTTGAAAACGATATTTTTCAAGTAGAAGAAGTCCATCTCGGTGGCACGATCGTTCCAGATGTCGTCGTGGAATTTGCCCGTAACGAAAAGCGACAACTTCGTCTCTTCCTTGAAGCGTGTGGTTACGTCATTCTCGCGTTTGGCTTCGGTGTTTTTGATGTAATGCTTGCCAAACTCAAACAGTCGCAGGTTGGTGGTCTTGTTTTTGAGGTTGTGGGCAATGTTTTCCAATCCCGAGATCATGACCGACTGTCTCAAGGCGTTGAGGTCCGAGCTCAGCGGGTTGAGCAGCTTGATGGTCTCATCTGCATTGAGGAAGTCGAACTTCTCGGCGTAAGCGGCCTTGGTCAGCGAGTTGTTCATCACTTCGAAGAAGCCATTGTCGGCTAAATAAGTGGAAATGATGTTCTTGAGTCGGCGACTGGGGGCGGCCACTCCGACGGAGGAGAGATCGTAGGTCATGTCGGTGGGAATCTCGATGTTGTTGTATCCGTAGATGCGGAGAATCTCTTCCACCAAGTCCACGGGGCGTGTCACGTCCGCTCTGAAGAGGGGCACGTCAACGACAAAGGTCTCTTCGCCGCAGGCTTCCACCTCCATACCTAATGCCAACAGGATGGAAGATACCGTGTGCTTGTTGAGCTCTTTGCCTGCCAGACGGTTGATCTCGTCCAGGCTGATGGTGATTTTCTTGTGCTCGATGGGCGTGGGATAAACATCCACAATCTCTGAAGTGATCATGGCATCGGCCAACTCAGTAAGCAGTTGGGCTGCTCGCTTGATGGCGTAGGTGGTAATGTCGGGGTCGCAGCCGCGTTCGAAGCGGAAAGCGGCGTCGGTCTTCAAGTTATGGCGCTTGGAGGTCTTTCTTACCGATACAGGATTGAAGTAGGCGCTCTCGAGGAAAACATTGCAAGTGTTTTCTGTGATGCCGGAGTCCAAACCGCCATAAACACCGGCGATACACATGGGCTCTTCGGCGTTGCAAATCATCAGGTCGTCGGCCGACAACTTGATTTCGTTGCCGTCGAGGGTGACAAATGGCGTGCCTTCGGGCAAATTCTTGATAACCACCTTGTCGCCTTTGATTTTGTCGGCGTCAAAAGCGTGCATAGGCTGGCCAATCTCGAACATGACAAATTGGGTAATATCCACCACGTTGTTCACGGGGCGCACACCGATGGAGCGCAGACGCGTCTTCAGCCATTCGGGCGACTCTTTCACCTTGACATTGCCTAACGTCAAGCCCGTGTAACGCGGACAAGCGGTGCGGTTGTCGATGACGATGTCAATCTTGCGTGTCTTGGCGATGGGAGTCATGTTGAAGTTGTTGGGCAGCAACAGCGGCGAGCACGGTATGTTGTTGGTTTTCAACATGGCGTACAGGTCGCGGGCTACGCCGTAGTGCGAAATGGCGTCGCTGCGGTTGGGCGTGAGGCCGATTTCGAAAATATAGTCGTCTTCAATCTTGAAGTAGTCGGCGGCAGGAGTGCCTGGCACGGCGCTCTCTTCCAGCACCATAATGCCGTCGTGCGAGGTGCCAACACCAATCTCGTCTTCTGCGCAGATCATGCCTTCGGAAACGGCGCCGCGGATTTTAGACTTCTTGATGGTGAACGACTCGTCGCCGTTGTATAAAGTAGTACCGATGGTGGCCACAATCACCTTCTGGCCGGCAGCCACATTGGGCGCACCGCAAACCACGTTCAGTGGGGTGTCGCCGCCAACATTGACGGTGGTGAGGTGCAAATGGTCAGAGTCGGGGTGGGGCTCACAAGTGAGCACTTCGCCAATAACCAAGCCGCGGAGGCCACCGCGAATGCTTTGGTACAATTCAATGCCTTCGACTTCCAATCCGCTCGATGTGAGATACTTGGCGGCCTCTTCGGGCGACAAGTCGAAATGGAAATATTGACTTAACCACTGATAGGAGATTTTCATCGGTATGTTGTTTAGTAGATTAGATTTTTTTTGAACTTGCAAAGATACAAAAAATGTAATTTGTCAGGCCGATTAATTATTCTCCCTTAGGGTGATTTTGTGAGGTATGTTATATCAGTTCTGATAGGATTTCCATTTGTCTGGAATGGTTAGCTCAAAGTCGGATAAAGACAAGTGAATCGTATCAGGCATTATACATTGGCGAAATCGTGATTCATAGCGTTCTAGATTGATGACTCGCGAAGTGCTTATGTTGTTCAAACTATTTGAATGGTGGAAAGGTGGAAAATAAACAAATACCTTGGTTCCGGCATTTAATGCCAATTCAATAGCTGGTACCATATCGCTATCTGCCGATACAACGATGGCAACATCGCAGTTGTGGTTGTTGGCATCGTTAACAATCTGCGTTGCAATCCTTACATCTGATTCCTTTTCTTCGTATGTCTGTATTAAATAACCGCAGTTGTAGCATTTGATGTTTTT
>JAEERB010000137.1 GCA_016285615.1 Bacteroidales bacterium
ATGTGTTCCAGGCATTAACATTTCTGAATAACGGGCAATGGATTTACCTGCCAAATCAAAAATTTCCAAAACAACATGCTCTTTGTCATTCAATTGCAGATAAAACTCCGTAGTGCCATCAAATGGATTGGGATGGTTTTGGTACAAACTAATATGGTCAGCCAATTCATTGCTCTGAATATCTGATGTTCCCAAATACAAAACCGTATCAGGATAATGAAGCACCTCCTGCCAATGCTGCGTATGGTTCGTCACCACTACGCTTTCGAGTTGCACTGGCATATCATTCACATCACGCCCCGTAAAAGTCAATGTCGTAATATTTTGGCTTTGAACGCCAATAACAAGCATTAAAAACGCTAATATGCTGTAAACTTTCTTCATCGCTTTCCAGTTTAATAGGTTAACGCCAATCTTCCACCATTACTAACACTTCTCAAATCTTTATCATAGTGGTCCCGGCACGAAACACGACAATACTCGGCTATATAACACCAACTACCGCCTCTAAGCACCTTTTCATTAGTGGTTTCTGAATTCACCAACGGATCATATTGAAAAGAGCCACTTTCGTATGGCATATAACTGTCGGCACACCATTCCCACACATTACCACTCATGTCATACACCCCCTTTTCATTTGCACTCAATTTTCCCACTTCATGCACATGATTACCTGCATTGGCATCATACCATGCCACATTCTCTATCGTATTTCCTCCACTGTATATATAAGAATGAGAATTATTTGCTCCTCGAGCCGCATATTCCCACTCTGCCTCTGTCGGCATCCTGAAAGTAAGTCCACACAAAAGATTCAATTTCTCAACAAAACGCTGAAAATCATTATACGACACAAAATAAGCGGGAAAATCATCGCCTATTCCGAAATCGGCGCTCCACAATGACGAAACACTATCAGTTCCCATGATAGCCACCCATTCTTTTTGTGTGATTTCATATTTGCACAAATAATCCAATCGCGTGATGCTTACCCAATGAACTGGGCTCTCATCAGCTCGAGCTTCCTGATTATAATTACTGGCAGAAGAATTGTCACTTTGTGCACCCATACAGAATTGCCCATCAGGAATATAAACCATGTTAGCCAGAATTTTCTTAATCACCACTTTTTGTTCTGAAGAAACATTAGGCGACCACAACACATCGAAACCATTAACATTCTCGGGCTCACCCAAATATTCCAAATTGTTATCAGCATATCGGTATCTACCATTAATGTAATCCTGGTCTTTTGAACATCCGGTGCAAAAGATTAGAATCACCAATAATATCATGAAATATCTTGACATTTTTCGCATAATTTTCATCATCATCTTCCCTCCTATTTTTTATTAGGATCCATACAAAAGCCCAAACCCAGTTTAAATTCCACATACTTAAAGTTGGTGGTGGTAACATCGGTGGTAAGCAAAAACGACTTGATATGCCACAGCAAGCCCAATTCAACATCAGCACCCATATAGGTTCTGTAAGGAATTGAATACCAGCCATCATTCACAGTTTCGCAATTCTGTGCCCTGTAGCCAAAACCTGCGCCCAAACGAACCGACAACGGCTTGCAAGTACGGAAGACGGCACCTGCCGTTACCGAAATGCGCGTAGTGGATGTTTTGCCCGTCAAATCATAGATTTCGCCATCTTTAAGCGATCTGCCCATGCCTTTATAACGGAAGTTGGTCATCGCCGTCAGGTACCAGCCCCAGCGTTTCACCTGCCCTATGCTGAAACCGCCCGACCACTGCGGAGCTGGCAAATAGGCACCATTGAGCGTGAAAAAGACAGGCATACACGGATGTGAAGGCTTCTTGGAAACGGGTTTTGATGTCTCCGGTGTCGTGTTTCTTTCGCCTCCTATGGGTTGCAACTCCAGTGTTCGCTCTGTTATTTTGTCCTCATTAACAATCACCGTTTCTGATAGTGACTTATAGCCGTTTTTCTCCACTGTCAACCGGTAACTTCCTACAAGTACGTTATTCACAATCTTCGGTGTGGTGCCAATTTTTTTGCCATCCAGCAGAATGTCGGCACCGAACGGCTCCGAATTCACATTCAGGGAGCCATATACCGGTATAGGGGCTTGCAAGATGATGTTGGGTTTGTTGCCGTTAACCAATGTAAGCGACTGCTGCATAGGCCTGTGTGATGTTTTTCGGCTCTCAAAACGATAATCTCCAGCTGGCAAACGCCCACTCCACTTACCTATGCCCATTTTCTCGTTGTTGATCCATATTTCGGCATCGGCATCCTTGCACACGATAGTGGGCTCAGCAAAATTAGCAGGCAACTCCAAGTTCACCTCCGCTGTCTTTTCATCGGTAATCGTCACCTGCCGCGACACATCCTGATACATATCCTTGACCACCTGCACGGTATAGGTTCCGCTAGCCATTTTTTCGGACTTGTATGGTGTGACACCCACCTGCTTGCTATTCACATAAACTACTGCATCACTTTCGGGCGTAGAAGTCACTTTTAACCAGCCATAATTGGGCTTTAGTTTTACTTGCACTTCAGAAGTTTCGTCTGGTGAGATTGAAAATGTGCCACGCTGCGGATGATACATGTCGCAAAAGACTTCGTAGGTGTGCGTTCCGACAGCGTATATTTTTGATATTGAACCATTTTTTAGCACCACAATCTCGCCATCAATTTTCGCCACTGCCTCAGGCGGATTAACGGTCAACGCCAGCCAGTTCTCGCGATTCTGCTGTTTTACGACCACCTCAATTTTGCCCGTTACCAGCACCATCTCGTAGGTACAGGCACTCTCAATAGGCACAGGATATTCATAATTGCGCAGTATCCCCAAATCCTTGTGACGTATAGTGATACGGCGCGCTCCGGGAGGCACCCAAAGCCAAATTTCAGCAGCATGGCTCTCATCCACATTGCCGCATATTCCAAGTCCATCGGGATCAAACTCAAAGCCGCGCTCCGTGGTCACAACCTTCACCAACGCACAACTTTGCGCATTGTCATTCTTCACAGGATTCACTCTTGCCGTCAAATCATTGGGCAACTGCCGAAACGACTTGACAGAGATTTCCTGCGCTGAGAGCGACAACGACATACAACATATGAACAAGGTGTAAAATATCTTTTTCATAATTAGTTGAATGTAAATTTACTTAAATCAAACAATCCGAATTCGGGGTCTTTCTCCGGCTGCCAGGTACGCACATGAATAATGGGCTTGTCGGGGTTACGCAAATCAACAACTAAGAACAGGTAGCCTTGGTCGGCGTAATTGTTCGAGGCGTACAGCTGGCGTATCTGAATGCCGTATATTTCCTCTTTTCCAGCTTTAATTACTTCATTGTCTTTTAGTTGAAGATTGATAAATTCGGCCGAAGCAAACACACGGCGCAAATCGGCCATATATTCGCTTTTGCTTTTTTTGACTAACTTGTACAAATTGTTGTCAGTGAGTCGAATCTGATGCTCTACATTGGCCGTCTGCCGCACTTTGGAACCGACGATAATCAACGCATCATCGGAGAATACACTTTCCAGATAGTCTGCGCGTTTAAGAGCGTATGCCGTCTGATAATTCTGCAAAAACTGAATTATCTGCACTCGCGAGTTGTTGTCCCATTTTTTGTTAGCATCCAGAATATCGTCCTCGGCCTCTTGGTTCAGCATGTACGACAATGAATTAATCTTCAGTGTTTTAGGATCCATTCTAAATTCCACATTTTCCACCACAGTCTTTCCACTGCGCGGGTACGACAAACTGAGCGGCAGCGTGCGGCAGAGAATGGCATCTTTGGTTTGGATAAATTTCCATTGCGGCTCGCGAATGACCATGGCCTTGCCGTTAGTCATCATCTTGTTGAACAGCTCCCAGCCGTCAGGAGTAAAAAACGAAGTGACCGAAGCATAATTTTTGGTGCGGACAGCTGTTTTCACCTTGTTCATAATGAGTGTGCACGAATCGGTGCGGGTTTTCGAGAGCGCAGCAAAAGCCACCGTATGCTTGACCACAGGCTGATAGGTCGGCGCGGCAGCTACCTATCTCTGCACAGGCTGCTCCACTTCAGACTTTACCACATGCATATTGTTCTTCCAGATAGGCCTGCCTTCCATTTGTACAATGTCGCGCAACTCAGGGTCAATGTTTTGTGCCTCATTTTCAAAGACATACTCAATATAAAACTGTAACTGCGCAGGCACAGTGCTGAATTCGGCTATGCCGCGGCCGTCCTTGGCGCGCACCGGCTGCGAGAAACCGCGCCCTGTCCAGTATTTATAGTCACAATTGGCAACAGGTCTATCGTGAAATGTTACAGCCACTTCCACCTGCTTCCATTTTTCATCGCCGGTGATAGCCACCGTCTTGAAATTAATGTCATCAAGCAACGCGGGAATGTGCTTGTTGAGCCACAACAAGAGCTTTTGTCTATGTCCTTCATCGTCGATAAAAGTCACCGTCGCATCATCAGGCAAAGTGCGCAAAATCAGCAGCGACCAGTAGTAGAACTGCAAGGCGTCGGTCATCATCAACTTCTTCTCCGAACGACGTGCCTCTTCAAAATAGTCGAACATCTTATGCTTCCGCTCGGCGAACATGTGCTCTACCGCCTCTTTGGTCAAATAAGAGAATACGTGGAAACGGCCATTATCCTCCTGCACAACTGTTTCCACATCGCGCAACTGCGTCATGTGGGTATAGGTGTTGATACGTTCTTCCATCGACACGCCCGTTTCAGTGGAGATGATTCCCACCGTATTGGCTTTGATATATACCGATATGTCACTCAGCAAGTTAGCTTTTGATTTTTGTAGCGCCTTATCATAATCCTCATCGTAACCGTGGCCGAAATAGTAGTCGTTGCGACTGCTTTCCACTAAACGCACAATCTGCTGAGGCGTTTGGGCCACAGCAGTTGTGATTGTGAAAAAGGTAAACAAAACTAAACTAAAACAGGTAAGCAGTTTCTTCATAAATCCCAATATATCAATTTCTTAACACAATAATTTTTGCTTTCTCATTTTTAAATTGCTGCATAGTTTCACCCACATCCGCCCCGATGTATGTCGGATCACAAACAATGTATTTCAAACCGTTGCGCATGTAATAGTCGCCTGGCACACTCTTATCAGTGAACCGCACTGCCGTAGCTATATGATCGGGATAGTCGAGCAGAACCACGTCCAAGCCCACCAAATGCTTAACCAGCCAGGCAAACAAGATGGAGCGGTCTTCGCAATCGTTATCCTTATAGTAAAAATTCTCCTCACAGAAGAAATATTTCTCGCGTCCGAACTGGTCATCGTCATAGGCATAATTAAAACCATAATGCAAATACGCCAGCAAGATGGCCACTTTCTCATACTCGCTACGTCCTTTCAAGATGGGCTCAAACACCTCCGTAATGGAGCGTGTCCACGACTCCTCGGGATGTGCATTAGCATATATCTCCATTTCCGACAGCGGATAACTGTCGTAGAAGTCCATCACACTTTGGCTTACAGGTATCGTTATCTGCTGCCCCATCAAAGTCGTTTTATAGAAATAGCCCACAGGCTGTGGCTGCAGGCGCAACGGAGTATAGATGTTCAAATCGACGAAGGCGTACGATTGGGGAAAATCGAAACCGTATGTAAAAATTTGTCCTTCCTTTAATTGCTGCGGCGACAAATGGAAGATGTAATAGGTAACGCCATCAATCGCGATATAAGGTAACACATAGATTTTGTTATAACTCGGCATCAAACAAACCAGTTCCTCTTCCACCCGGCCAATGCGCAGTTTATACTGCAACTGATTCATTAAGAATACGGTAAACACCGTCTGCTCGGCATATTGGTCGGGATAGAGCTTGCGGGCGAACGACTTGACCAGTTCGAATACGCCCCAGTCGTTGAGGTTCATATTCTGCTGCTGTTCGTGACATTGGCTGACAAAAGTGGCCAAGCCGTCACACGACAGCGCATTCCAGAAGGCGGCCACCGCTTTCTCGTCCATGCCTTTCATTCTCACGGAGCCATAGCTTCGGGGGCAGGTACAACTAAACGATTGTCGGTAGAACGAGGGCGACACAGACATCATCTCTGGAACATGCTCTTGCAACTGAGGCTCAACCATTTCGGGCTTAGGCTGCACTACAGGTATTTCCGCAGGACGCGTCGGCTCAATGATTTCACT
>JAEERB010000138.1 GCA_016285615.1 Bacteroidales bacterium
GCCAATCCGGGGTTGACATACATTTGTTGTTTGCTGTTGCGGGAGTTTTTGTACAGGCCGCCCCATTGTCGGAACATGAGTATCGATGGGGAAAAACGCAGGCGCTCGCTTAACACACCGGCCTGCATGCCGTGCGTATGGCCGCACAAGGTCAGATTGGCGGGCCAAGGTTGGCCAGTGATTTCATCCCACATTTCGGGACTGTGGCACAAGAAGATGACATAGTCGCTGTCGCTCACATGCTGGAAAGTCTTTTTAGGGTCGCCTGTGTTGATGTTCATAGGCTTGTCGCACCAAAACTCAATGCCTGCCAGCGTAATCGAATCGCCGTTCCATGGTGTGCGAATGCTTTCATTACGAAGTAGTTGCCAACCGATTTGATGGTGATATTGTTCCAATTTGGCCATATCGGCTTTCCGTGCTTCGTCGGTTCGTAAGTCGGAATAGGTGCCGTAGTCGTGGTTGCCCAAGATGGAGTAGACACCCAACGGCGCCTTGACTTGCGCCAGCACCTCAAGGTAAGGCAGCATCTCCTTTGAAGAGCTCTGCACCATGTCGCCGGTAAAGACCACCATGTCGCCATGCTGCTCATTGACCAGATTCACAATCTGTTGCACCGTCTGCGGATTGCGCCAGGTGCCCAAATGGATGTCTGATATTTGAACGACACGCAACGGCTTGTTTTTGAAGATGTTGTTTGAGGTCTGAATGTCCACTTGCCGTACAATGAAGTGATGGGCGGCATAGGTCATGCCCCAGATGGCGAAACCGGTGAACAACAGGCACAGCACGCCGAAAATAGCTGGGATGTGTCGCGCCACGGCAGGCTGGTAGTCGTGATTTTTGCGACGGCGGATAAGAATGACGATGTCAAAGAGCAGGAGCAACAGCGCCACCACGAATTTGAAGAGATAGATCATTGTACACACGCCCTTCCAGTTGTAAAAGTCAGGGTCGTTGATGTACGAGGTGCCTTTCACCAGTTGGAAGATGGTCAGACCCATCAGTAGAAAATAGGGTGCCCAGTAGCATATTGTGAAGGTAATGTAGGCAACTTTGTTGCTTTTGAATTTGGAACTGAACAGGTCGTTGAGTCTGAGCCATAAGTAGATGTCTGCCATGAAAAGTATCGCATACATCTTCGTGCGGCGCATCAGTGCGGGCATCGTGAAGTACATCGATACAGCAAACAGCAGCAGTGAAATCACTGCCGCCGTTGCGTAAGGGAGAATCCTTTTAAGAAGTCTGTGCTTTTCTGTCATAGGTTTTTAGTTACAACCATTTGACAAGGTTGAAGTCCATGTCGTGTGGCAGCAGCGGATGTTGCGGTATCATGCGCACCGCCAATTTCCACATACCTGCAAATTCGGCATTGGTGCGGCATTCGAAACGCGACACGCCCTTGTCATGGCCGACAAAGGCAAACGGGAACTTGGCAAACAGTCCAGCTGCTTCATGGTCGGCATTGACGATAACCAACTCAATCTTAACATCTTCAGGATTGAGGTTTCCCAACTTGATGTCAGCGCGTACGCAGATAGAATCGCCGAGGAACAAGGAGCCTTCGTTGGCATTGGGCATCTCAAGGTTAGCCACCGTAATGTTATCCCAGCCAGTCAGCACTTTCTCTTTCCATCTTACGAGAGACTTGAGTTTTTCTAATTTGTTCTGAGTGAGCAGGTGTGTGCGCTCTCCGAGTTTGTTATAGAATTTGCGGTAATAGTCGTCAAGTTGTCGCTTCATGGTGAAGTGCGGCGAAATCTTGGCGAAGCAGTTCTTCATCATGCGGGTCCAGCCCATGGGAATGTTATGCTCGTTGCGGTCGTAGAAGATGGGGGCAATCTCGTCTTCGAAGATGCTGTACAAGGTGGCGGCATCCAGCTCATCCTGCAGTCTGTTGTCGGTGTAGGTGATTTGCTCATTGATGGCCCAGCCGGCATCTTCTACATAGCCTTCGGCCCACCAGCCGTCGAGGACGCTGCAGTTGAGCACGCCGTTCATGATGGCCTTCTCGCCACTGGTGCCAGAGGCCTCCAACGGACGGGTAGGCGTGTTGAGCCAAACATCACAGCCTGAGATGAGCTTCTTGGCCAGAATCATATCGTAGTTTTCAATGAAGATGATCTTGCCGATGAAGTCGGGTTTCCTTGAGAACTCGATGATGCGCTTGATGAGGTCCTGACCAGCTTTGTCGTGCGGGTGTGCCTTGCCGGCAAAGAGGAACTGGATGGGATGCGTGGGGTTGTTGACAATAGATTTCAGCTTCTCTTCGTTCGAGAAGAGCAGATGAGCGCGCTTGTAAGTGGCAAAACGTCGTGCAAAGCCGATGGTGAGCACATCGCTGCGGATGGCCTTTAATGTGTTGACAATCAGCGCTGGCGATTCGTTGCGTCGTTTCATGTCCTTTTCCAGCATCACCTTGATGGCCTCAATCATCTCATGTCGCAAGTCGTCTTTGATGCGCCATAAGTCGCTGTCGTCGGCTTCGTATATCTTTTCCCAGATTTGCGGGTTGGATCTGTCGCTAATAAATTGTTTCCCAAATAGTTTTAAGTGGAATTCCTGCCAACGTTTGTGTGCCCATGTGGGATAATGGACGCCGTTGGTCACGTAGTCGATATGCAGTTCGTTGGTGAAATGTCCTTCGTAAAGCATTTGGAACATCTCGCGCGACACGCGGCCGTGGATGCGGCTTACGCCGTTGATTTCCTGCGAGAGGTTGCAAGCGAGGATACTCATGGAGAACTTGTCGCCCGTGGCCTCAATGTTCTTACGTCCCAGGCCCATGAAGGCTTGCCAGGAGATGCCTACGTAGGAAGGATAGGTTGAGAAGTAGGTTCGCATCAGGTCTTCGTTGAAGGCGTCGTGGCCTGCAGCTACGGGTGTGTGGGTGGTGTAGAGCGAGGAGGCGCGCACCAGCTCGTAGGCGGTGAGGAAGGGCACATGTTTCTCTTCCATGGTGGCGCGAAGGCGTTCCAACGCTAAGAATGCGGCGTGTCCTTCGTTCATGTGGTACAGGTCGGGCTTTTCTTGCAGCAGTTGCAGCATTCTCACACCGCCAATGCCAAGCAGAATCTCTTGTTTTAGGCGGTTTTCGATGTCGCCACCGTAAAGGGTGTGTGTCACATTGCGGTCGCAAGGCTGGTTGTCGTTGAAGTCGGTGTCCATCAGGTAGAGTGGAATACGACCAACATTCACGCGCCAGATGCGGGCGTACATTTTGCGGCCAGGTAGCGCAATGCTGATGGTCTTCCAGTTGCCGTTCTCATCTTTGAGCGGGAACAAGGGGAGTTTGGAGAAACTCTGTGCCGGGTAAAGGTTTATCTGGTCGCCTAAATGCGAAATCTGTTGGGTGAAGTAGCCGTAGCGGTAGAGCAATCCGATGCCGATCATGTTGACATTGCAGTCGCTGGCTTCTTTCAGGTAGTCGCCGGCCAGCATACCTAAGCCGCCCGAGAAGATCTTCAGCTCGTTGCTGATGCCGAACTCCATACTGAAGTAGGCAATCTTGTCGGTGTCGGGGCGTTTGACATCCATGTAGGCGCGGAAGGCGCTATATACTTTATCCAGTTTTTCCACAAAGAGCGGGTCGTTGCTGAATTGGTTCAGTCGGTCTAAAGGCAGGATTTGCAGGATGTGCACGGGATTCTCGTTGTACTCGTGCCATTTCTCCTCGCCGGCAATTTCGATGAATAGCTCGCGGGCCTCGTAGTTCCAACTCCACCAAAGGTTGTAAGCCAAATCATTGAGTTTCTTGAGGTTGTCGGGAAGGTTGGATTTGACATTGTATTTGGTCCATTTGGGTTCGTCGGCTTTCTTCTTGTCAGTGAACAGACTGAGGCTGGCGGTTTTGTCCTGATATTGTTCATACCGCTGGTCGCTTTGTTGTGTAGCCATGTCGTAGAGTTTTAAATAGTTGGTATAGAGATTTTTCCAGAGTGCTTGTTGAGCGATTTCGCGGGCTTTGTCCGATAGTTGCTGGCGTTCTTGGTCGTTGCAGCGCAGAATGTGTGCGATGCCTTGTGCGATGTTTTGGCTCACTTCCTGGTCGTTGTCGTCGGTGCGTTCAATAACGAAGGCGCTATGTTGCTGGCCGAAGTTGTCGCGTGCCCAGATGCCGAAGCCGGCGAGCGAGGTGGTGATGGTCGGTATGCCAAAGGCGACGCTTTCGAGCGGTGTGTAGCCCCACGGTTCGTAGTAGGAGGGGAATACCGACAAGTCGAAGCCGATGAGCAGGTCGTAGTAGCTCATATTGAAGATGCCGTCGTGGCCGTTGAGATAGACGGGCACGAACACCACCTTGATCTTGCTGTCGGGGGCGTTGTCGATGTTCAACTCGTTGAGTTTGCGTATGATGGGGTCGTGTGCGGGTTCCATCAGCGGGTGAGTGGCATAGTCGCGCAGGCGGGCCTGGCTGCCGTCGCTGAAGGTGTCGCCACGTTGCAGTTTCTGTACCAGCTCTTCGCGAATACCGCTGGTGCCCGCGGGTACGGCGATGAAGGCCACCACTTCGCGGTCGTCATTGGTGGTGCGCAGTTCTGCCAGCGACTGGATAAACAGGTCGATGCCCTTGTTGTGGAACTCGTAGCGGCCGCTGTTGATGACGAGCAGCGCATCTTTAGAGATGGGCTGTTGCAGCAGCGCCGAGGCCACGCTGATAAGCTTCTGGCGGGCCACTTGGCGTTTTTCATCGTAACTCTTGCCTTGCGGTACGAAGTTGTTCTCGAAGCCGTTGATGGTCACCACGTCAGCGGGCTTGCCGAAGAAAGCGGCGCACTCCTTGTTGGTGATGTCGCTCACGGTGCTGTACGCGTCAGCGGTCTGTGCCGACAGCGACTCGAGCGAGAATTTCGAGCGGATGCCGAAGCGGTTAGCGCTCTCTACGGGCTCGTATTGTGCCATATTGCCGTAGAGTGGCATGCCGTTGCCTGCAATGCAGCGCCCGAGGGCGGTGGCGTGCGTGGTGAACACGGTGGCTATCTGCGGCGTGTTCGAGTTAAGGTAGAGTATGCCCGTGCCGGTCATCCATTCGTGGAAATGGGCCACGATGCGGTCGGCAGCGGTGCAGTGGAACTGGTAGAAGCTCTCGATGACCTTGCCGGCGGCGTAGCCGAAGAGGGCAGGTTCGATGTAGTCCCAGCTGCCACTGATGGAATCCAGTTTGTAACGGAGCCAGAAATTGGTGAATATGTCGTTTTTCTTTTCGAAGTAGGGAGTGAAATCCACGAGGATAACGACGGGCTGGCCGCTGATGTTCCATCGGCCGATACGGATGCGCAATCCCTCTTTCTGGGCCTGCTCGCGCCAGTTTTTATACAGGGCGTTATCTTCGATGAACTCGTCGTTGCCACCACTCTCTTTCGACACGTCGGGGCCGATGCAGATGTAGTTGTTGTGAAAATGTTCAACCGTGGTAAAAGCTTTGGTGGAGAGAACAGTATGGATGCCGCCTACCTTGTTGCAAATCTCCCAACTGGTCTCGAAAAGATAGTCGATTTTATTCATTTAGAATGTATTAAAAAGGTTGTGGTTGTATGGTTTCCTTGCGAAAAAGAACAAAAAGTGCGAACAACAGCTCTTTCGCAAAGAAGTCGCAAATTTACAAAAAAAATGGAAGGGAACATCTATAATAATGATGTATTTTTGCACGATATATTAACAATTTGGATTGTTCTAAAAAACGTATAAAACTTATGTCATATCTTCGTCTTTGGTGGTTGTGGCCGCTGTTGTTTTTGCTACTGGCCGCTTTGCAAGCAGCAGATGCGTTGTGTGGGCATTTTTTGAATAACGCATGTGATTGGATAGTGTGGATTTTGCTGTTGATGATGGGCATCATGCAGATAGTCACGCTGGCAATAGCCATCGTTCGTAAGCAGACTCGCAATTTGCCATGGATGTTATTGGGAGGTGTGTTGTCGGCAGCAGCGGTGGCTGTAGTGATTGGCGGTATTCTGTTCTTTGCTACCGTAGAGGCGATGTTTGGAGCCGAAGAAGATCCTTTTGGGCGCGAGCATCCTATCCCTGATACGCTGATATGCGAATTACCGTTGGTTGATAGGGATGTGATATGTTATAGCAATGATGATACGGTGGGTGTGTTTAAGAAGGCTGTGGTCCCTGCGATTGACAGTACGGATATTTCG
>JAEERB010000139.1 GCA_016285615.1 Bacteroidales bacterium
CGGCTGTGGAAACGGGCTCGTTGCACCCCATCTCACTGGTAATGAATGAAGTATGCAGCATCTTCGAGAATATCGGCTTCACCGTGGTGGACGGCCCCGAAGTGGAAGACGACTGGCACGTATTCTCAGCCCTCAACTTCCCCGAAGAGCACCCCGCCCGCGATATGCAGGACACCTTCTTCATCGACGTGCGCCCCGACATCGTGCTGCGCACCCACACCTCCTCGCTGCAGGTAAGAGCCATGGAAAAGCAAAAGCCGCCCATCCGCGTCATCTGCCCCGGCCGCGTGTTCCGCAACGAGGTTATCACCTCCCGTTCGCACTGTATCTTCCACCAGGTGGAAGGCCTCTATATTGCTGAAAAAGTGTCGTTTGCCGACATGAAGCAAACCTTGCTCTACTTCGCCCGCAAGATGTTCGGCGAGGAGACCAAAATTCGCCTCCGCCCCTCCTACTTCCCCTTCACCGAACCCTCGGCCGAAATGGACATCGAGTGCAAGATCTGCGGCGGCAAAGGCTGCTCGGTCTGCAAACATTCGGGCTGGGTGGAAGTGCTCGGCTGCGGTATGGTGGACCCCAACGTGTTGGAAAACTGCAACATCGATAGTAAGAAATATACAGGCTACGCCTTCGGCATCGGCATCGAAAGAATGACCATGCTGAAATACAAAACCAACGATATCCGCCTCTTCTTTGAGAATGATATCCGCTTCCTGCAACAATTCCAATCAGCCTCTTTTTAATCTGAAAATTTAAAATCTCAACGATATGATTTACTTAGACAATTCCGCAACAACCTTTCCTAAACCCATTGAGGTTTATGACTTTATGAATAATTTCTACCGCACTCATGGTGTGAATCCGGGCCGCTCGGGCTTCGATGCCGCCATCGAGACTGGTGAACTGGTGTCGGATACGCGTAAAATGCTGACCAAGCTCTTCAACGGCGGCGATGACTATAACCGCCTGACTTTCAGCTACAACGCCACCGACTCGTTAAATATGATTCTGCAAGGTTTGGCGGAAAAAGGTATGCACGTGATTACCACCATGTTGGAACACAACTCTGTGCTCCGTCCGCTCTACTGCATGGAACAGAAAGGCCTTATCGAAGTGACCTACCTGCCTTTCGACGAAAGAGGCTACGTGGATCCCGACGATGTGAAGAAAGCCATCAAGAGCAACACCAAACTGGTGGTTTGCACCCACTCATCCAATGTTATCGGCACCATCCAGCCGCTGGGCGCTATCGGTAAGATATGCAAGGAAAACGGCCTGACTTTCGTTGTGGACGGCAGCCAGGGCGCCGGCTCAGTGAACATGGATATGCAAGCTTTGGGCGTGGATGTCTATGTATTTACCGGCCACAAATGCCTGATGGGACCCACCGGCATCGGCGGCTCCTACGTACGCGAAGGCGTGACCGTTGGCCAAACCCGCTTCGGCGGCACTGGTGTACGCTCGGCCGTGCCCTGCCACCTCGAAGAGTATCCCTACCGCCTCGAAGCCGGCACCATCAACCTGCTGGGTATCGCTGGCTTGAACGCTGGTGTGAAATGGATTACCGAACAAGGTATCGAGAATATCCACGCACAGGAAATGAGATTGTGGGACAAGCTGAGAAAAGGCTTGCGCGAAATTGAAGGCGTGACCGTCTATTGTGCCACCTCTGTAGAAAATCAGAACCCCGTGCTCTCGTTCAACGTTAAGGGCTTTGACGCTGGCGACGTGGGCACCATGCTCGATGTGGACTACGACATCGCTTGCCGCACCGGCTTGCAATGCGCACCCAAAGTACATATCGGCATCGGCACCTTCGACATGCACGGCACCGTCAGACTGAGCATCGGCGCTTTCAACACCGAAGCCGACATCGACGCCGCCATCCAGGCAGTGAAAGAAATTGCCGCCATCAAAAACTGATAATCTTTTCATGAAGAAACGGATTCTATTCATTATCAATCCGATTTCGGGTATCAAAAGAATCATCAACTTCGAGCGTGTCATCCAACGGAAAATCGACCACGCCAAGTTTGATGTGTCCATCCGCTACACGGAATACAAAGGCCACGGTTCTCTGCTCGCCCGCGAGGCAGTAGAGAACCGCACCGATATTGTGGTGGCCGTGGGCGGCGACGGTACCATCAACGAGATTGCCACCCAACTGGTGAATACCGACACCATCATGGGCATCATTCCCGCCGGCAGCGGCAACGGCATGGCCTTCCACCTCAATATCCCCATCGTGGCAACCAAAGCCGTCAAGGTTATCAACAAGCTCAAAACCACCAAGATAGATGTCTGCAAACTGAACGACTACCACTTCTTCAGCGTGGCGGGCATCGGCTTCGACGCCAAGGTGGCCTACGACTTCAACTCGCAGAAGCACCGCGGCTTCAACAACTACCTCAAACAAGTCATCAAAAACTACCTGCACTACAAGCAGGACCTGTTCCGCATATCCTACAGCGGCACAACCATTGATAAAGAGGCCTTTTTCATCACTTTTGCCAACTCATCGCAATGGGGCTTCAACATCAAAATGGCGCCTTTTGCCTCCATCCAAGACGGACTGGTTGACGTGTGCATCTTCCACAAGCCGCCGTTCTACATGATTCTGCCCACGGCGGGCAATCTCCTCACCAACCAAATTGACAAAGACCCCATCACCGAATACATCCATTGCAGCCAAGTGGACATCTCCACCAAAGACGGGCTGCCCATCTATCTGCATATAGATGGGGATGCCGTAGAGCCCACCAAAGAGGTGCATGTCCGCGTCATCCCCAAAGCTTTGAATATGATTGTCGGCTAATACCGCTATCTTGCAAAATTAACCGAACGTGTTTCCCTGATTACCGTAATCTTGATCTGACCAGGATAGGTCATTTCGTTCTGGATACGGCGCGACAGGTCGAATGAAATCTGGTTGGCTTGCTCGTCAGTTACCTTCTCGGCGCTGACAATCACACGCAGCTCACGACCAGCCTGCACGGCGAAGGTCTTCACCACGCCCGGATAAGTTAAGGCAATGTTTTCCAGGTCATTGAGACGCTTCATGTAAGCCTCTACCACCTCGCGGCGGGCACCCGGACGGGCACCTGAGATGGCGTCGCAAACCTGTACCAGAGGAGCAATCAGAGAGGTCATCTCCATCTCGTCATGGTGGGCACCGATGGCGTTCACCACTTCAGGACGCTCCTTGTACTGCTCGGCCAGCTGGGCACCATAAAGTGCGTGCGGCAGTTCGGGCTCATTATCAGGCACTTTGCCTATGTCGTGCAACAAACCGGCACGCTTGGCTAACTTGGGATTCAAGCCCAACTCGGAAGCCATGATGGCACACAGATTGGCCACCTCCTTCGAGTGTTGCAGCAGGTTCTGACCATACGACGAACGGTATCTCATCTTGCCCACCAGACGCATCAGGTCGTGGTGTATGTTGTGGATACCCAGGTCGATACAGGTACGCTTACCCAACTCGGCAATCTCCTGCTCGATCTGCTTTTTGGTCTTGGCCACAATCTCTTCGATACGGGCGGGGTGGATACGGCCGTCGGTGACCAGCTTTTGCAGCGACAGACGGGCAATCTCACGGCGCACAGGGTCGAAGCTCGACAGCAGGATAGCATCCGGAAAATCGTCGATGATGATGTCCACACCCGTCAAGTTTTCCAACGTACGGATGTTACGACCTTCACGACCGATGATGCGGCCCTTGATTTCGTCGTTCTCAATATTGAACACCGACACGGCATTCTCCATGGCGGTCTCTACGCCAGTACGCTGTATCGACTTGATAACGATTTTCTTAGCCTCCATATTGGCGGTGTTCTTAGCCTCGTCCATCACCTCTTTCACCAGCACCATTGCCTCGGCTCTGGCCTCGTCTTCCATCAACTGGATGAGTTCTTCCTTGGCCTGTTGTGCCGACAACTCAGCGATGGATTCCAGTTTGCTCTTCTGGATGGCGGTCTGTTTCTCCAGTTCTACCTGCTTCTGCTTGTTGATTTCCAGCTGTTTGTTCAGGTTTTCCTTTACTTGGTTCAGCTCGTTGTTCTTGCGGTTCACGTCTTCCAGTTTCTGGTTCAGCGTGGCCTCTTTCTGCTTGATGCGGTTCTCACCGGCAGCAATCTGCTGGTTCTTCTCCTGCACCACTTTCTCGTGCTCGCTCTTCAATTGCAGGAACTTTTCCTTGGCTTGCAGGATCTTCTCTTTTTTCAATAATTCGGCATCTTCCTCTGCCTTTTTCAGCAGGTTGCGGCTGTTGCGGGTAAGCGTGTTGCGCATGATGGTGTACGCCAATGCGATACCCACTCCTATGCCCACAACTGCTGCGATGATTATTATGATTGTATTCATTTGGGATTAATGTTTAAAGTTAATATATATGTTGAGTTTAGTTGTCTTTCAGTATGTTAAAGATATAAAAAAAGCCCGCCTTAAGTTCCATAGGGTTTCGAATAAACTCCTATTAAAAAACGGTGAAGGGTTCCCCTCTCCTCGAAAGTCCCACGGGCACGAATGCCTTATCTTGCGATAATTAGGGCCGGTTCTAAAAAAGGGCGAAATTAACCTTCGTTTGTATACTGTTGAGTTTAACAAACGTATCTGAACTTAGGCGGGATTAATCTCTATTCAAAGAACGTCTTTTTCAATCATTTTCAAAATTATCTGCCAACTTATTCAGCTCCTGCATTTTAGGAACCAAATCCTCATCATAATCATTCAATCTCTCCTCATTCTCAACCCATTTCACTGCAAAATCGACCAATATTTTCGACAGTAAGTCTTGATGATCAGTATAAGCCCAATTCTTGGCAAATCTCAGAAAACTCTCGTTGATTATTTTTTCAGCTTCCCGGTAATAGTATTCCCACTCCTTGTTGATAACAACTTCCACAAACCTATCTGCTACAGCGAGTTTTATCTTTATCTTATCGTCTTCCATACTATTTTCCGAGATATTCTATACAGTTGTCTATCTCCCGCACTAAATCATTGATTTCTTTCTTTATATCTTTTTTATCTTCTTTATTTAATATCGTTTTGGTTATCGTTACTAATTTATATTTTTCTTCGTTGTCTTGCAATTGCAGTTTCAACCTCTTCAACTCCTCTTGCAGCCTTTCGTTCTCCGCTTTCAGCTCCTCATTCTCCTTTTTGCACTCCTTGTATCGAACGGTGGCTTGCTTAATTTTATACTCTACTTGGTTATATAAACTTAAAAAGGAATCCATCGTAAGGTTTAAAATGCAAAATTACAAAAATAATTTATCAAAGTGGAGTCTGAAAAAATTTTCAAGACGCCTTATTTGTCGATTTCCACCGCTTCTTTCAGTTTCTCAGCGTTTTCGGCCACCTGCAGTGCCTCAATGGTTTCCTGAATGTCGCCGTCCATGAAGCCCACAAGGTTGTACATGGTGAGGTTGATACGATGGTCGGTGACACGGTTCTGCGGATAGTTGTAAGTACGAATCTTCGCCGAACGGTCGCCGGTCGATACCATGGTTTTGCGCTTCGAAGCCACCTCATCGAGGTACTTCTTGTACTCCATCTCAAAGATACGGTTTCGCAACACTTTCATGGCCTTGTCGAGGTTCTTCAGCTGCGACTTCTCATCCTGGATGGCCACCACGATACCGGTGGGGATGTGGGTAAGGCGCACAGCCGAGTAGGTGGTGTTCACCGACTGGCCGCCGGGGCCCGACGAGCAGTAGGTGTCCTTGCGGATATCCGACTGTTTCAGTTCCACGTCGAACTCATCGGCTTCGGGCAAAACGACCACCGAGGCGGCGGAAGTGTGCACACGGCCCTGTGCTTCGGTCTGCGGCACGCGCTGCACGCGGTGCACGCCCGACTCGTACTTCATCAGGCCGTAAACACCGTCGCCCGTAATGTTGAACACGATTTCCTTGTAGCCGCCCACTGTGCCTTCGGTCATCGAGAGCACCTCAATCTTCCAGCCTTTCTTGTCGCAATAGTGCTGGTACATGCGGAACAGGTCGCCGGCGAAGATGCTGGCCTCGTCGCCGCCCGTGCCCGCGCGGATTTCCATCTGGGCGTTCTTGCTGTCCTGCGGGTCAGAAGGCAGCAGCAACAAGCGAATATCCTCCTCAAGCGTCTCTTTTTCAGATTGATAGG
>JAEERB010000140.1 GCA_016285615.1 Bacteroidales bacterium
AGAGAAGCCTGAGCGGGTGAGTTCATCCATAATTCCTCGGGAGTCTTGGGCAGCAGGCCTTGAGCTGCCTTCTCAATGTTTTCCAAGGTCCAAGGACAGAGTTCGTTCTCAAAATCGTAGTAGGGATAGTCACCGTTGTAGGGGTTGTATTCACCATCACCGTCCACATCGTAGAAAGGAGCCAAATAGTAGGATTGGCCTTTCGATTGGTCTCCGTGTGCGGGCCAGTCGCGGATGGCGGCAGGCATGGCGTATTCGGGATTTTCCCAGTTGCTGATGTGCTCACGTACCATTTTCTGGCTCATCGGGAAGTGCTTGTCGTATTGGCTGCAGGTCTCCTGGTCAATGGTGGCACCAATCAAGGTCAGAGGACCAGTCCAGTAGTCATCACCAATCTGGCGGAAACGTACGGCAGCCAATTTCAACTGACGGTTAACGTCCAAACCACCAATCCACAAAGCGGCGCAGAACATGGAGGTTTTACCTGAGTTTTTGGGAACTTCATATTCGGCAATCTCTTTAAACCACATTGTACCGTTGGTTTCCAGATATGCTCTAACATTATTAACTGTTAATTCATTCGAGTTAGTTGCAGGCAAACAAGTAGCAGATGCTTTCTGATTGGTCTTGGCACCTTTGTCACCTATCCAGACTTCTGCATACAATGAATTAGTTGCTAAGGCTACTAAAAGAACCGCTAAAACTAATAACTTGCTGATATTTTTCATTTTATAATGTGTTTTATTTATTGCTTGACGATGTTACTATTAAAAATTGAACTGGATACCTAAACGGGCTCTGATAGGAGCACTATAGTTATACGGGGTCTGCATTCTAATCATGTATTGGTCAATGTAGGCACCTACGTCAACCTGTGAGTTGATTTGCTGTTGGTATTCGGTTGCAGCCAGGTAACCATCATCATCCGGGTTGCCGGTGTATTCGTAAACTGAAATGATGTTCTTGAAGTTGAATAAGTTCAAAATGTCGAGATAAACTGTCACGAAACCAGGCTTCTTGCCTTTCTTGTTGCCTTCGGCATCGGTTTTGTTCTTGTTCATATCAAATGTGAAACTCTTGTCAAGACGTAAGTCGCATTGGAAAATCCAAGGTCTGTTCGAACCGTTGATAGAACCCTTCAACTGGGAAACTGTACCAGAAGCATAGTTGGATGAAGGTGTGCTTGAACGGCTGTAAGGCATACCGGAAGCGGCCGAGAACTGGATGTTAACACCAGCGTCTTGCAGCCATCTAACTTCGGTAACGGTTGAGCTGCCTTTCTTTTGTCTCTTGGAGATAGGTCCGTTGTAATCGCTGCCCGAACCGAAGTGGTAGTCGATGTTGGCGGTCAAACGGTGTCTTTGGTCGAATGAGAGGTTGTTCAGAGTTCTCAAGTTAGGTTGACCTGATGAGATGATGGCCAAACCTGAAGTCTCTGATGAACCGGTACCTTTAGCAAACTGTAAGGTGTAGCTTGCACGGAAGGTCAGGTTCTTGGTTTGTCTCAAGTTGTAGGATACGGAGAAACCTTGTACCGTACCAAAGTCGATATTGGCGAATGAATAGTAGGTGTTAGGATAAGCTCCGGTGTATCTGTAGGATTGGATTTGGTCACGTTTTTCTGAATAGTAGGCCTGCAAGCTGATAGCTGATCTTTCACCGATTTTCTGACGGAAACCGATTTCATAGTCGATACTCTTTTCAGGCAACATGTTCGGGTTGGTAACCACGTTGCTGGCTGAAGAACCGAATTTTTCGATGAACAGATAGCTGATAGGTGATAATTGCAGGTTGCCAGGTCTCTTGGTGATGATGTTGTAGTGAGCGTAGAACAACGATTTGTCACTTACAGGGAAGGAGAAAGAGATACGAGGCATGAATGACCATTGCGGTTTGTAATCTTTGAAAGCACCGTAATGTACTTTTGAAATGGCACCTTCTTCAAGGGCTTCTTTCAAGATAGGACCACCGTTGGCACCGAGAAGGTCTTCACCATTGAGAACCTCCTGGCCCTTAGCATCATACCAAGTGTTACCGTTACGATAACCGATGATGGTTGAGTTGTCGGGATCCAAAGTTTTGTCTTTCTGGCTTACATATACTACCCAATCGTCGGTGGCGTTGGCGGGAATTACGCTATTGCCTTGATTGTCAACGAACAGGTTTCTAACCTCGCCGGCAGTGTAAGCAGGACGGAACAAGTAGGGGTCTGCAAGTACGGATTGGTTAGCATCGAAACGGTCGATACGCAAACCAACGTTGAACAACAAGCTCTGGATAGAGAACTTATCTTGTACGTACAAAGCCATGTAAACAGGTTGGTAAGCACCGATGTTGTAGGTCTTGTTACCATTCTTGTCTGTAGCTGTGAAGAAGTCCTTGATAGAGGTTTTTCTGTTGTTTCTCTTGGTTCCGGTGTAGTCATAGCCGTAGTAGCTTACCAGAGGACCGCTGATACCTACCAGCAACTCTTCGGCTGAGAACATGCCTATGTCGAACTGGTTGGGATCCATATTGTCGATGTCAATCCAATCCAAACCATCAGGATCTAAGCCCAAAGAGGTACGAACGCTTCTGTCGAAAGTGGTTTGGCCACCGGCATTCAAGCGGTTGTACATGATGGTGTCTTGTCCTACGAAAATGGGGTGTTCAAGGTCAAGGTCGCTGATGTGTTTGTTGGCGCTTTGTCTCATCAAAGTCCATAAGGTGTAGGGAGATACGCTCCAACCACGAGCACTTACGCGGTCAAATTCGTAACCCAGCTTGATTTCGTGGTTAGCTAAGTTCATCGACAGGTTAGCTTTTGCGCCGATAGATGTTTGTTCGCCTTTGCTGTAGCCAGTGGTAGGCATACCGGGGATAGTGAACAAGCCGTAAGATGAACTCGGAGCATCACCGTTCAACAGGGCGCCCATGGATTGATACAATGTATTATTGTAAGGATAGGAAGAAAGACCTGCAGCGGCCAAATCTTCTTTGAACAAATCGTTGATATCCTCTGGTGAGTAGTTGTTAACGAAGTTCAAGGTGTACCAAGCCAAATCGGGGTTGGAGCTGCTTGAAGCGTCAAATACAACCAGTGAGTCGTAGATGTTGTTCATAATGTACATATTATAATATCTGATGCCGTCCACTTCGAGAGAACCTTCGGCAAAACTGTTGGCCTTGTAGGTTTTGAATTTACCAATGTGGCCGTAGTTGAACAGGTTGTCACGGTGGTGTGAATCGTAAGAATTAGATTTATAATATGTATAGTTAACATTGATATTGTACATGATGTTCTTCAGGATGGCATTGGCAGCCGTATCGGTGAAGACTCTGTGGTTCAAACGACCGTAAACACGTACAGTTGAGGATTTTCCTTCAGAGAAGTTGTTGTTGTTGAACAAGGCGTTGGCAATGCCCCAGCCTTTGCTCTTAGAATATTGGTAAGAACCGTTGATAGAAATCGTAATGTTCTTGTATTTACCTGTAACAAAGTCAATTTTGCCTTGTGCAAAATAACCCCAGCTGTCAGCATTTCTTCTGACGCGCTGTCTGTACATATCTTCTTTAGTAATATAGTCAACATTCTTGTTGAAACCAGGAAGAATGGAACCACCGTCAACATAACGGTTGGGGTTCTTAATCAAATAGTCGATGATTTCATCGGTAGCTCTCCATGTACCACCACGAGCGGGGCTGCCGTCTTTGGTGTAATTGGCTTCTGCAGAGATAGAAAAACCGATACGAGCCGGATCGTCTCTCTTCTTGCCTTTCAAGATAGGACCGGTAACGTAGGCGGCTGCCAGGAAGTTGTTGTAGCCGTCTAAGGAGCCCATCACTTCAAAAGATCCGTGGAAGTCTTTGGAAACACCCTTGGTCGTGATAACGGTGAAGCTGGTACCATCACCATATTCAGCGGGGATACCACCTTGGATCAACTCCAGCTCTTCAACTGAAGA
Organism: Bacteroidales bacterium; assembly: GCA_016285615.1. The sequence continues at coordinate 3,945 of JAEERB010000140.1, forward strand.
CATTGATATTGAGGAACCACCGCGGACTCTCACACCGTCGATGATGGTCTGCTGACCATCGGAACGGTTACCACGCACACTGGTTACAGCACCATCCACACTGGCTACACCTTCCATATTGGAAAGGGCTCTGGTAATGGAACGACCAGGCTGCTTGCGCACGTCGGCACCACTCAGTTTGGCTGAAGAAGTCGTGTTATCTGCTTCAAATACAGGTCTTTCCCATCTAATTTCTACTACGTCCAAGTCCTGTGAGCAGTTGATCTTGAAGTTAAGGAAGGTTACTTTGTCAGCACTTACACCTACACCTTTTTGGGTCTGTTTTTTCTTGCAGACCGTCAAAGTTGCATCAACTTCAACATCATACGTACCGGCTTCAATACCGAAAATTTGGTACTCTCCTTTGTCATTTGTCATGGCGTAGTTGACCACTTTGTCCTCTTTCTTCAAAAAGACATTGGCGAATTCCAAAATTCCGCCGGTATGGTCTTTTACCACACCCTTAATAGTTCCTGTTTGTGAATATACAACACCACCGAAGAGTATTGCAAATCCAAGTACCAAGAGTAACTTTTTACACATATCTTTTGATTTTATTTAAACAATATTTTTCGTCAATTTTTTAGGCGGTAAAAATATAAAAAATACCAATGCACCCAACAAAAAAATTGAGTTGCATCGTAAAATATAGGTAATTTACTAATTATAAGGTCTTTTTAATATTTCAGAATAGAGGATGGCTTTGTCTATTTCTTCTTTTAACGGCAAGGATTTGGACTCGATTTCCTCTTCTATGTCAGCCGCTTGAACGGAGGTCGATGCCGTCGAAGGGGTGGATCCGGCCACCTCTGTTTCAATCGGTGCCGATGAGTCCTCGTAGGTGAAGTATTCGTCAGATTTTGGCACATTTTCACGGGGGGGAGGCGCAGAGGAATAGGTCTTTGGTCTTCGGACTGTTTCAAATATAGGCTCCGCCTCCTCCTGTTGTTGTTGGGGAGCCTCAAAAATGTCGGGACGCTGCATCCTTCTGCGTCGCTGCGCTTCAGCCTCTTCCTTCTTTTTGTATTTTCTTATCGTGAAGAAAACGTAGGCGCCAATCGCGATTATAATTGATATAATTTCAGAGCCATCCATGTTTTTTATGCGTTATGTTTTTATTGGTTGAAGTTGGGTGTATGGTGAAAATTATCATTGCAAAAATAGTAAAATTTTTAGTGAGAAGTGAATAGTGAACAGTGAAAAAGTGAAGATTGTTTTTGTTCACTCTGCGCGAATTACTGCTCACTTTTTTACGCCTACTAATTAACTTTTTTCCTATTTTTGCAAATTCGTTTTTTCTTAAGAAAAGATTTGTAAAATGCAGAATATTAGAAATATAGCAATCATCGCCCACGTTGACCACGGCAAGACGACCTTGGTGGATAGAATTTTGTACCAGGCTAATCTTTTTAGGGCAAACCAACAAGTGCAAGAATTGTTGCTCGACAACAACGATTTGGAACGTGAGCGTGGCATCACCATCCTTTCAAAGAATGTGTCGGTTCGCTATAAAGGATATAAAATCAATGTGATAGACACTCCCGGCCACAGCGATTTCGGTGGCGAGGTGGAGCGTGTGCTTAACATGGCCGACGGCGTGCTGCTGATTGTGGACGCCTTTGAGGGACCTATGCCGCAAACCCGCTTCGTGACTCAAAAGGCTATCGAGTTGGGTCTGAAGCCTATTGTGGTGATCAACAAGGTGGATAAACCCAACTGCAATCCTGAGTTGGCACAAGAGGCTGTGTTTGATTTGATGTTTAATCTGGGGGCATCTGATGACCAGCTCGATTTTGAAACAGTATATGGTTCCGCTAAACAGGGCTGGATGGGCCCCGACTGGAAAACACCCACGCAAGATATTAGCTATCTGTTAGATAAGATTATTGAATGCATTCCTGCTCCGAAAGTGGAAGAGGGTAATTTGCAGATGATGATTTCGTCACTGGATTACTCTTCCTATATAGGTCGTATTGCAGTGGGCCGTCTGAAACGCGGCACCTTGCAGTGGGGACAATCTGTGTCGTTGGTAAAACGTGACGGCACCATCGTGCCCTCGAAAGTGAAAGAGCTCTATCTGTTTGAGGGTCTCGGCAAGGAGAAAATGAAAGAGGTGGTATATCCCGGAGAGAGTTG
>JAEERB010000141.1 GCA_016285615.1 Bacteroidales bacterium
CGTGTCGGCAGAAGAGGAAGTGTCGGGAGCAAACGGATTCTCTCTCATGCTGCCTCGTCTGCCCAAGGTTGAAGTGGCCATAGTGGGCGAACCGACAGGTATGCAGCCTGCCGTGGCAGAGAAGGGGCTGATGGTCGTTGACGTGACGGTAAGCGGACAAGCCGGCCATGCTGCACGCAACGAAGGCATCAACGCAATATATAAGGCTATAGACCAGATACAATGGCTGCGCAACTACCACTTCCCCAAGGTGTCTCCCACCCTTGGCGAGATGAAAATGACTACCACCATCATCAATGCCGGCACACTCCACAACTGTGTGCCTGACCGCTGCAACTACACCATCGACATCCGCACCACCGACTGCTATACCAACCAGGAAGTACTCGATTTCCTCACCGCTCAGCTTGACGCAGAAGTAAAGGCCCGCTCAACGCGACTTGGCTCCTCACACATCAGCGAGAAGCACCCTCTCGTCAAACGCTGCAGAGAGCTTGGCCTGAGTCCTTTCGGCTCGCCCACACTCAGCGACCAGGCTCTTATGCCATGGCCCTCACTGAAGCTTGGACCTGGCGAGTCTGCACGATCTCACAGCGCCGACGAATTCATAACTATCACCGAGATAAACGACGCCATAAGCACATACATCAACATCCTTGACCAACTGCAGATATAAACACAAGAAGCAAACACTATTAAAGTTGCCACTCCTTGTTGCTCCCCATAAAAGTCCGAGAGTTAACAGTTATTGGCTATTTTTTAGAAAAAAAGGACAGGTTATTACAATAATTTCACTAACTTCGCACCCAAATTATAAATAACTGCCTATGTAGCATCACAAAACAAAGATATTTAAGATAGAAGCGTCCGCTTGAGTTCTTGTTTCTGAAATTCGCCAAATTAAAGAAACCTACAAGAGTAAAAGTATGGATGCTCACGCTGTACAAGGCGTGGGCTTTTACTCGTTAAAGTAGGTTGGGTGTTTGGCGATACCTCAGAAACGTAGACGAAGTTTAAGTCCGCGTTTTTTTGTATTATCACCAAACATGAAAATATTAACAAACAGCTAAAATCCAATGAGTATGAAAAACAAAAAAACATTATTCAAACTATCCTTGACTGCCCTAATGCTGATAGGGCAACTATGCACATTCGCTGCTACATCGTTCACTGTCGATGGTATGAGGTATACTACCACTTCAGATAGTGAAGTCAAAGTTGTTAAACTAAGTTCTGGTTACTATACTGGAGATATCGTAATACCAAGTACTGTCACTTATAACGATGTAACTTATACTGTTACATCAATCGATGCAGCCTTTAATGGTAGTAGCAACCTGACCTCGGTGGTAATTCCCAATACCGTTACCTCTCTCGGCAGCTATGCATTTGCCTCATGTTCAAAATTATCCTCAATCACAATCCCCAACTCCGTAACAAGCATAGGTAGCTATGCCTTCTACCAATGTTACAAATTGTCATCAGTAACCCTTTCCAGTTCACTCACATCAATAGGTTCGTATGCTTTCGGCAAATGTAAAGAACTGACATCAATAGATATTCCCAGCTCTGTGACAACAATTTCCTCCCATGCTTTTTATGGCTGTACAAGCCTAAATGAAATTGTTATCCCAGGCTCGATAACAACCATCCAAAATTATTCCTTTAGTGGGTGTACCGGATTAACTTCGGTATCCATCCCCAGCTCAGTAACGAGAATAAATCAAGGGGCCTTTCAGAACTGTTCCAGCTTGGCCACAATTTCCATCCCCAGTTCGGTAACATATATTAACGATGATGCTTTTAAATCCTGTTCCTCTCTTATTGCAGTACATATTTCTGACTTGGCAGCGTGGTGCGGAATTGAATTCAGTAGCACGAGCGCAAATCCCTTGCAAGTAGCACAGCATTTATATTTGAATGGAGAGGAAATCATTTCTCTGACAATCCCCAGTTCCGTGACATCAGTAGGCAAATATGCCTTTTATGGTTTGATGAGCTTAACATCAGTCACCATTCCTAATACAGTGACAAGTATAGGCGCTTCTGCTTTCTACGATTGTTCTGGGCTAACTGCAGTGCATATTTCAGATTTGGCTGCATGGTGCAGAATATCTTTCGGTAACGCTTACGCAAACCCCTTGAACATAGCGCCACATCTATATTTAAATGGAGAAGAAATAACTTCGCTCGCCATTCCCAGTTCCATTACATCATTGACCACCTATGCTTTTACTGGCTGGACGGGTTTGACTTCTGTTACTATTCATGGTAACGTAAAATCAATAGGTGACACCTCTTTTGACGGTTGCACAGGTTTAACAGAGGTGATAGTGGAAAGAACGACTCCGGCTAGTATAAACGCATACACATTCAGAGATGTACCCGCGACACTGTATGTTCCCAGCAGTGCTGTTACCTCGTATCAGGCGGCAAGCTATTGGAAAAACTTTTCTGATATCCAGCCCATATCGGTAGCATTAAACCATTCTTCTATAGGTGCAAATATAAATGAAACACAAACTCTGGTAGCTACTGTTACCCCCGCAAGCTACGCTAGCAATCTTACATGGGGGAGCGACAATACTTCTATCGCGACTGTCGCCAACAACGGAACATTCACTGCCCAAGGTGCCGGCATTGCGAAAATTACGGCATCTCTGCCCATTGAAACTGCTGCCACTTGTTCAGTTGTTGTTCTTGCAGGAACAGACCTCGCACTCGACGGAGACATCACTGCAGAAAGCATAAACAATCTTAACGAGTTCTTCACTAATACCGAGCTAACAAGCCTTGACCTGACCAGTGCCACATCCATTACTGACGGCATTGAAATCCCGACCAATGGCAACTGCATCATATATGTGCCCGCAGGTACCATCCTTGCCAATGCCAATAATGTATCCGTTGACGGAGTTTGCTCCAATCTTATTATCACCGATGGTAAGCCATTCGCGGCACCTATACCTTTCACCGCCACCAGTGCCAGTTACGAGCGCAGCAACATGAGCAACGCATGGGGCACAGTGTGTCTGCCTTACGCAGTAGAGAGCAATGATGATGTAACCTACTATACCACTGGCACTATCAATGGCGATGTGCTCACTCTTACCTCTGTAGATGAAGTGCCCGCTGGCACTCCCGCCATTTTCAAGGCTAACAGCTCAACACTCAGCGCCAATGCTACAAACGTGAATGTCGTAACAACCGTGCAGAGCGAGAGCGTGACTACCGACGAAATTACCCTCGTCGGCTCGTTTGATAAGACTGTGATTGATGATGTTAAGATAGACGCAGCCAACGAATACTACTACATCAACGGTGGACAGTTCTGGCACGCAACCAAGAAACTTACCATCAACCCATTCCGCGCATACTTCACCGTGCCCAAGAGTGCTGCTCCGTCCGGCGGTTTCAGCATTGCCGTAGGTGAAGATGACGTGACTGCCATCAACGCACTCACTGGCGAAGGCGACACCACCGTCTTGGGTATCTACAACATCGACGGCAAGCCACAGAGCGACTTGCAGTCTGGTCTCAATATCGTGAAACTCAGCAACGGCAAGACAAAGAAAATACTAATCAAGTAAATACATAGCAATATGAAAAAGACATATCAATCTCCTGCGATGCAAAGTGTTAAGTTGTCATCAATGCTGAAGGCTCCGCAAACAAGTAACATTAGCGAAGGCAGCGATGATGGTGGAGACGGAAACGCCGAATCCAAGTCTTTTTCCCAGACCGAAGGCATCTGGGACGACACCGAGGAATAGCATTCCTATAGACACCAATGGTACCGCCAACTCTGTGTTGGCGGTATATTTTTCTCCTTCCACAAGATTTCCTGCTAGTCTGAAATCGGATTTTACCCTCGCGCAATATGTTCAAAAGACACATCAGGTAAAGGACAACAGTTTCCTCGCGCGCGAGCGTGAGTTTTTTTTAGAGAAAAAAGTGTCATCTACCACTAACCGAGAGATAAAAGACTAAATAACAAGGGAAAAGACAAAAACATTTAGTGGTAGATAAGGCCAAAAAAAATGCCCTTTTTTGTGATAGATAGTGGTAGATAAACCGATATTTTTAGAGAAGATTAGCCTCTACATAAGAGAAAACGAGGCCCCCCTACCCCCTAAAGGGGAGTAGAAATAATCTAACAACGACTTTAAAAAATCTAACGTGTACTTAAAAAAATCTAACGTGGACCTTAGAAAATTTAATGTGGAGATAAAATCGGGAAATGTGGACTTAACGAAAACAGAACCCCTTGAAAATTTAAACTGAGCCCATCGAAGTTTTTTTAATCCCGTGGAAAAATAAACTAACTCCGTGAAGAAAAAATCTAAAAGCCTGGAGCTGTCGTTTTCAAGGCTTTTAGATTTCGTTTCGAGGCTTTTAGATTTCGTTTCGAGGCTTTTAGATTTCGTTTCGAGGCTTTTAGAATAATTGAAGAATGGAAAAGTTGAAAAATTGAAGTGCTTTAAAAATTGAAAAATGTAAGTTCTTTTTCAATCCTTCCGTTCTTAAATTCTTCAATCCTTTTTGGGTATGTGATATGTGTTTCCAAGTCTGGGAGGTTTGGAGTAAGGAGTTAGGAATTAGGAGTTAGGAATTTAGCCAAGTCCGGCAGTGGACACTGAATGCCGAAGGTATCGCGAAGGCCTTCGTTGGCTGTCGGCGAAGCCGGTGCCAACATATAAAGAAAGCCTGAGAGCAAAGCGGCACAGAAATTATCAGAAATTTTTATTCGTTTAATTTGTGTTATTCGTGTTTGTTTTTAAGCACAAATTTTCATAATTAATTTGTTTGATTCGTATAATTCGTAGTTATGATCGTCCTCTTCCGGACTTGGCAAATTTCAAATATTCTCAATTCTCAATTCTCAATTCTCAATTTCCTTACTCCTTTCGCCTAATTTCAGATTACTTTGAGGGCAGGAAGCTCTCGTATGTTCCGTCGTCAAAGAAGACACGAATCTCTTTAACCTTGCGAGTTTTGAAGTCAAAATCTTTCGCAGTTACGAAGGGCATGGTTTGTGTGGGTTGCGGAGTGGTAACAAAGTCATGTGCTCCACCTATGGGAGGTCTCTGAGAAGAGGAGATTCTCGGCGCACCGAAAGGCAGCACATCATCACTCGACTGTTCGGGTTGGTTAAACAAGCTGGCCTCACCTCCGTCATGTTGACTCCTGTCATCAATGGTGGGGTGGGAGGAGGATGATTCCTCTGAACTCTCTACATACATGTCACCTTCTCCAAACATGAGCCAATAGAGATTGATCTCTGGAAACGCCTTATGAATTCCAAGGACATAATTGTTGGTCGGTTGGGTGCGACCAGAATAAACACTCGATAAAGATCCCGGAGCCACACCTATCGCTTTTGCAAAATCTTGCTGTGACATTTTAGTCGTTGACTGGATAGTTTTGATACGTTCTTTCATAGTTCAATTTTTAAGAGGCTCCCAAAAACGTCTATTTTTGGGTGAATTTTTCGGTTTGCAAAGTTAAAACAAAGATTTGAAACTGCAAAGTCATTTTGGTTTTGATTTTGATTTGTTGTTGATTTTGTTTTGCAAATTCGAATTTGAATTTTAGGTCGTGTTTTGCGCTCTAAACCACATTTTGATATCTGAATGGGCACCGCAGGCTAAAAACAGCACACATAACTTTAGTTTATCGTAATTTCGTAACTTATTGGCGTATATGCAGCTACAATAGGAAGAAATTGCTCGCACAGGACTATTGTTGCGAAATATCCACGCACCAGGAGAAAATGCTTGCTGCGCAGGTTAAACATGTATTCCAAAAGTGCTGATTTATAGCATTATACACATAATTGAAGTTTGTTTTAGCATTTGGCTTTGGATTTCAAAAGCGGGATATTTGCGTTTGGAAATATGCTGATTTTGATTTTTGAATTAGTACCTGAGTGGCGACAGCGTCGTCCTCTTGTGTTTTGGTTTTGGTATTTGTTTTCGGTTTGCAAATCCGAATTCAAAATTGAGAATTGTTAAAAATTGTATTTCGAAATTTCCGCAATCGCAAAAGACGAAAATTTCGGAGTTTTTCAGCTAACCCACACAATCTCCGAGCGCGAAGAATCT
>JAEERB010000012.1 GCA_016285615.1 Bacteroidales bacterium
GAAGTTACCAAGGCAAGTACTGGTATTTCTACCAGTGGAAACGATGTAGGGTTTAGTGATAAAGATTCTGAAATATTCTATCCGTGGGCTACCGCAACAACCCAAACAACTTCTAACATTACTAACCAAACTTCCACCCGCTATCGTGGTTTGTGTCCAGAAGGATGGCATATTCCATCACGCGATGATGTTGACGCACTATTAAAATATGTAAATGGTGGAACTATGCCAACACAGCCTTATAATAGTTCTAGTAGTTCTTCCACTAATCAACTTACAATTAGACTTTCAGCAGAAAACGGACATTGGCGTGCATACACCTCGTCCACATGGAATAATACAGGTATAGGTACTGAAATAACGACTGGCTATTTGGACGACTCTCCTGGCCAAGCATTTGAACAACCCTCATTAAAAGAGTGGCAATGGAACACTTCTGGCTTTAGTGCCTACCCCTGTGGTTACCTGCAACGCGCAAACCAAAGCGGATCTGTAATCACTACTGCGGAAAAGAACTGGATTACCAATGCAACATTGAATATGTGGGTTTGCTATAAGAACAGTACCGGCACTGGACAAGCAACTGTTTGCAAAATACCCGTCTATAGATCATCTCCTTATAGCCAAACATCAAGTTTGGGAGAAGATGGTTACTCCGTCCGCTGCATGAAGGATTAATCCTTTTGTGACAGGAAACGACAAATGCGAAAATCGCGGTTCTGTAGAGAGCCGCGATTTTTTTGTTGGAGGTGGTGCCTTCGACAGGCTCTAGCACCACGACGAGACCACCCCGCCGCAACCACCCCGCCGCTAAAGCGGCACCCCTCCTAATGATCTTTTCTCCATCATCGCTAAAAACGGAGAAAAGAGGGGTCATGGCTGGGTGGTCAAAGTGGTCGTTCTGTGCATTGTCGGTTCAGCCAGAAACATCGGCTGACGGGACAGGCGTTTTTGCTGAACACCACATAGCCACTCCCCAACCGTCACCACAAATCTAAATCCCCTCCTGGTAGGAGGGGTGCCGCTTTAGCGGCGGGGTAGTCGACACACCAACAGTACCCTCTATCCCGAGAAATCATGCCGCGCCAGCGGCGGGGTAGTCGACACACCAACAGCACCCTCTACCCCTTCACTCATGCTCATAGTTCTCAAGGATGAACCGCTTCAAGTCTGCCATCACCCAGCTCAAATTGTGTAGTACATCATAATCAGAAACACGGTACACCAATATTCCAAAAGATCGCATAAAAGCATCGCGACGGGCATCATACTCCTGTCGCTCAATATGATATCCACCATCAACCTCCACCACCAAACATAACGACCGCGCATAAAAATCAGCAATATAACGACCAATGATATATTGGCGATTGAAGTGTATTCCGTAGAATTGTTTTTTCTGAACCTGCTTCCAAAAGATAATCTCAGCGAGATTTCCTTTCTTTCGATTTTCTCTTGAATATGTTTTAAGATTCTTATCTCTAGGAATATACGGATTTCTCCGCATTTTTATCTTATAACCATCTATCATAAATGTCATCCCATACCTCCCTTCAATCCTACAAATGAATTAAGCATGCGAATATACTAAATTTTAACATATCATTAAATATTTTTGAAACCATCTGGCATTTCAGTGACACTACCCGAATAATCATCGACCCTTCCACATTTTTTTGTATTTTTGCAAATTGTATTTTAACCCTCAATATGGACAGTCGATTTGAAGATATTAGACCTTATAATGACCGCGAAGCACAATTTGTGCTCTCTAACTTGTTTGAGGACAAAGGTTTTCAAAAAGCACTGAACCTGATTGCCAACCGCTACCCGATGGAGCAAATGAAGGAGGAGTTTGAACATTTTCACTCCATTTACGACTTTCAAAGCACTATCGTGAAGCGCTTTATCGACTTTTTCCTTGGCTCGTCCACAGCTTCGGTCTCCTACTCGGGCATTGAGAACCTGCAACCTGGCAAGCAGTACCTCTTCATTGCCAACCACCGCGACATCGTGATTGACACGGCACTGCTGCAGAACTATTTCTTCGAGAAAGGCATCAACTCGACCAAGATCGCCTTTGGCGACAACCTGCTGTCGAGCCCTACACTGACGGCCTTCGCCAAGGTGAACAAGCTGTTCATGGTGAAACGCGGCGGCTCACCTCGCGAACGCCTGGCCAACTCACAGCTCCTGTCGGAATATATCCACCACATTATCACCGAGGAAAACGAGTCGGTATGGATTGCCCAGCGCAACGGTCGCACCAAGAACGGCATAGACCTGACGCAACAAGGCCTCGTCAAGATGTTAGGTAGCTACGCCCGCCCGCAATTTATTGAAGGGTTGCAAACACTGAACATTGTGCCCGTCACCGTGTCGTACGAGTACGAGTCGTGCGACCGCCTGAAAGCCCGCGAGCTGGCCCTTTCGGAAGATAGCACCTACGTGAAGAAGCCTGGCGAGGACTTCGACAGCATGAAGCAGGGCATCGTAGGCTACAAGGGACGTGTGCACTTCGTCATCGGCCACCCCATCAACGACGAGATTGGCCACATCTCGAAAGAGATCCCCATCAACGAGCAGGCTATGGAAGTTTGCCATTTGATTGACAAGCAGATATACGACAACTACACACTTTTCCCCAACAACTACATCGCCTACGACCTGCAAGAAAATAGCAACGAATTTGCCGACCATTACACCGACGAACAGAAGGCAGCCTTCATCGACTACCTGCACAAGCAGTCGGCCAACACCGACGTGCCGCCAGAAAAGATGATGCTCTACCTGCTCGACATCTACGGCAACCCAGTGAGAACACATTATGACAAACCTGTAAATATTTCTACAGAAGAACATTATTTATAAACCATCAAACATCATGGATGACAGTCAACCTCCGGCGAAACGGAAAATATTAGTTATCAGATTCAGCTCTATCGGAGACATCGTATTAACCACCCCCGTTATCAGAGCATTAAAGAAAAATTATCCCGATTCAGAGATACATATTTTAACCAAGAAGGCGAACCGCCTCGTGCTGGAGTACAACCCGTACATCACGAAGTTCCACACCTTCTCGGTAAGTCCCAAAGAGATTCTGACCGAATTGCGCGACGAGCAGTTCGACTTTGTGGCCGACCTGCAAAAGAACCACCGCTCACGGCAGATTGTACACTTGCTGGGACGTCCGCACGCCACCTTCAACAAGTGCAACTTCGGCAAATGGCTCTTTGTGAACCTGAAAATCAACTTCCTGCCCGACAAGCACATTGTGGACCGCTACTTCGAGGCTGTGGCCCCGCTGAACGTGCACAACGACAACCAAGGACTGGACTTCTTCATCCCTGAGAATGAGGAGTATGACGAACTCGACCTGCCCGCCATCTTTGAAGACGGCTATGTGGCCGTGTCGGTTGGCAGCATCCACGCCACCAAGCGCATCCCCGCCGAAAAGATTGTGGAGATTGGCCGCATCTTGCACAAGCCCATCATGCTGCTGGGCGGCAAGGACGTAGCGGCTGTCGGTGAGCAGATTGCCGCCCAACTCGAAGGCAAGGCCTTCAACGGCTGCGGCAAGTTCTCACTATACGAGTCGGCCTCCATCATCGATCAGAGCGATTGCGTGCTGACGGGCGACACCGGCCTGATGCACATTGCCGCCGCCCTCGACAAGCCCATCGCCGCCCTGTGGGGCAACACCGTCACCGAGTTCGGCATGTACGCCTACAACCCGCAACACCCAGAGCTGGTGCGCAACTTTGAAATCTGGCCCCTGCCCTGCCGGCCGTGCTCCAAATTAGGCTACGACCGCTGCCCGCGCAAGCACCACAACTGCATGAACCTCATCTCGGCTCTCGAAGTGGCCACCTGGATAAACCAATTTTAACCTGCGAATATGAAACCGCTGCTCTCACTTTTCGCTATTATCATCCTCTCTATCACCACCTTGCACGCACAGGGCGACCGCCTTGTAGATTCGACTGGCCGCTTTAAGTACCAATACAACCGCACCATCATCAAGGACGTGACCGACAGCCGCCGCGCCCTCGTCACCTTTGTCTTCATCAACGGCGACGAGCAGACCGCCATCTCGTACCGCCAGGAAGTGCTTGACGGCACCCTGACCTGGCTGAAGAGCGACAAAGGCACGCTCAAATCGGAAAAGTTAGTAGAGACCATCACGGCCAACTTAGCCCCCAAGGAGACGCTGGTATGGAAATTCGCTTTTCAGAACAAGCCATTGCGCAAAGACGGAAGGACGGCGGTAGAGAAAGCGACGCTGATGATTATCAACAGCGGCTTCGAAGCGGAAAAAATTGTCTTTGAGGAAAAATTGACCAACAAATAAAACCGTGGGGGCGTAGCGCGCTACGCCCCCACAAATTCCTTAATAACAAAATATTACGGCACGGGATCGTAACCGCTGCCACCCCACGGATTACACGACAGCACCCGTTTGAGCGTGAGCCAGAACCCTTTGTAGGGACCGTGTTTGCGGATGGCCTCAATGCCATAGTTGGAACAGGTGGGCTGATAACGGCAACTGCGCCCGATGAGCGGCGACAGCGTATGCTGATACACCTTGATGAAGGCAATCATCAACCACGACAATCCACGATTGAAACCACCGATGATTTTTTTGAAAACGCTCATGACTGCTTGGCTATCTGGCTCAACAATTGTTTTATAACACCCTCTATTTGTGCAAATTGCGGCATCTCCTTGCCCATAAACAGAAACAGCATGTCGGCCTGACGCCCTGAGGCGGCCAATGGTTGCAGGCAACGACCTTTGTTCAGGCGGTAGGCCTCTCGTACAAGGCGCTTGATGCGGTTGCGGTCAACGGCATGCTTGAACAATCGCTTAGGCACCGACACAGCCATACGACTTACGGGCAACGTGTCAGAAAGCTGATTTACAGCATAATAACATTTTATAGGATACTTATAGACGGCATTACGCGCGTTGACCAGCTGCTCAATAGCCAGACAAGAACTGATGCGCTCGACTTTAGGAAAGGTTTGTGAAAGGTTACCGTCTTCTGGTTGCATGTTCTTTGAGGAAAATATCCATGGCTGCCGTAATGGACGGGGCCTCGGGTGTAGGTGCCATCACATGGAGGGTCAGTCCGGCATTCTCAACAGCGGCTGCAGCGGCAGAACCCAGCGCTCCGATGACCATCTCACCCTGCTGGAAATCTGGGAAATTATATTGGAGAGCCTGTATTCCCGAAGGACTGAAGAAAACCAGCATGTCGTATTTGCTCAGGTCGATATCCTTCTTCAAATCGGCGGGCACATTCTTGAAAACCACTGCTTGTGTGAAGGCGATATTGCGTTGAGCGAAATAGTCGGCATAGGGAGTTTTTAAGTCAGAACTGCAGGGAATCAAATATTTAAGCTCTTTGTTCTTCTGGAATAAATCGAAAATGGCATTCGGATTATTCTGTTTGCTGAAGAATATCTTTCTTTTGCGGAACTGGATATATTTCTGAAGGTAGAAGGCCACCGACTCGGTAGTGCAGAAATATTTCATCGTTTCGGGCATCTCAACACGCAACTCCTTGGTAAGACCGAAGAAATGGTCGATGGTGTTTTTGCTGGAAAAGACGATGGCATCGTGCGCAAGAATGTCCACTTTCTCATCCCTGAATTCGCGGGTCGTAATCCCTTCTATCTTGAAAAACTTGTAAAAATCCAGGTTGATACTATATTTTTTCTTCAAATCCGCATAAGGCGATTTCTCGAAATCTGCGGGAGCATTTTGCGAAATAAGAATGTTTTTTACCTTCATCGTGGTGTGCCTTTCTCTTAATGTAACACTATGCTACTGCACGTGTTATAACAAATTTCAAAATTACCGCATAGGGCAAAATTTCAAGTGTGCAAAAATACAAAAAAAACAAAAGCCAATTCACCTTGCCCCAATTTAAACTTACAGTGTTATATATCATAAAGATATAACTAACGAGAAAGACGACTGCGTAAGCAAAAAACGGAAGATTGCTACCTGTGTAAAGAGCAATGATTTCGAGTGGAAACAGTATAAAACTGGCAAAAGTGATGTAGAAAAATTTGTTAATTCTGAAAATATTCATCAGCGATTGGTAATCGAACAGGTTGGCGAAGCCCGTCGCAAAGAAATACTTGATGTAATGGTCGGCGGCGACCAACAGGACGAGCAATGCAAATATGGAACCGTAGGAGTGGCCTTGAATCAGTGAAGGCAGAAATCGGTCGGTGAGCATGAGAAGGAAAAAGGCCTGCACGGCCAGCATAATCACTATGGAATAGAGATAGATACGCTCGGTGAAGATACGACTTTCGCGCAACAGCTGTCCTGCCACACGCTTTGAAAAGAGCGACTGCAGCAGCAACGTGATTTTTCGACGCTGATAGACAAACACTATCGCCATTACCAGCAGGACAAAGCAGAAGACGCCCGTGCCGAAGTTGAGCAGTTCGTTGGGCACGATGGGCAGCACATCCCCGCTGGCTGGCAACTCGTGCCCTGCAAAGATAGAAGGCACATAGTGCTCGCTGGCAGCCGACGGGATTTGCCACTGGTTGAGCGTATCCGTCTGGGCAAAGCCTTCCAGCTGGCGCAGGGGGCCATTCACAAAGAGATTTAAAGAATCTGATTCTGCGGGCATTAGCGTTGTCTTCAAAATGTCGGGCAAAAGTACAAAAAATAGCCGAGCGACCGTCCACCTATTCCACTTTCAAAAAATTGGTTTAATTTTGCAATGTCAAACCAACCCAGTATGATTCGTTCGCTCATTGCCCAAGACAATCCTTTTAACACCACCGAAGAGTTGCTGCAGTGGATCAAGCGACGCAACGAAGAGATTAAAGTCTCCATAGAGCCCGCCGACTTGAAATGCATGGACCAATGGTACATGGATGACGACGGCTGCCTGCGCCACCGCTCGGGAAAATTCTTCTCTATCGAAGGAGTCCATGTTGAGACCGACTTCGGACCACGCCGCGAGTGGGACCAGCCCCTCATCAACCAGGCCGAAATCGGCTATATCGGCATCATTGCCAAGGAGATGGACGGTGTGATGTATTTCCTCATGCAGTCGAAGGTGGAACCGGGAAATGTCAACCACGTGCAGATATCGCCCACATTGCAAGCGACTTACAGCAACTGCATACGCGTGCATAACGGCAAACAGCCCAACTATCTCGACTATTTTCTCAACGTGCGCCCCGACCACATCATCCTCGACCAACTGCAGTCGGAGCAGGGCTCGCGCTTCATCCGCAAACGCAACCGCAACATCATCATCAAGGTGGATGACGACATTGAGGTAAAAGAGGATTTCCGCTGGATGACGCTGGCGCAACTCAAGTCGCTGATACGCCACGACAACCTCATCAACATGGACACGCGAACGGCGCTCTCGGGCATCCGCTACGCCAACTACATGGACAACAACGCCGATTGGGAAGCCTTCTCACCACTGGGTCGCGACCTTATCTTGTCGGCCAATGCACCGCACGGCCTCCACTCGCTCGACGACCTGCTGTTCCTGCTTACGCGCCTCAAGGTAAAATATACGCTCAAAGTCACCCCAAAGCCTGTTAACAAACTGGAAGAGTGGAACATATACAACGACCGCATTGCCCGTGCCGACAACCAATACTTCCAAATCATCGGGCGCAAGGTATCCATTTCCAACCGAGAGGTGCTCTCGTGGTATCAGCCGCTACTGCAACCGATGGAGAAAGGCATTTGTGCTTTCATCATCAAGAAAATCAAGGGGATAGTGCATTTCTTAGTACAAGCCAAAGTAGAGTGCGGCAACTTCGACACCGCAGAATTTGCGCCCACAGTGCAATGCTCGGCCGAGAACACCACCGACCCCTACCGCCAACCGCTATTCTTGGATTATGTGAAAAACGCTGATTCAAAGCAGATTATCTACGACACATTGCAATCGGAAGAGGGCGGCCGCTTCTACCGCGAACAGAACCGCAATATGATTGTCGTTGCTGGCGAAGACTTCGACACCGAAGATATTCCCGACAACTTCACCTGGATGACCTTATATCAGATTAACGAGTTGCTGCGCTACAACAATATCTTCAACATTCAGGCGCGCAGCCTTTTAGCCGCTTTGCCCTATGCAGAACAATAACAAACTGAGAGTCGGCATCTTAGGATGCGCCAACATCGCCATACGCTTTCTGGCGCCTGCCTTTGCCGAGCACCCCAATTTTGAGTTGGTGGCCTTTGCTGGTCGCAATGCCGACAAGACCAAAGCCACGGCTGACAAATTCGGCTGCGAGGCCATTGATGGCTACCAGTCGCTCATTGAGCGCACAGACATAGACATGGTTTACGTGCCACTGCCGAACGCTCTACATAAAGAATGGTGTATCAAGGCATTGCAGAGAGGCAAGCATGTGCTTTGCGAGAAGTCCATCGGCTGTACGCCCGAGGAGGTGGCCGACATTATCGCCACGGCCCGTCAGCACAAACGTTTGGTCATTGAGAACTTCCAGTTCCGCTTTCACTCTCAACACCAGTGGGTTAAGCAACAATTAGCTACGGGTGTGCTGGGCAAAATCCGCTGTTTCCGCAGCTCGTTCGGCTTCCCGCCGTTTGCCGATGCCAACAACATCCGCTACAGCAAAGTGCTGGGTGGCGGCGCCTTATTGGATGCGGGCGCCTACACGCTCAAAGCGCTGCAGTTCATGTTGGGCGGCGATTTCCGCGTGAAGGCTGCCACCCTCTGGCAGCCCGACACGGCCGAGGTCGACCTGGCTGGCGGCATCTATCTCGACAATGCGCAAGGCCTTATGGCCGAACTGGCTTTCGGCTTCGACCACTTCTACCAATGTAATTACGAACTGTGGGGCAGCAAAGGCAAACTCACCTGCCATCGGGCTTTTACGGCGCCTCCTGGCTTTGCACCCACTGTCACAGTAGAGTACCAGGGCGACCAGAAGACCATCACCCTGCCTGCCGACAACCATTTCCAAAACATGCTGACACACTTCTACAATACCGTTCAGAGCGGCGATTTTGAAGACGAATACCAACAGATTTTACAGCAGGCTAACTACGTAGGCGCTGCCCGACAGGCGGCCTTAAAACTCTAGCGACAAGCCCAAATTACCACTTTGGGTAGGACCCAGATAGAGCGTCGAGTTGTTCAGGTCGAGCAACTTGCCAGCCTTATAGATTTGATTCCAACCACGAACGGCAAAGAAGAGCGCCGCTGCAAGGCCTACGCCACCACCCACAATCCATGCGGGTTTCGAGCGATGGTTGTCGAACACCGTGAAGGCCATAATCATCGACGTGCCACCCAAAGCGGCTAACCCCGTGGCAATATAGATGTTGACCGACGCCTTGCGCAGAGCAGCCCCCACCGTGTTGTTCTTATTGAAATAATCCATATTTATCTTATCAACACCCTTGTAGCGATACACTTCAAGGGGCGACATCTCCCGATAACAGGGCAGCACCTCTTTCACAATGCTCTTCGACAATGACGAAATCGAATAGCCGTTGTCAACGGTATAGTATGCATCCTCCTCATCTATAACCTTACAAAACAATGTATCGGTCTTATCATTCTCATCATCAGATACATAGATAACAGCATCGATGCAGTTTTGTCCGAAAACGCCCAGCGAAAAGGCGAGCAGCAGGCAGCAAAGCAGATGTTTTTTCATGGTGACCTCCTTGTTTTGATGGTTATATTAATTGAAACGCTTTTTGTTACAAATCATTGCGTTTCAGTCCTAATTTTTCTCCTTCTTTCAGCATCAGCTCAAAAGCGGCCTCGAAATTATTGTCGATGACGCCGTCGAGGATAGCCTCGCGGATAGCCGTTTTGATGATGCCTACCTCTTCCGACGGGTGCAGTCCGAAGGTCTGCATAATCAGGTCGCCGCTCACAGGCGGCTGCCAGTTGCGCAGACGGTCTTTCTCCTCAATCTCGGCCAGTTTCTCTCGCACCTTGGCGAAATTGGCGAGGCAACGCTTGATCTTCTCGGGATTTTTGGAAGTGACATCGGCTTCGCAGAGCAGCATCAGGTCGTCGATATCGTCGCCAGCATCGAACAGCAAGCGGCGCACCGCCGAGTCGGTGATGGTATCTTCTACGAGGGCGATGGGGCGCAAGTGCAGCAATATCAGCTTCTGCACATACTTAAGCTTCTCATTGACAGGCATTTTCAGCGAGCGAAAGATAGCACCTGCCATCTTCGAACCCACATACTCGTGTCCATGGAACATCCAGCCGTGCTCTTCATCGTACTTCTTGGTGGCCGGCTTGGCAATGTCGTGCAGCAGCGCAGCCCACAGCAGCCAGAGGTTCGAGCTCACCATCGCTATCTTGTCCACCACCTCGAGCGTATGCAGG
The DNA here is from genome assembly GCA_016285615.1 of Bacteroidales bacterium. The sequence goes on from JAEERB010000012.1 coordinate 10,388, forward strand.
TAGTTGTCCTTATGGCCGCGCTTATTGATGACCTCCACCCCTTTCAGCTTATCGAACTGCGGCAGAAATTGTACCAGCAGACCGGCCTCGTCGAGCAGTTGAATGCCCACCGAAGGCTTGGGCGAGAGCAGTATCTTGTTGAATTCCTCCACGATACGCTCTTTGGAGATTATCTCCAACCGATGTGCGTTATCCTTGATGGCGCGGAACGTTTCGGGGTCGATATGGAAGCCCAACTGTGAGGCGAAACGCACGGCGCGCATCATGCGGAGCGGGTCATCCGAGAAGGTGATGTCAGGATCGAGTGGCGTGCGGATTCTTTTGTCCTGAATATCTTGAATGCCGCCAAAAGAATCTATCAGAGTACCCTTCTCACTGCCATTCAAGGCGATAGCCAATGTGTTGATGGTGAAATCGCGACGATTCTGGTCATCCTCGAGGGTGCCATTTTCCACCACGGGTTTACGCGAATCGGGATTATACGACTCCTTGCGGGCACCCACAAACTCCACATCGGCACCATGGTAAAAGAACTGGGCAGTACCGAAGTTCTTGAACACGTTGACATGCAAATTGGGCGAAATCTCGCGAGCCACAGCCTGCGCCAACTCAACGCCACTGCCCACCACCACCACATCGATGTCAGTAGAGGGACGATGCAGAATATAGTCACGCACCACACCTCCAACCACATACGCCGACACACCCAACTTATCAGCAGCAGTTTCGATGAGTTGGTAAACCGGATGTTGTAGCAGATGTGTGAAGTTTTCCATAGTCATATTCCTTGTACAAAAATACAAATTATAAGCAAAGACTAGAAAAGAGAGCAAATAAAAAATTTTTCTCTCTCAAAAAATCGTATTTTTGCCTACTTTATATACCCATAAATTACTCCTGTATGAAACCTATTAATCAGAAGAGACAACCCGTTAAACAGCCCACGAAACAGACTGTAAAACAGAGTTTTGCCGAACGTTTTGAAAAATTTACCCACAACAAGTTTTTCATCTTAGTTCTGCTGTTCTTCGTATCGATTGTCTATTTCGCCAATTACAACGCTATATATGATAAAAAGTTAGACAATAATGGCGACAATATCTACTACTTCTCATTAGGTCAGTCGCTGGCCGAAGGCAACGGCTACTGCACGCCTTTCGGTTTCACCATGAGTCCACACGGGCACTTTCCTCCCGGCTATCCCGCCTTTGTATCCCGCATACTCAAAATCTATCCAGATGACGTTCAGGCGGTTAAAAAGGCCAACGGGGTCTTGCTTTATGGCGCCATCATCCTGTTGTTCTTCTCAGCTTACCTTATCAGCCGAAACTCCATACTGGCCTTCTGCGTATCCGTGCTGGCGTCGATGCACGCTGAGATGCTGCGTTTTGCCACCATCATGATGAGCGAGCCCCTCTATATTTTCCTGGCGATGCTGGCCATCTTTTTAGCTATCTTGCTGGCTAAATGGGATTTCCAAAAGAAATTGTGGAAACTCATCACCTTGTCGGTACTGTTAGCCTTAACCGTTTTCTACATCTACTTTGTCCGCACCATGGGCTTGGCGGTTATCATTGCCATTGCAGGCTGGTTAGGACTTTTATCGTTAGTATCTCTTTATCAATATATTAAAACCAAAAAGAACGATACCGAAACCGCTTTAATTCACAAGAAGACATTCTTGTTACGTATCATTTTGGCAGCGGCAGTTACGTTATCGTGCTTGTCGGCCAAAGCCATTTGGGACCATCGCAACAAGGTGAACGGTATCAGCGGCAAGGACTACGAGAACACCTTCTTTATCAAGGCCAACAACGGCAAAATGGAAGGCGTAGCCGACTGGAAGGCGCGTATCAAGAGCAACACGAGCAACTATTTCACCCGCTGGGTGCCCAAGGATACCTATTTCAAGAAATATAATGACAGCGATAAGGAGGTGACCAAGAAGGAATGGATCACGGGTGGTTTGCTGGCCATTGTTCTGTTATTCGGAAGTTTTTACGGCTCAGGCAGCCTGCTGATGCTCTTTTATGTGCTCCTCACCGTCGGGGTACTGATTTTCTATCCCGAATGGTATGGCGGCGTGCGATATATCGTGCCCATTGCACCAGCGCTTATCTTCTTACTGCTCAATGGTTTCTGTGCAATAGTAGCCTTGATTTTGAAACTATTAAAGAAGGCTAAAGGTTACTCTAAAACCGACGCAGGCGCTGCGTCCCTGCAACAAGTACGGGTTAATAATGATTTGCCTCTGGAATCCAACCCGTCGCCGGCGACCTTCATTCTACAGTCCCTTCTTGTGCTGATACTTACCTTCGGTTGGCTGACACCGCGCTATGCGGAGGCACAAAAATACTACCGGGATGTGACAAGCATCAAGTCGTGGACCATCACAACCGACTCCAAGATGGTCAACTACCTGAAAGCGTGCGAATGGTGTGCCAGCAACCTGTCGGACACCACCCGCATGAGTTGCCGCAAATCGGAGCTCTACTACATGTACTCCAAGTTCCACAAATCGAAAGAATTTCCGCGCTACGGAGAACCCGATGATATTTACAACTGGTTCTGTAAAAATAAGATAACGCACTTTATCCTGGACGATTGGTTTATCCACGCCTACAAAACCGTCTATCCTTGCATACGGAAATACCCCGATAAATTCAAGATATTGCAAACATTCGGTGAGGCAGATAGCGTTAAAAAGACCAATCCCACCTATGTGATGGAATTCAACGACTACTGGGGCTACACGGGCGACCTCGTTGACGGCAAGCGTCAGGGCGAAGGCGTATGGCGCCTCCAGGACGGCCGTATCTACCGAGGACACTTCGAAAACGGCCTGCCCAACGGCTACGGCGAGTTGACAACGCCCGACGGCCAAGTGGTTGTCGGCCAATGGAAAAACGGCGGTCTGGTGAAGAGCACCAGTGTTAAACAACTATAGCGTCAAAAATCGTATCTTTGCATCCTTTAAGCAATTCAAGCACGATGGAATATCAAGAACCGGCTACACCAACCCCTGCTGAAGAGACGACACCCAAACGCCGTCCCCGCAACTGGCAACAGATATGGATGCCACTGTGGTTGTCGCTGGCTTTCATCGCCGGCATCCTGCTCTCGACCTATCTGTTGCAGCCGCCCAAGACCAGCAACCGCATCAGCAGCAAGCAGATGCACAAGTTTGACGAGGTTCTTGAATATGTCAACATGTACTATGTGGATTCCATCGACACCGACAAGATGTTTGAGGAGGCGATACGCGCCATGCTGCAGACGCTGGATCCCCACTCGACCTACGCCACGGCTGAAGAGAACCGCAGCCTGATGGAAACGCTGGAGGGCTCTTTTGAAGGTGTGGGCATCCAATTCAGCATCATGAACGACACGGTGATGGTGGTGGCTGTCGTCACAGGCGGTCCCTCCGAGAAGGTGGGCATCCGCGCTGGCGACCGCATCATTTCGGTTGATGGCAAAAAGATTGCCGGCACGGGCATCGCCAACAACGATGTGATGAAACTGCTGCGTGGCAAGCGCAACACCGCTGTCACAGTAGGAATCAAGCGTCAGAACTTTCCGCAGACTTACTATTACACCATCATCCGCGATGTCATCCCCACGTACACGGTGGATGTGTCGTATATGATTGACAAAGAGACTGGTTACATCAAGATAAACCAGTTTGGCGGCACTACTGCCCAAGAGTTTCACAAGGCGTTGCTCACCCTGCGCATGCAAGGCATGACAAAGCTGATTATCGACCTGCGCGGCAACCCCGGCGGACTGCTGGAGGCGGCAGTGCAGATTTGCGACGAGCTGTTGCCCGACCGCGAGCTGATTGTCTATACCGAAGGAATGCGCATCAACAGCGAGAAGATTTACGCCACCCGCTATGGCAACTTCGAGAAGGGCAAGGTGGCCATCCTTATCGACGACTTCAGCGCCTCGGCCAGTGAGATTGTGGCTGGCACGGTGCAGGACAACGACCGCGGCATTGTTGTGGGACGCCGCTCGTTTGGCAAAGGACTGGTACAAAGACAGATAGACTTATCCGACAGCTCTTCCATCCGACTGACAGTGGCCCGCTATCACACGCCCAGCGGTCGCTGCATACAGCGCACCTACAAGAATGGTACCGAACAATATTACGAAGAGATGATCAAGCGTTACGAACGCGGCGAGATGGACTCGGCCGACAGCATCAAGTTTGACCAGAACCTGCGCTACACCACCAAGAAAGGACGGGTGGTCTATGGCGGCGGCGGCATCATGCCCGACTATTTCGTAGCCATCGACCGCGACAGCACGCTAACATCTTGCTATCAGGTGATTAACTCCGGTGTGATGGTACAGTTCGCCTTCGACTACGCCAACCAGCACCACGAAGCACTGACGAAAGCCTACCCCACCGCCACTGCCTTTGTGGCCAACATGAAAGTTAACGACCAAACACTGAACTCCTTACTGCAATTCTATACCACCAAGACCAAACAGAAAGTGCCGACGATGAATGCCGCCTCGCGCGAGGAATTGCGCCTGTGGCTCAAAGCCCTCATCGGCAGGAACCTTTATCAGGACAAGGGATTTTATCCCGTTATCAATCAGACGGATAAGGTGGTGTTGAAGGCGGTGGAAGAGATGAGAACGGAGAGATGAGAGATGAGAAGAAATTCAAAATTCATGAACAGAGAATAAAATTCAAATTAAACTATAAATTATAAATCAAAGCTTTATGAAAAAATCATTTTTAATGTTAGCCTTTATGGCTTTATTGCTGCCGGCCACCTTTGCTTCTCAAGGCGAGCCTGATGAAGGTATGTGGCTGCCCATGTTTATCAAGAATTACAACTACGCTACCATGCAAAAGATGGGGTTGAAGTTGACTGCCGAACAGCTGTACGACATCAACCACTCCTCACTGAAAGACGCTATCGTTCAACTGGGCGACGGCTTCTGCACCGGCGAGATGGTTTCCAAAGACGGTCTGATGTTCACCAACCACCACTGCGGCTACTCGTCAGTAGTGGAACTCTCGACCGTGGAGCACGACTATCTGACCAACGGCTTTTTTGCCATGAGCAAAGAAGAAGAGCTGCCCGCCAGCTTTAGCGTAAACTTCCTTGAAAGAATGGAAGATGTAACCGCTACCGTTCTCAAGGATGTGAAAGACGACATGTCGGAAGCCGACAGAGACGCCGCCATCTCTAAAGCTATCAAAGCTTTACAAAAAGAAAACGCTGGCGAGAACAATCGCTACAAAGTAGTGGTGAAACCCTTCTACGAAGGCAACGAGTACTACATGTTCATCTACACCACCTACATGGACGTTCGTCTGGTGGTTGCTCCTCCGAGCTCCATCGGCAAATTTGGTGGTGACACCGACAACTGGATGTGGCCCCGTCACACCGGCGACTTCACCGTATTCCGCATCTACACCGCCCCCGACGGTTCTCCTGCCAAATACTCCAAAGACAATGTGCCTTTCCACCCGAAACATTACCTGCCGATTAGCTTAAAAGGTTATGAACAAGGAGATTACACTATGATTTGGGGTTATCCTGGCACCACCCAGCGCTTCATGACTTCTTACGAAGTTGAGAACGCCATCAACATCACCGACCCTGCTCTGTACGAGCCACTGGACATCATCCTTCCCGTTATCAATGACGCCATGAATGCCGACGACGCCGTTCGTTTGAAATATGCCGACGGTTACGCCATGCTGGCCAACACTTGGAAAAACCAACACGGTGAAGTTACCAGTCTGAAGGCTCTGCGCGTAGCTGAGAAGAAAGCCGCACAGGAGAAAGAACTCACCAAATGGATCAACGCCAACAGCGACCGCCAGAAGAAATACGGCAAATGCCTCTCTGAAATTGAAGCCGTTTGCAAAGCCATCGACGGCAATGCCTACAAGGCCTATATGAATGTTAACCTGAGCATTTACGCTTCAGCTACGCTGCAAACCGCTTTCCGTCTCAGCGGCAAAGCCAAATTCGAAAAAGGACAGAAGCCCTTCACCGAAGAGCAAATCAACAACTATCTGAAGATGTACGAAGGTTTGTACGGCGACAAGGATGTCAACACCGAAATCAAGATCATCATGGCCACCATGGATGTATGGAACTCTGTTCCCGCCGACAAGCGTCCTGCCATTCAAGCTATGCTCGCCAAGAACTTCAAAGGCAGCAAAACCAACTTCAAGAACGCCTTGGCAAACTCTATCTTCATCTCGAAAGAAAACTTTGAGAAATATCTGAGAAAACCTTCTGTAAAGGCATTCGCCAACGACCCCGTTACCCTTTACAAAGACTGTCTGATCTCTGTTGTTCTGCAGAACCAAGCCGCCATGGCCGACATGGACAAACTCGATGTTCCACGCCGCACTTACTTGGCTGCCCTCAAAGAGATGAACGGCAACACCCCCATGTATCCTGATGCCAACAGCACCATGCGTACCACCTTCGGTACCGTTTGCGACTACTATCCCGCTGATGGCGTACATTACAACTACTTCACCACCACCAACGGCATCCTGCAAAAAGAGAAACCTGGCGATCCCGAATTCGACGTACCTGCCAGATTGAAACAACTCATCCTCAACAAGGACTTTGGCCAATATGCCGACAAAGACGGCTCACTGCACGTTTGCTTCCTGTCGAACAACGACATCACCGGTGGTAACAGCGGTAGCCCCATCATGAACGCCAAGGGCGAACTTATCGGTCTGGCCTTCGACGGCAACTGGGAAGCCCTGAGTAGCGACATCGTCTTCAACACCGAGCTGCAACGCTGCATCAACGTTGACGCCCGTTACGTACTCTTCGTCATCGACAAGTTCGGCGGCGCAGGCTACCTGTTAGACGAAATGGACATTGTAAAATAAACTGTTTTGGAAAAAGCCAAAATATCATTTTTACGACAACTTCATCAGAAAAAGTTCCGCTCTGAGAGCGGACTTTTTCTGGTTGAGGGGGTCAAGTCGGTGCTGGAGACGTTGCGCTCCGACTGGGATGTGCAGGAAGTGCTGCTCACCGACAAAATGCGCCCCGCTCTGGACGGCCTTACCCTCAGCTGTACGGTCAGCGTTGTCACAGACAAAGAGATGGAGCGCATCAGCATGCTCACCACGCCCCCCGAAATTATGGCATTGGTAGCACGCAAACAATTCACTGCCAGCGACCTCCGCGATGACCAGCCCCTGCTCGTACTGGATGACATTCGCGACCCTGGCAACCTGGGCACCATTATCCGCACATCCGACTGGTTTGGTTTCGAGCAGATTTTGTGCTCACCCACCTGCGTAGAACTCACCAACCCCAAGGTGATACAGGCCACCATGGGCTCCTTTTTGCGAATGAGGGTTGTCTATGAAGAGCTGCCCACCATCTTAAAGCAACGGCAGTCACAATCGACCATTTACGGCACCTTCATGGAAGGCGTGCCCGTGCAACAGATAGACTTCAAGGGCAACGACACCATCATTATTGGCAACGAAGCCAACGGCATTTCAGATGCGCTGAAGCCCTTTATCCAACAAAAAATCAGCATTCCCACCTACGCTGTCGGCCGCGACAAGGCCGAATCGCTCAATGCCTCCATCGCAACAGCGATTGTGCTGTACGAGTTTAAGAGATGAGAGATGTGAGATGAGAACGGAGAACTGTAGAGACGGGGCGTGCCCCGTCTTTTTTTGAATTTTGAATTCTGAATTTTGAATTTCGTAGAGACGGGGCGCGCCCCGCTTCTACATTAGATATTCACCACACGTTCCAGTACGGTCTCGATCAGCCGTACCACATGCGGTTTGTAATCACTGGAGAAGGTTTTAGCCACGCGGTTGGCAATAGCCACACAGACGGTCAGTGTGCGGTGACCGAGTGCTTTGCCCATACCGTAGATGGCGGAGCATTCCATCTCCAAGTTGGTGATTTTCTTTCCGTTATAGCTAAACTGCTCGATTTTTTCATTCAAGTCGGGGTACTTCAGGTTGAGACGTATATGACGACCTTGGGGACCAAAGAATCCCGGTGCGCTGGCGGTAATGCCTTGCGTCATATCGTAGGCGATGGTGTCGAGCAAGTGTGGGTCGGCGGGCACGCAGTACGGATAAGGCAACTTCTCGTTCCAGCCCGTAGCTTTAACGAACGATTTCACCAACTTCTCATCAGAGATGCCGTCATGCTCGTAGAAATTGAGCAGTCCGTCGAAGCCGAAGCCGTAAGCCGATGCTACGAACGAGTTGACCTCAATCTCGGGCTGCAAAGCCCCACAAGTGCCTATACGAATAATATTCAGCGACTTATGCTCTTTTTTAACTTCGCGTTTCTTTAAATCGATATTGGCAAGGGCGTCCAACTCGGTCATCACAATGTCAATATTATCGGTGCCCATACCCGACGAGAGCACGGTGATAGGCTTGCCTTTCAGCGTTCCCGTATGCGTAGTCAACTCGCGGTTGTGTCGTTTAATGTCAATGGTATCGAAATAGTGGGAGATAATCTCCACACGACCCGGGTCGCCCACCACGATGATGGTGTCAGCGATCTCTTCGGGGAAAAGGTTCAGGTGGTAAATCTGGCCACCAGGTTGCAGTACAAGTTCGGATTCTTTTATTTTCATGGGATTTGTATTTGTTGAAGTGTTGATTGTTTAATTGTTGAAGTGAATAGTGAGGAGAGGAGAAGAGACGCACGGCCGTGCGTCTGTACTTTATTTTTTTTGATTTTTGAATTCTGAATTTTATTTGTTCTTTGTTCTCTGTTCTTTGTTCTTAATTATGAATTGAATATTGTTTCAAAGTTCATAATAGCTTTTCGGTACGTTTCGTCCACGGGCTTCGTTGCTCCTGTTTGGCGGTTGATGCTTACCAACACACTGTGGCACACTGTTTTAACATCGCCACTATGGGTACCGCGAAGTTGCTGAATCATCTTGAAGCTCTTGTTGCCCATAGCATACACCTTCGATTCGCAGCGGATGGAATCGTGTATCCCGATGGGTTTCAGGAAGTCGAGTTCCACATGTGCCAGCACAAGGTCGAGCGTAGTCCAGTCAATCTGTTGGTTAAAGACATGCTCGAAATAGGCACTGCGGCCACAGTCGAAATAGTTGCACTGCACGCCGTTGTTCACATGTGCAAACGGGTCCAAGTCGCTCATTCTGATTTGTATGGGCGCTGAAAAGTTGAAGCTGTCCGCATTTTCAACATCTATCGTCATCTAGTTCAATATTTAGTGTTTTTATCGGCGACCACGGGCATTGAGGGCGCGCATCAAGTTCTGTCCCTTACCGTTTTTCACCATCTTCATCACCTTGCTGATCTCTTCAAACTGCTTGATAAGACGGTTCACCTCTTGTATATCGCGGCCACTGCCGGCGGCGATACGGCGGCGACGGCTGCCATTGAGTAGCGCAGGATTGGCACGCTCGGCAGGCGTCATTGAGCGGATGATGGCCTCGGTGCCCTTGAAGGCGTTGTCGTCAATATCCATATCCTTGATAGCCTTGCCCATGCCGGGAATCATGCCCATCAAGTCTTTAACATTGCCCATCTTCTTGATTTGCTGTATCTGGCTGAGGAAGTCGTTGAAGTCGAACTGGTTCTTAGCCAGCTTCTTCTGCAATTTGGCGGCCTCCTCTTCGTCGAACTGCATCTGCGCCTTCTCCACAAACGAACGGATATCGCCCATGCCGAGGATACGCTCTGCCATACGGTCGGGATGGAAGACATCCAATGCCTCCATCTTCTCGCCCACACCGACAAACTTGATGGGCTTGTTCACCACCGACTTGATAGTCAGCGCGGCACCACCGCGGGTGTCGCCATCGAGTTTGGTGAGGATCACACCGTCGAAGTCGAGCTTGTCGTTGAATGCCTTGGCGGTATTCACGGCATCCTGACCAGTCATGGCATCCACCACGAACAGAATCTCGTGCGGGTTGACAGCCTCTTTGATGCGGCCAATCTCGTCCATCATCTCCTCATCCACAGCCAGACGGCCGGCGGTATCTATAATCACCACATTGTGGCCCCACTCTTTAGCGTGAGCCACGGCCTTCTTGGCAATATCGACGGGATTTTTGGAACCTTCTTCGGCATAGACATCCACGCCAATCTGCTCGCCCAGCACTTTCAACTGGTCGATAGCGGCGGGACGGTACACGTCGCCAGCCACCAGCAACGGCTTCTTGCCCTTGCGGGTTTTGAGGAAGTTGGCCAGTTTGGCGGCGTGGGTGGTTTTACCCGAACCTTGCAGACCAGCCATCAGGATGATGGAAGGAGTGGCTTTGAGGTTGAGCTCTTCGGCCGTGCCACCCATCAACTGAATCAGTTCGTCGTAAGTGATTTTCACCATCAACTGGCTGGGCGATACAGCTTTAAGTACATTCATACCGAGTGCCTTCTGCTTTATATCGTCGGTAAAATCCTTGGCTATCTTATAGCTGACATCCGCGTCCAAAAGGGCCTTCCGCACCTCTTTCATCGTTTCGGCCACATTGATCTCAGTAATGTAGCCTTGACCTTTCAATATCTTAAACGCCCTTTCTAATCTGTCACTTAAACTTTCAAACATAATTCTATCAGTTCTTTATTTTTTAATGATAACAAGATGCAAAGGTACAAAATTTATCGAATTTATCCATTTAAGTCCTGTAAACTATTTTTGAGGGTTTTTATATGCCTCTTCTCTTTCTTTGGGTGAACGATGAACCACTGCGACACCAGTTAAATCGACATAGGTTCCCGTTTCTAAAAAATCTATTATACTTTGAATAATTAAAGAAAGAGCATTGTCCACCTTGTTTAACTCCTTGCCCGTATAATCAAATTCATCCAATACAACATCCTTATTAGCCACAAACATCCTTTTGATTTTCGATCTTTTTACTACAATTCTCAAATTATACTCGTAATTGAAGTCGTGTTCAATGTATGTCTTTGCATTAGACGGGTGATTTGAGATAGAAATAGATGCAATCAATATCGTGCCATTAGACCGAGGAATCTCAACAGGTGCATATTCACTTGCCCCATGAGAAGGATTTAATCCGATTGCAGTCTTGAGATTTGATAAAAATCCGTATATCTGTTCAATATCGGTATAACTTTTTTTTAGTTTTCTTAATTTACCTATCGCCTTTTTACGATTTATTTGTATTTTTGCGGCGTCATTTTCGCAAGAAGGTTTATTGGATGAAAGACTCCTCCTTAACAGTTTGCGGGAATGATTTTTTTGTTTTCCTTCCCTAATAGAATTCACAAAATCAAAGAAATAACCCTTTGTGTATTTACTATTTTCCATATTATATAATTGTTTTACAAAATATAAAATCAACTTGCTTCTAATTCGCTCACTATTGAATAGGTTTACAAAATCGCCGTAAAACCATTTCTTGTATGACAATATGAGATTCACATTGGACTAAAAGAGACCATTTGCAAACACTGAATCCGTCTGCAAAAATAATATTTTTAAATAATTATTAATATATTTAATTGCAGAAAAGTATAGAGATACACAAATTTTCATCTTTACAGGGGGATTACGGATACTTGCAAAATTTATTTTGTATTTTTGCCCTTTGCGATAAGAGGCGCCACACCGCCATTTCTGATATTTATTCATCTAAAAATAAAAACACTATGAAAAAAGTCATCCACAGCGACAAAGCTCCCAAGGCCATTGGACCTTACAGCCAAGCCATCCAGGCAGGCAACATGTTATTCATCTCCGGACAGATTCCAGTAAACCCCGAAACCGGCACCATTCCCGAAGGCATTGAAGCCCAGACGGAACAGGTTCTCAAGAATGTGAAGGCCATCTTGGACGAGGCCGGCTACACCTTTGCCGACGTGGTGAAAACCACCTGCCTGCTGAGCGACATGGCCAACTTCAAACCCATGAACGAAGTGTACGCCAAATATTACAGCTCGGAAGCTCCCGCCAGAGCCGCATTTGCCGTTAAAACATTACCAATGAATGTGTTGGTGGAAATCGAAACGATTGCGGTGAAATAATTGACAATTAACAATTATAAGGCTCAATTCGTAAGATTTTGTTCAATAAGAATGTAGAGGCGCGATTAATCGCGCCTCTACATTTGTTTTAAGCCATACAGATACTCTATTATTTGCAGAATTTTTTTGTGGCCTTGTCTAAGGCGTTGAGCACATTCTGTTCCTTCAAATAGACATCATCGCGGTACTGCACCATACCGTTAGTGCCTAAAAAGCAGGTGAAATACTCGAAATAGACGGGCATCTGCTTCTCCATCTCCACGTAAGTGGGACGCAATTTGCGATAGAACTTCTTCTCGTCATCGGGCAAGCTATCCAAATACTCCTCTTCGGCCTTCTCCAGTTCCTCCAAAAACTTCTTGCCCTTGCGCGTCTTGGGCTTCTCGCCCAACTGTATCTGAATCTGCTCCAACTGTTCCTCATCGTACTCGTTGTAGTCGAAGACCACCATAGCCAACTCAACAGGTTGCTCCACGCGCACACAGCCATGACTCACGGCACGATTGCGCTTGTTGAAGGCGTGTTTGCTTGGTGTATCGTGCAGATAGACATACTCCGTATTGGGGAAGTTCAACTTAATGCGACCCAACGAGTTATGTCGCCCAGACGATTGTATGAGAATGTAGGGGATTTTATTTTTGTTGATTTTCTTCCAATCGATGGTGTCGGCCACAACCTGCTTGCCGGTTTTGCGATTATAGACAAAGATGTGCTCCTTTTTTAAGATGGAGGTAGGATTAGCGCACAGCTTCTTGTAATACTCATCCTTTGTAATGCTCTCTGGCACAAACCATTCCGGATTGAGCACCACCTGGTCTATCTCACCGTAAATCATGGGCGTTTCGGCCTTGTAGCTTTGGATAATGCCCTCTTCGGTGCGAGCGGCAACAGAGTCTTTCAGTCGCAAAGTCTTGCCGCAGCAAATGCGCATATTGGCGACAATCTGACCGTCACGGGCGGCCTTCAACGAAAAGTCGGGCACATTCACCACAATGCAGTCGGGTCCTTTGGCGGGCAGCACTTTCCAGCGGGCGCGCTCCAGGTTTACCCTCAGTTTATCAGTATAATAGCTAATGGGGCGATTCAGGGCCTTCACCGTTTCCTCATCCAGAGCGTTACTTTCCGGGATGGCATTGTTGGCTCTAAACAAGTTAAGTGCCTGCAGCAGACGACTGTCGAGCGTGTCATTGCAGCGATAGCTGGCGGCCAATTCGCCAGTCAGCTTCAGACGATCGCCGATGAGACGCACTGCCTTATTCACGCCACCCGAGTCGATTGTAACTACAGGGATCGCCTTCCAAGTGGTGTCTTTCAGGGGCAGCAGTCGCGCCATCTCACGAGTCAGAGCCACATAATGCGAGTCGAGCGGCTGGGCGAAGTGGATAAACGAGAAGATGGTGTCGGTGGCTTGCAGCGCCTCTCGCACGGCATTGGTGTCCACACCGCGCCATTTGTAGAGCCACTTGCCGCCATTGACCACTTCTGGGTCGGTCACGCCGAAGCGCAACGCATTGGTATAGCGTAAGTAAGCGTTTGTCAAATCAAACTCCAGTGCCGACAGCTCTTGATACAGCGACGATTCATCCGAGAACTTGTAGGTTTTCAGCGAGTCGATGCGCTGGCTAATGCGCTCGTAACCGAACATGACGGGAGGCAGACCATGCTCGTCGCTGCGACCCAGCAAGGTCAGCATACTGTCAACCATGGCCTGCTGGAAGCCGTTCTCGGTCCACAAAGGCACATTGTGACGGTTTTTATAAAAATTTTTCACCTGTGCAACGTAATCGCATTGCGCATCTGTCAGGGCATCTACTTGAGAGGCAAAGTGGTTGACATAGTTTTCTTCCGAGAAGAAACTGTATTTCTCAAACCAATGCGGAGCCTCTTCGGCCTTTTTAGAGCGACAGGCCGTCAGTAGAAGGAGGGGCAAAAAAAGCATTAGGATGAATCTCATCCTAACAGAACGGTTGTTCATAAATTATGCGTGGTTTTCCTTGAATTTTCTCAAGCGTTCTTCCAGCTTGGGGAACATGGAGCGGGGAACCAACGAAACGCAGGCTCTCAAGCCCTCTTTGCTCTCACTGCCGGTGATGCCCAACGAGATAGCGCTCACACCGTAATAGAGGAATTCCTCAATCAGCTCGCTGCTGGTCATGCCAGGATAAGCCACGGTGAAGTAGAAGCCGTCGGCCACGGGTTTGTCCACATCCTTGTCATAAACGATGTAGAAGCCGTTGTCGGTGAACATCTTCTTCATGATGCGCGCTTTCTCGCCGTACTCTCTCACATCGTCCAAGTAGTTGTAGCGGCCATCGTTGCAAGCTTTGAGAATGGCTGCTAACGCGTACTGTGCCGAGTGGGAAGTACCTGAGGTCATAGCATACACGGCGCCGTAGATGATGGCACGGCCGACGCTTTCGGTGTTGAAGTAGGGCACCAGGTCGGGGAACTGGCGGTGATAGAGTTTGTCGGACAGCACCAGCATGCCGATACGCTCGCCGGCATAACTGAACGCTTTGGAGCTGGAGATCAGCAGGGCGTAGTTGTCGGTGTATTTGCCCACCGACGGTTGGAATGGCGGTTGGCCAGGCACTGAAATGTCGCGACGGAAGTCCATGCCGAAGTAAGCCAAGTCCTCGAAAACGAACACGTCGTACTCGTTGGCCAACTTGCCGATGATTTGCAGTTCTTCATCGGTGAAGCAGATCCACGACGGGTTGTTGGGGTTGGAATACATGATGGTATGGATATTGCCTTTGTCGAGATAGCTTCTCAATTTGGCTTCCAACTTGGCTCCGCGGTGATGATATACGTCGAAAGTCTCGTATTTGAGTCCCAGCACGCGATGTTGTTGTTTCTGTACGGGGAAGCCCGGGTCGATGAAGAGGGTGGTGTCGCGTTCCTTGCGGGCACGAACGAAGGTCATGAAGCCGGCCATGCCGCCCATCATGGAACCTACCGTGGGGATGCAGCCCTCGGGCGACACATCCAGGTCGATGAAGTTCTTCACGAAGCGCGAAGTCTCCTTTTTCAGTTCGGGCGTACCGTCAATATCAGGATAGAGATAAGCGATGCCGTTTTTCAGTGCTTCGATTTGTGCATCGACGCCAATTTTGCAAGCCGGCAGACCTGGAATACCCATTTCCATACGTACAAATTTCTCGCCACTGGCATTTTCAATGTCGTTAATCAGTCGTTTGATTTCACGAATAGAGGCTTTGCCCACTTCTTTAATGCCACTGTTGGCCACCACTTTATCAACGATTTCTGCTGGAATTGGAGTATTTTTTCTCATGATGATATTTTAAGTTTTTAATGATGATTTAGTTATTGATTTGTGTAGAAATTAGAGTGTGCAAAAATAAGAACATTTTCCGTAAAAAGCAAGTTCCGGGGCGTGGGCTTTTAGCCGATGGACAAATTGAAATAACCCTTCCCGTTTTTGAGATGTTCGTAGGCGGGAGAAAATCTTATCATAGCACTCTTCTTATCTGTACCACAGTTAGTTATAGTTACCTTAGGCATGTCAAATGTGCGGAAAAAGAGTCCCTGCACATACGGTAGCGGCTCCCCTATCCACTCTTCCACCTCGCAAGCGTCGTCGCGAAGCCACACCAGGCAACAGGCTTTCTCCTCTCCGTTGACCATCACGGCATAGAAGCCATTATCGCTGTCTGCGGCATCCTCCTCCAGCACTTGCAGATGCGCCAAGTCCCAATGGATGGTGCCCTCAGCCGTGAGATGTTGGCGGCGAAAATCGGCATAGTGGGCGGCACTGATGCGACACAGGGCATACTCTTCGTGGTCGTTGCGCCAGTTGAAATGGAGTGCTTCGTAATGGTGTCGATTCCAATAGAAGAAAAGCTCGAAGCCACTTTGGGCGTAATAGTCGTACAGCGACGGCTCGGCGGGCATCAGCAACAGGGCCACCTGCCCCCGCTCACAAATGTCGGCATACACGCGCTCAATGATGGCCCGCATGTAGCCACGACCGCGAAACGCCTCGCGCGTGGCGCAAGCATACAGATAGGTAACGGGCCGCTCGCCCTCCGCCAGCAGGATGGTTGCCGGCAGCAGAAACGCCATCGACACAATCTGACCATCTTGCTCATACACACAGACGTTGCCACCATCGAACTTCAAGCGGAAAAACAAGTTGATAAAGCGGTCGTTATCGCTAAAAACCTCTTTCAGCAAGAGTTTCAGCGCAGCGGTGTCGTGATGTGTGGCATAGCGTATCATAGGGCAAAGATACATTAATTAATTCACAATTCACAATGCATAATGCACAATTAAGAACAAAGAACAAAGAACAAAGAACAAATACAATTCATAATTTATAATTGACAATGAAAAATTAGTTTCTTCACCCCTCACTGCTCACTTCACCAATACTTAACTCCTTAGTTTCTTAACTTCTTAACTACATTCCGCAAGCGTAGTGCAGCGGACACTCCTCACTTTTCACTTCTAACAACTAAAAACTAACAACTAAAAACTAAATTTTCTTATTTTTGCGCAAACTTTACTTCGATGGAGAAAATTATCATTTTAGACTTCGGCTCACAGACCACGCAACTGATAGGCCGTAGAGTCCGCGAGTTGGACATGTTCTGCGAAATCGTTCCTTACAACAAGTTTCCCCACAACGACCCCGACGTCATCGGCGTCATCCTGAGCGGCTCGCCGTTCAGCGTCTATGACGAGAAGGCGTTCAAGGTGGACCTCAGCGGCATTCGCGGCAGGATTCCCGTGCTAGGCATCTGCTACGGCGCGCAATTCATGGCCCACACCAACGGCGGCAAAGTGGAACCCGCCGGCAGTCGCGAGTACGGCCGCGCCAACCTAGCCACTTTCGACCATAGCAACCCTCTGCTGCAAGGATTGGACGATCATACACAAGTATGGATGAGCCACGGCGACACCATCACCCGCCTGCCGGAGCACTGCCACAAGATAGCCTCCACCGACAAAGTGGAATTCGCCGCCTACCAATTTGACAATGAGCAAGTTTGGGGCGTACAGTTCCATCCCGAAGTGTTCCACACCATCCAAGGCAAGCAACTGCTCAAGAACTTTGTAGTAGGCATCTGCGGCGGCCACCAGACGTGGAGCCCCGCTTCGTTTGTGGAGACGACCGTCGCCGAGCTGAAAGCACAAATCGGCAACGACCGCGTCATCCTCGGCCTTAGTGGCGGCGTCGATTCGTCGGTATGTGCCGTGCTGCTCAACCGCGCCATCGGCAAGAACCTCACCTGCATCTTCGTCGATCACGGCATGCTGCGCAAAAACGAGTTCCAGAATGTGATGCACGACTACGAGTGCCTCGGTCTGAACGTCATCGGCGTGAATGCCTCCGACAAGTTCTTCAAGGCACTGGAAGGTGTGACCGAGCCCGAGCGCAAG
>JAEERB010000013.1 GCA_016285615.1 Bacteroidales bacterium
GTGACTGTATATAAGGAATTTCTTACTTATTTTAGAAGCAAAGAGGGACAAGCCGTGCGACAACAGTATCTCGCCACCATCAACCAGGAGTATTTGGCATGGACATATCGTTTCGTGTTAAGAGAAATGAAATACAGGCGCAGTTCTCATGGTGCTGAATATTGGGACCGCTTCAACCAGTGGGACGAGGAATTGTTGCGGAAAATTAAGGAATATGGATTTCCTGGTGCCAAATTGATAGGTGTGGATGATTCTCTCTTATACAAAGATTTGCAAAACGAGGAGTTAAACTTTAATAGATTGGTTAGAATGGGTGCCGACAGTCTCTGTTTGGGCCTTAAAACCGATATGCTGAAAATCTCAATTGACGGAAAGAAAACATGGATAAAAAAAGAGGACATGCCTAAAGATGATTGTCCGGAATTGGATGTCAATGGTTCAAGCAGTTGTGCACAGAAGTGGTTCTTTGTTTATATGGCCCATAATCCTTGCCCGCTGAAGATTTTTGAGGCTACATACGATGAAATTGCCAAAGGCAATCTCCACCCTCGGGAATATGCCGACATGTTGGATGGAGCAATGATTTCACACAGAGAGTGCGATTGTGGTAAATACGGCAAGCAATTTTTTAGGATAGGCAATTTGATGGCTCATAAAGACCGCTTGAAACAATTCATTATTCCTGACAATGAGACCGATGAACTTAGGAAAAAGTATTGGATTATACCATTGCGGGTGGAGCAGGCCAAAGCACAATTTGGCAGAGAACATGGCTATCGCTTTAACTGGGGAATGAACAATATGTATAGTTATCCATAAATATTTTCAACCATGAACACAATTAGAAAAATCCAAAAAATTATCGTGTTTGCCTTAATTTTGCTTGGGAACCAAGTTTTTGGGCAAACAAATATTGGCGTTGACGAACGCTTCGAATTAGTCAACATCGCTTTTCGCCTAACGGGGAAAAATGTTTTTGTATATACCGACCCCGCCAACTATATGGCGAATATTGATAATTATTTTGAGAAATATAAAAATCACGAACTCATCAAATTTCTAAGACAACGCTACGAACCAAGATCGGTAATAGTTTTAGGTGAAGCTTCGGGATTGGCCGCCGATATAGAAATCACTCCCAAAGGAATTGTCCCAACACATAGGTGGCTTTCTTTTGTTAATCACGAAGAATATGGAGTGCAGAAAAACGATGAGGATTGGAGCGAAGCCGAATTTAAAGAGTGTGTCAAACTGCTAAACAAATTCTACAAGGACACCAAGTTTCATCAGTTTTTCCTTTCCAACCGAAGTTTTTATGCTTCCATTGAAAAAGAATTTCAAAAACTTGTTGACCAGATAGATACAGCGTGGTTTCAAGACTTTTTCGGCAAGCCTTATAAAATGGATAACATCTGGCTTGTCCCAAGCAATGGCGTACACAATTTTGCGATTTTAAGAAAGGATGCGGAAGGAAACAAATATAACAATTGTGTTATAGCCTGTCCCTTCACCAATGCTTCGGGAGAGGTTATATTCAGTGAAGGTACCTTCCGAACTCTTATCCATGAGATATGCCATAACTATACTTCACCGATTTGCCAACAAAACGAAGCGTTTTTTAAAGAAATATGCGACACCCTGTATAACACAAAGGTTGAAAAAGTTTTGAGAGCTAATGCTTACGGCGACCCTGGTGCTTTTACTTATGAAGGTATCAATCGACTATGCGAATTTTACTATTACCAAACGCATAACACTTTTGACTCGGTAGAATTGGACAGAAGAATACATAACGATGAAAAAAAAGGTTTTATTTGGCTTGAAGAGATGTTGCGATTAATGGATGTTTTTGCTTCAAACAGAGATATTTATCCTGATTTTCAGAGCTTTGTCCCCCAACTGCACGGCTTTCTATCCGAAGTGGTAACTCTCATGGATAAATATTATTGGCCGAAATATCAATTGCTGCATCCTCGGGTCGTCGCTACCTATCCCGCCAATGGTGCTGTGGTCGATACCAATGTTACGTCCATATATGTTTTCTTCTCTCAGCCTATGTTTACGCCCATGCGCTCTTACTGGGGCGTCAATGATCAAAGTGACGTGTCTTTACTTCCTGTGGATTTTGATAAAATAACATGGGAAGACGCCTACACATACAAAGTGCCGCTTAGAGAGCCCCTTAAACCCAAAACCAAATACGGTTTTAGGATTAACATGCATGTTAGCGACAAATATCATTATGGAATACCTCCTTACGACTTGATTTTTGAGACAAAATAAACAAGTGTTTTCCACCCCTAATTTCGGGCCGTTTTTAGACGATAATCGCTGAAAAAACGGCTCTTTCTTTTTTTTCTTTACTATATATATTTTCGATTGAAAAATTTTTTAAGTTTGCAACGCTAATAGCCAGCATGGCTTTAGCGTGCATGTAAATATTTATTAGTTAAACAACATATTATTTATCAACCACTTACAAAACCAAAAAGTATGGAAAAAATTAAGTCATTAGCGGATTTGAAAAAGAGAAGAGAAGCTCTTCAATCCGATTTGAATTTGCGCGAAATGGGCGACAACGCCGAGAAGGTGATCCAAGTGAAGGTTGCCATGGCTACTTGCGGTATTGCTTCAGGTGCCAAGAAGACTATGGAAGCCATTATCGACGAATGCCAAAAGAACAACGTAGCCGCCGTGGTAACCCAAACCGGTTGCATGGGCTACTGCTATGCCGAACCGACCGTAGAGGTGAAGAAACCGGGCGCTGACCCTGTTGTTTTCGGATACCTGACCGCCGACAAAGCTGCCGACCTGGTGAAGAAATACCTCATCGGCAACGAGTTATTGGAAGGCATCATTCCTGTCAACTATGAGAAAATTGATAAATAACATTTTAAAATAGACAATAATGGCAAATTACAAATACCATATCTTGATATGCGGCGGTACGGGATGCCATGCTTCTCAAAGTGCGCTTATCAAAGAGAATTTTGAAAAACTGTTAAAGGAAAACAACCTTGAAAACGATGTTCAGGTAATCGGTACCGGTTGCTTCGGCTTCTGCGAAAAAGGCCCCATCGTTAAAATCCTCCCCGATAACACCTTCTACACACAGGTAAAACCCACCGACTGTGAAGAGATTATCAAGGAACACATCATCAAAGGTAGAAAAGTAAACAGACTGTTATACTTGGATCCCAAGACGCAAGAGCACAAAGATGACTCGAAGCACATGGGCTTCTACAAGAAACAGCTGCGTATCGCTTTGCGTAACTGCGGTTTCATCAATCCTGAAAACATTGACGAGTACATCGCACGTGACGGTTACAAAGCTTTAGCTACCGTTTTGGAAAAGAACGACCCCGAATGGACCATCGACGTGATCAAGAAGTCAGGTCTGCGCGGTCGTGGTGGCGCCGGCTTCCCCACTGGTTTGAAATGGGAACTCTGCCGCAAGAGCCAAGCCGATCAGAAATACATGATCTGCAACGCCGACGAAGGTGACCCCGGTGCATTTATGGACCGTTCCATCCTCGAAGGTGACCCCAACACCTTGATTGAAGCTATGACCATCGGTGGTTTCTGTATTGGCGCCACCAAGGGTTTGGTTTACATCCGTGCCGAATATCCTCTGGCTATCCACCGTTTGCAAGTGGCCATCGGCCAAGCTCGCGAATATGGCTTGCTGGGTAAGGACATCCTCGGTTCGGGCTTCGACTTTGACATCGAACTGAGATACGGAGCAGGTGCTTTCGTATGCGGTGAGGAAACCGCCCTCATCCACTCGATGGAAGGTCTGCGTGGCGAACCTACCTTCAAACCGCCGTTCCCGGCTGTTGAAGGTTACTTGAAGAAACCCTCAAACGTAAACAACGTTGAGACTTTCGCCAACATCCCCGTTATCATCAACAAGGGTTGGGAATGGTTCTCATCCATCGGAACTGAGAAATCAAAAGGTACCAAGGTATTCGCTTTGGCCGGCCAGATCAACAACGTAGGTCTGATCGAAGTTCCTATGGGTATCACCCTTCGTGAAGTTATTTACGAAATCGGTGGCGGTATCAAGAATGGCAAGAAATTCAAAGCCGTTCAAACTGGTGGTCCTTCTGGTGGCTGCTTGACCGAGAAATTCCTCGATACTCCTATTGATTACGAAAACCTGATTGCTGCCGGTTCAATGATGGGCTCGGGTGGTATGATCGTTATGGACGAAACCTCATGTATGGTATCCGTAGCTAAGTTCTACCTCGACTTCACCGTTGAAGAATCCTGCGGTAAATGCTCTCCCTGCCGTATCGGTAACAAGAGACTCCACGAGATTCTCACCAAGATCACCGACGGTAAAGGTACTATGCAAGATTTGGACGAGTTGCGTAATCTTGCCCACGTTATTAAAGACTCTGCTCTTTGCGGTCTTGGACAAACTTCTCCCAACCCGGTATTGTCAACCATCGACAACTTCTGGGATGAGTATGTTGCTCACGTAACCGAGAAGAAATGTCCTGCTGGCCAATGCAAGGCTCTGAAGCAGTACATCATCGATCCTGACAAGTGTAAAGGTTGTACGGCTTGCGCACGCAATTGCCCCGTTAACGCTATCTCGGGCACCGTTAAGAACCCGCACACTATCGATCAGTCGGCTTGTATCAAATGCGGTACTTGCTACGAAAAATGTAAGTTTAACGCAATTAGTATTAAATAATAAAGCATAGAATCAATGGATACAGTAAAATTAACAATAGATAACAGAGAAGTAGAAGTTCCGAAAGGGACTACCATTCTTAAAGCCGCACAGAGCATGGGCATCGATATCCCCACGCTGTGCCATTTTGAGCTGGAAGGTCTGGACATTCATAACAGACCCGGTGGCTGCCGTATTTGCGTTGTAGAAGTTGAAAAGCGCAGAAACCTGGCTCCCGCCTGCGTTACCGAATGTATGGAAGGTATGGTTGTAAAGACCAACTCCATCCGCGCCATCAACGCTCGTAAAACCGTTCTCGAGCTGATCCTCAGCGACCACCCCGCCGATTGCTTGCAATGCGCTAAGAACGGCCGTTGCGAACTGCAGGACCTCGCCGCACGTTTCGGCATCCGCGAGAACCCCTATATGGGTGGCAACCACGTTCAATCGCAATACCAAGTGGAAGTTTCTCCTTCCATCATCCGCGATATGAACAAATGCGTTATGTGCCGTCGTTGCGAGACCATGTGCAACGAGCTGCAGACCGTAGGTGCCCTGTCAGCTATTGAAAGAGGTTTCCCCGCAGTGGTATCCACCGCTTTCAACCAACATCTCGACCACTCACCTTGTACCTTCTGCGGCCAGTGCGTAGCCGTTTGCCCCGTTGGTGCTCTGACCGAGGTTGACCATACCTCCAAGATCATCCGCGCCATCGCCGATCCTACCAAGAAGACCGTCGTACAAGTGGCTCCCGCCGTTCGTGTTGCCCTCGGCGAAGAGTTCGGCATGGAACCCGGCACCATCGTTACTGGCAAGCTGACCGCCGCATTGAAGGCCCTCGGCTTCGACTATGTATTCGATACTGACTGGAGCGCCGACTTGACCATCATGGAAGAGGGTACCGAGCTGATCGGCCGTCTGACCAGATACCTCAATGGCGACAAGGATGTGGCTCTGCCTATCCTGACCTCCTGCTGCCCCGCTTGGGTTAACTTCTTCGAACATCAGTTCCCCGAAATGAGAGCGCTGCCTTCAACGGCCAAGTCGCCTCAACAGATGTTCGGCGCCATCGCCAAATCTTACTTTGCAGAAAAGATCAACTGCAAACGCGAAGATATGGTCAGCGTATCAGTAATGCCCTGCTTGGCAAAGAAATACGAATGCAGCCGTGACGAGTTCAAGGTAAACGGCAATCCGGATGTTGACTACTCCATCTCAACCCGTGAGTTGGCCCGCCTGATTAAGCTCGCTAACATCGACTTCGCTTCACTGCCCGAAGCTGAATTCGACAGCCCGCTCGGCGAATCTACCGGTGCCGCCGTTATCTTCGGTACCACTGGTGGTGTAATCGAGGCCGCCGTTCGTACCGCTTACGAAGTGATCACCAAGAAACCTCTTCCGAAGATTGATTTCGAAGAACTTCGTGGTCTGGAAGGCGTTCGTGCCGCTACCATCGACGTGGACGGTTTGAAACTCAACATCGGTATCGCTCATGGTTTGCGCAACGCCCGCAAGCTTCTCGAAGAGATCAAGGCTGGCAAGTGCCAATTCCACGCCATCGAGATCATGGCATGCCCCGGCGGTTGCATTGACGGTGGTGGTCAACCTCTCCACCATGGCAACAGCGACATCATCAAAGCTCGTTGGGAAGCCATCTACCGTGCTGACAAGAACATGCCTATCCGTAAATCTCACGAAAACCCGTCAATCCAAGCTATCTACAAAGAATACCTTGGCGAACCCTGCGGTCACAAGTCTCACGAACTGCTTCACACGCACTACTTCGACAGACAAACTACCGTGGAAGTTGATGTGGATAAAAAGTAATTTTAGTAACAAGAAAAAATCAGAACAATGGATAAGATAATCATTAAAATGAAGAAAGAAGTTCGTGAGAAAATTATTGAAATTTGCAACAAATTCAATAATCAACCGGGCGAACTCATCAATGTTTTGCATCAAACTCAAGACTACCTCGGCTATCTGCCCGCAGAAGCTCAGGAACTGATTGCCGAATGTCTGCACATCCCCACCGCCAAAGTTTACGGTGTAGTTTCTTTCTACGCATTCTTCACCATGACTCCCAAGGGCAAACACCCCATTTCAGTTTGCCTAGGTACCGCCTGCTACGTGCGTGGCGCTGAAAAGGTGCTGGACGCCTTCAAGAAAGAGTTGAACCTCGAAGTAGGCCAAACCACCGAAGACGGCGAATTCTCACTTACCTGCCTGCGTTGTGTAGGTGCTTGCGGTCTGGCTCCTGTTGCCATGGTTGGCGACAAGGTTTACGGCCGTTTGGCTCCCGACATGATCAAAGGTATTGTAGCTGAATACAAATAAGCCATATACATATTATGGTAAAAGTGCTCCGGGCGAACGTTCGGAGCACTTTTTTTATGGATTTTTCTTATTTTTGCATATTCATAACTCATTACAACAATGAAACTATCTATCGTTATTCCCGTTTACAACGAGGAGAAAACCATCCACCTGATCCTCGACCGCGTGCTGGCAGTGCAACTCGTTGGCGGCGCTGAGAAAGAGATCATTCTGGTCAACGACTGCTCAAAAGACAACAGCGAAGAGGCCCTGAAAAACTATATGCAAGCTCATCCCGAAGTGGATATGAAATATTTTGCCCAGCCCGTCAATATGGGCAAAGGCGCTGCGCTGCACCGCGGCTTTGAAGAGGCCACGGGCGATTACATTGTGGTGCAAGACGCCGACCTTGAATACGACCCCGAAGAGTACAACAAACTGCTGGTGCCCGTCTTTAAAGACAACGCCGACGTGGTTTACGGCTCGCGCTTCATGGGCGGCCAACCCCACCGCATCCTCTTCTTCTGGCACTCTCGCGGCAATAGGTTCCTGACATTCCTCTCGAATATGTTCACCAACCTCAACCTCACCGACATGGAAACCTGCTACAAGCTCTTCCGTGCCGACATCATCAAGAAAATCTATTTTAAAGAGAACCGCTTCGGCTTCGAACCTGAAGTAACCGCCAAAATAGCCCGTTTCAAAGGCATCAAAATCTACGAAGTGGGCATATCCTACTACGGAAGAACGTACGAGGAAGGCAAGAAAATTGGCTGGAAAGACGGCTTCCGCGCCATCTACTGCATTTTGAAATACAACATTTTCTCAAGAAAATATTTGAAATAACCATCAAAAAAATTATTGCTCATAAAACTAATTTGGTTGTCGTTAAAAAATAGTTTATCTTTGTAACCAAGATTATTAACCATAAAAATAAAGAGATATGAAAAATATTGTAGTGGGAATCGACTTCTCCAAGAACTCGCTGAATGCGTTGAAACACGCCGTAGCCATTGGCTTGAAAACCAAAGGTACCTTGCATCTGGTTTGGGTAAAAACTCCCGCCGTTTCAAACGAAATCGCCAAGAAATCGGCCTCTTCTTACACCAAAAGAGCCGAAGAATATCTGCAACATCTGAAAGCGGAATGTAAAGCCGAAGCTCCCCACTGCGGTGTCAATTGCGTAATTTTGGAAGGAAAAGCTGCTTACGAACTGACCAAGTTCGCCGCCAACCTGCAAGACTCTCTTTTGGTTATGGGTACCCACGGCGTTTCCGGCTTCGAAGAAGCTTTCATCGGTAGTAACGCATACAAAACCATCGGTTTGACAGAAGTTCCCGTTTTGATTATCCGTGAGAATATCGAAATCAACCGCGACTTAACACAAATTCTTGTGCCTATCGACTCCAGCTTCGAAACCCTGCAGAAGATGAAATATGCTATCAATTTCGCCAAAGCATTCTCGGCTAAGATTCTCCTGCTCGGTATCAACACCAGCGAAGATGCTATGCTGAAACATACTATTAATGTGCAATTGGGCCACGCCGGCAACATGTGCACCAAAGCCAATGTTAGACACGATGTGCACACCATCGCTGTGAAAACCAACAGTTCAAAAGCCGTTATCGACTACGCTCAAAACGTGGATGTGAACCTCGTGGTTATCATGCGTGAGGAAGAAGAGGATATGACAAACTTCTGGATGGGCAGCACCACCCGAATGATGATCAACACCTCTCCCGTGCCTATGCTCATCATCCCCAACGTAAACCATTTTGCAGTAAGCAAATAAAATAAATTCTCAAAACCTCATACCGACAAAGATTTATACCTGACAAGTGTAAATCTTTGTTTTGTAAATAGTTGATTATTAAATAGTTTATCCAATATGAAAAAACATCTTTTTCCCTTATTGCTTTTAGTATTAATCAATGTGCCCCTGTTGGCTTGCACCAACTTCATTGTAACCAAGGGCGCCAGCAAAGACGGTTCGTGTATGGTTTCTTACGCCGCCGACTCGCACACGCTATACGGCGAACTCTACTACCGTCCCGCTATGGATTACCCCGCCGGCACCTGGATGGATGTCATTGAATGGGATACTGGCGAATTCAA
The DNA here is from genome assembly GCA_016285615.1 of Bacteroidales bacterium. The sequence continues at coordinate 9,113 of JAEERB010000013.1, forward strand.
AGGCAAGATTCTGCAAGCCGCTCATACCTACTCAGTTATAGGAAATATGAACGAGCACCAATTGGCCATCGGCGAAACCACCTACGGTGGCTTGGAGCCGCTTTGGAAACCCAATGGCATTATCGACTACGGTTCTTTGATTTACATCACCTTGCAGCGCGCCAAAAACGCCCGTGAAGCCATCAAGGTTATGAGCTATCTGCTGGAAACTTACGGCTACTGCAGCGAAGGCGAATCGTTTTCGATTGTGGACCCCAACGAGGCTTGGGTAATGGACCTGATTGGCAAAGGCGAAGAGATGAAAAACGAGAAGGGTAAAACCGTAAAAGGCTGGACCAAAGGCGCTGTATGGGTTGCCCGCCGCATTCCCGACGGCTACATCTGCGGTCACGCCAACCAATCACGTATCACCACCTTCCCGCTCAGCGACGGCAAAACCTCCATTACTTCCAAGGAAATTGACAAGATTTTCCTGCCCACCGTGGAAACCGTCTATGCTTACGATGTTATCTCGTTTGCACGCCTCAAGGGACTGTATGGCGCTAAAGCTCCCGATGCCGAGTTCAGCTTCTGCGACACCTACAACCCGCTGGATTTCGGCGGTGCACGCTTCTGTGAAGCCCGCGTGTGGGCCGGTTTCTACCGCTGCAACCCCGAACTGATGAAACCTTACGAGAAATACGCCCGTGGCGAAGACCTGCAGAGCAAGGAGAAGATGCCCCTCTGGATTAAGCCCGTACACAAACTCTCTGTACAAGATGTGATGCAGTTGATGCGCGACCATTATGAAGGTACCTCCATGGACATGACGCAAGACATCGGCGCCGGTCCGTACGCCTGCCCCTACCGCTGGAGACCCATGACATGGTCTTACGAAGGCAAAAACTATATTCACGAACGCGCCACGGCCACACAGCAGACCGGCTTCTCGTTTGTGGCACAATCGCGTAGCTGGCTGCCCGACAAGTTCGGCGGCATCTTCTGGTTTGGTGTTGACGACGCTGCCAGCACCTGCTACGTGCCTATGTTCTGCGGCATAACAGAAATTCCAGAAGCCTACCGCGAAGGCAATGGCTCCATGGTTGACTACTCGCCTACCGCCGCCTACTGGACCTTCACCAAAGTGAGCAACTTCGCCTACTCGCGCTACAGCGATATGATTGTCCCCATCAAAGCCAAACAGCAAGAGTTTGAAAACGCTTTTGTGAAAGACATCCAAAATATGGAAGGCGAGATGAAGAGCCTCTTCGCCAACAACCCCGCCAAAGCACAAGAACGCATTAACCAATACTCTAACAACAAAGCACAAGAGGTGTGCACAGCATGGAATCATTTGTTCGAATACCTCCTTGTCAAATACAATGACGGTAATGTGAAAAAAGAAAAAGATGGTAAATTCTTGAAAACCAATGCTGTAAAACCACAATGCGAAAGCCCGGCACATCCCACCTACCCCGACAAATGGTATAAGATTATTGTAGATGACTGCGGAAACAACATTCAAGCAAGATAATTCTTTAATATACAAATATTTACAATGAAACGGATCGCCCTTCTATCCATCTTAAGTTTCTATTTTCTAATAGGTTACGCCCAAATTCCTGAAGGCTATTACGATGCGGCTGTCGGATTGAAAGGCGATTCGCTCAAGGAGGCGCTGCACAAAATCATCCAAAACCACGATACCATCAGCTACAAAGGGTTGTGGGGCTGCTATCCTTACACCGATGCCCGTCTTGACGACAACACCAAGGTGTGGGACATCTACTCGGATATTCCTGGCGGTACGCCGCCCTACCTCTATACTTTTATCACCGACCAATGCGGCAATTATAGTGGCGAGAATTCCTGTTATAATCGCGAACATCTGGTGCCGCAAAGCTGGTTTGGCGATGATTCGCCGATGGTTTCCGACTTGCAACACATCTATCCTACAGATGGTTTTGTCAATAATCGACGCGGCAATTATCCGTTTGCTGAGGTGGGCTCAACCACCTGGACTAGTCGGAACGGCTCTAAGTTAGGAGTCAGTATCACACCTGGCTATTCGGGCACTGCTTTCGAGCCTATCGATGCCTTCAAAGGCGATATTGCCCGCGTATTCTTCTATATGGCAGTATGTTATATGGATAAGAATTTAGGACAGGAAGGCAACTCCATTTTCAACGGCTCCACCATGGACTCATGGGCGCAGACCATGTTCATCCGCTGGCATAATCAGGACACCGTAAGCCAAAAGGAACATATCCGCAACCACGCCGCCGATTCGCTCCAGCATAACCGCAACCCGTTTATCGACTATCCCGAGTTAGTAGAGATGATTTTCGGCAGCCAGAAAGAGAAACGCTTCTATCCCAACGGTATTCCCGGTGACGATCCGGGTGATGATCCTGGAGACGATCCTGGAGACTCCACCATGGTTCATAACTATGTCAACGAGATACATTTCGTGCTTTACCCCAATCCTGTCAGCGACCGCATCTATATCCGCAATTTGAGCGGCCAGGCCGTACAAATCACAGCTCTTTCAGTATTCGATCTGCAAGGCCGCCTGCTCTATATGGACCGACAGGTAAATAATCAGGCATGGGCACACGAAAACATCCTGCCCATCGACTTCTCCACCTTCAAGTCGGGCTGCTATTTCATCAAAATAGACACACCTACAGGTGTTGAGACGCACAAAATCATTGTTAGGTAAGAACATTCTACTTAGGGTCGTATAAGCCCATTAAGAGTTATTCTCTTCTATACAATTTCACCGTATCTCTAATGTCAATTTCAGGATAGAATATCTCAACGGCTTCCATTTGATTAATGGATTTTTCTGCTATCCAATACTTACAATATCTACTCCCTTTTGCATCAAATGGTTCTGTAATTATTTGAACACCATTCTGTAACACAAATATTTCCAAAAACTGTTTTGAGATACTATCAATACAAGTGAGACGATACATTTGTTGCCCATCAAACTCTACTAATGACACTTCGATAAAATGAGACCCTGCATAATCAGAAACAATGGTATCGGAACCTTCTTTCATATTAACCACTATTCGATTCCAAGTATTATCAATAAAAAAAATAGGGAAATCTTGTTCTGATAAACGCCCATTATTCCATTCAACTGCATAGTTCTCATAAACAGATACTTGTTTATACACTTTCATTGGATGAAAATCTATGGATTTCCAAAGAATATCATCAAAATAACCCGATCCTATAGTACAGGCACAGCGCGCTATCACAGGACGAGAAGGATAAATTTTGTGATACAAAGCGACTCTGCTTTCAAGAGTCATACCTTCTAACGGATCTTTATCTCCTATAAGACGCATTCCGATAACCATAGCCGGATCGTGCAACGGTGGCCGCCATCCATCAAAAAAACACGCACGAGTATGATAAAGAAAGTGCATTCCCAAAATACGTTCTGTCATTGGATTGCTCGTGTCGTATTCTTCATGCTGCACTTTTTTAGCAGCGGCAGAAAACAATATTGTGAATAAAATACTGGCTATAACACAGATGGTTATTCCCATAAAGTACCATGCTCTTATATGTTTACGAACAGGGTGCACCAGATTACGCCATATCAATAAAAAAAGAAACCATATAGGTACTGGAAAAAAGAAAAGCCATTCTTCTAAAAACATAATCCAATAGAAGAATACACATGCGCTTATACCGCAAATCAAGGCGTTGAGTTGCCAAAAACGGGTATTTTCCAACCATGTAAAAGTGACAATATTGATTAAACAGATTACCTGAATGACCATTGCCCATGGCACAAATACACAAAAAAGACCATTGGAAAAGAGATTAAAACATATTGTTAAAACAACCAAAACTAAATTCCATATAGGAAAGTCTTTTTTCCATAGTCTTTCGCTATTCTGCTGAAAGTATTGAACCCAAGATGTTTGCATAAATGATTTTATAACAACAATAAAATCAAAACGATGTTTTTATAATAATATTGCCATTAGTTTATTTAATATGAATTCATTGAAAAAATAAAAAAAAGGGCGTTGCATGCAACGCCCTTACAATATCATCTGATTGAACTATTTGCCAAATCCTACAGGATGGGCCAAAATGGCTTTGCCGTTGAATTTGAGCAAATCCTTGATTTTATCACGGTAGATGCTGCCGAGCGAAACGGTATGCAAGCCTTCGGATGCGCAATAGAGATAGATGTTCTGGCACACGTTACCACAGTCGGTGGCTCCGTAGAACTCCTTGTGCTCCATATCCATATCCTTCATCTTGTCGTAGTTGGCCACCATCACCAGCAATACCGGCGCCTCGGCGGGAAACGGCTGCATAGCAACGATTTTCCGCTTGTCGCCATTGACCATTAGCTTCAGCATGTTTTCTTTGGCGTCATAAAGATAGACACCTTTTTCCATAAACACATAGACTTCAATCTGTTGGCAGTTGCGAGCTGTCGGCGCCGTGCGCTTGCCATCGGGACGGTTAACGCCAACGGCTGCCCATAGCAAGTCGGCCAGCTGCTGGTCGCTAAGCTGCTTGGATGAAAAATCGCGGTGGGTTTGACGCTCATTCAGCGCTTGCATAAGCGGTTTGCCACCCTCTTTGTTAGGGGCGGGCAACTTGATATTTTGTGCACATCCTGTCGTGCAGAGAATCATACACATAACACTTAAAATTACTAAATTCTTCATACTCAATTAATTCTTTTTGGGTGAAGAGGGTTTGGCAATACTGTCACGCATCTGCGTATCGGCCTTGATATTTTCCATTCTGTAATAGTCCATAATGCCCAAATTGCCATTACGGAAAGCTTCAGCCATGGCCAACGGCACTTCGGCTTCGGCCAAAATAACCTTAGCGCGGGCTTCCTGTGCCTTGGCTTTCATCTCTTGCTCTTGGGCTACAGCCATAGCTCTTCTCTCCTCAGCCTTAGCCTGGGCAATGTTCTTGTCGGCATTGGCCTGGTCCATTTGCAGGATAGCACCGATATTCTTACCTACATCCACGTCGGCGATATCGATAGAGAGAATCTCGAAAGCGGTACCTGAGTCCAAACCTTTGGTAAGCACCAGTTTAGAGATAGAATCGGGGTTTTCGAGCACCGACTTGTGGGTGTCGGCGGAACCGATAGCCGAAACGATACCCTCACCAACACGGGCGATGATAGTCTCTTCGCCGGCACCACCCACCAACTGGCGGATATTGGTACGAACGGTTACACGAGCTTTGGCAATCAACTGGATACCATCTTTGGCCACAGCAGCTACAGGAGGAGTATTGATAACCTTCGGATTTACAGAGGTTTGAATAGCTTCCAGCACATCACGACCGGCCAGGTCGATGGCGGTGGCAGCCTTAAAGTCGAGAGGAATATTAGCCTTTTCGGCAGAAATCAGTGCACTAACGACCGCTTTCACATGGCCGCCAGCCAAATAGTGGGCCTCCAACTGGTCGCGGTTGAGCTTGATACCAGCTTTGGTACCGGTAATCATCGCGCCAACAATCAAACTCGGCGGAACTTTTCTCCACCTCATCAGTATCAGCTGAAGCAGTGACACGTGCACGCCGTTCAACAAAGCATTGAACCACAGTCCGATAGGAACCATCCATAAAATGAAAATTAGCAGAAATAAACATGCTAATGAAATAACAATAATTAATGCGTCCATAAATGATTATTTATTTTTGTTTGACAATAATTTTTCCGCCTTCTATTTTGACAATGACGATTTCGCTATTCACATCGATGAAGTCGTTATAAGAATGCACTTCCACCAACTCGTCGCCAAACTTGCCCGTACCCGAAGGTGCCAGTCGCGACACAGCCACGCCCGTCATACCTTCGACAATCTTTCCTTCGTCAACCTCATTCATCTTGCTGTCGATATTGGTTTTGAGCATCAGCTTGTTCCACGTTTTCGAGCGCAGCATCATCACTGTCGTGATGGCCGTCAGTACGAGCGTGCTCAGCAAGGTGATATTGCCGGCCACAGCTCCGTATTGCACATACGAGATGACTATGCCGCAGAGCATCATCAAACAGCCGAAAATAGCCACCACGCCGCCAGGAATCACCAAGATGTCAAGCAGCAGCGACAACAAGCCCAAAACAATCAACGAAATAATAAGTCCCCAGTTCATAATTCTTACGCGTAAAGTTTGACAAAGATAAAATTTATTTTCTTGCCGAATTTATCTTCAAAATTATTTTTTTAAAAATCAGTACCTATCGAGAACATCAACATGCCTCTCTTCTTGTAGATCTTGTAGTCTTCCACGCCCCAAGCATAGTCGAGTTTGAGGAAATAGCCGAGCACGCTGGCACGCAAACCCAACCCGAAACCGCCAATGAACGGCTCAACCTGACGATGCACCTTGGCTGAGATAGAGCCGCTTTCCACAATACGGGTATAGAGACTGTTCTCTTTCGAGTAGGGCGTAAGTCCCGTCCAGGCCGTACCAAAGTCGCCAAACAGCACCAACTGCAACGATTTGAGGAAGTTGCTCGAGATGCGCCGTGCGGTGAACATCTGCACAATGGGCATACGCAACTCGGTGCTCAGCACCACAAACGAGGTGCCGTTGCGGATATTCTGCTCAAAGCCGCGCATGTTGGTGGCCAACGTCTGGTAAGCATATCCTTTGGAGGGATCCACCCAAATGCCACTGTTGAACTTGGCTAAAATCCAGTTGTCGATACCTCCCATGTAGTAAATTAGGCGGCTGGTGCCAAAGTTGGTGCTGCCCGCCAAACGGGTGGCCCACGTCATATTGCGGAACACTTTCACCGACTTGCGGGCATCAAAGCCCACCACCAGCAAGTTCTTCATATCCTTGTCGATACGATGGTTGTACTCGGCAAAAATCTTGATTTTGCTGCCGCGCCACAAGTTGACGGCCAGTTCCTTCGACGAGTCGAAAACATACTCCAGCTTGACGCCACCCCACACATGGCGCTCATCCTTCTTCTCTAACGAATAGTCATTCAAACCCGCCATAATATAGGTCTCGTAGCGTCCCGTAAACTGCAAGCGCAAGCTGTTGGTTTTGTTAAACGGATATTTGAGAATGTAGAAAATACTGTTATTGTGCTGCTTATAGAGGTATTGGTCCACATACGACTTCAGCGACTGCCGATAGACCACCACTTGGCGGTCGAGGCGGCGTGCCAAGTTCTCATAACTCAGCATCACTTCGTTATTGTCCAAATCGAATGAGAGTCTGAAGCCCGCCGAGATGCGGTAATCCTCAAACAGGTCGTGTATGCCCACCATCACGAGGGCGTTGAGGCCCGCGTTGAGATAAATGGGGTTCTTGTCGCCGGTAAACTGCTGGTAGGTGGTATTCAAAAAACTGAAGTCGGCTTGTGTAACCAACTTATTAACAGTATATTGTACATAATAATTTCTCGGTACCTGCTGGATAAACTCGAAACCGTCGGCCAAATTGCCGCTTAGGCCTTTAGGTTGGCGCGCCGTACGGAGCGAATCGCCACGTGCCTGCAGGTCGCTGCGGCGCACTTGATAGAAGCCGTGCTTCGTGCTGCCCGACTTGCGGAGACTCTTCTTAGCCGCCGCCAGGCTGTCGCGCTGACGCTGCTCCGCGCGCATCTGCCGCTGGAACGACGAAGGTGCCGCCGGCTGCGACAGTTTCTCCTCCACAGGGTGGATATAGATCTTCTTCACGTTGCCGTTAAGCACAATGTCGGCCACCTGCCCCGACGCAGCATCGTAGTCGTGCTCGAGAATGCTGTAAGCATTGTCGGTCAGTGGCGACACCCTGGCCGAGTAGGCATAGTGGATGGCCGTGTCGATGCGGCTGATGGTGCTGTCGAAACGAGCTGAGTAGCGGTTGACAATGCCCGTCTCGTCTCCCAAAAAGAGAATACCTTCCGCGCCCTCCTTCACCTCCGTCTCGTTGGCGTAGGGCGTATTGGTCACTCTAAGCAACTGATTATCTTTATGTTTGTAATCATAAAGGAATAAGTCATACGACGATTGGGGGCGGGCGGTGAAAAATGTTTCCTGGGTGTTCAGCGTATCGTGGTTTCTATTGGAAGAAAAGATGATTTTGCGCTGATTATCAATAAATTTTGGGGCATAATCGTCAAAAACATCCTTGGTGACATACTGAATGGAGCGCGCCTTGAAACTGTAGAGGAAGATATCCGACTGGCCGTTTTTAAAACCCGAGAAGAGCAGGAGTTTGCCGTCGTCGGAGAAGGAGAAGTCGGTGATTTTCTCCACATCTACCAGCAGGCGGTCGTCCAATTTGCCGCTCTCCACATCGTAGGGATAGTAGTAGCAGCGCCCTTTGTCCTCGATGGTGAAACCCAGCATACCGCCCTGCGGGTGCCAGTTGATGAGCGGGAAAGTCAGGTCGGGGTTGTCCTCCGTCTTCTGGAACTTGCGGAAAATCACCTTGGCTTTCTTCATCTCGGCCGTCTTTACCCACACCTTAATCTGTCCCGCCTCATTGGTCGAGTAGGCGTAATCCTCACCGTTGGGGGCTATCTTTATCTGCGCGTAATCGCGTTTGCGCTTGGCTTTCTGAACAATGCCCACCTCTTCGGGCATTGTCCGTTTCATATCCTTCTTATACAGAGCATAATAGTAGCGATACCAATTGGCTAGCAGCTGCCTGTAGCCGACGCCCGTGCCGTAGTAGAAGCCCTTCTCGATGCTTTTCGAAGAGCGGGTGGCGTACAAGATGGTCGAGATGGTGTTCTCGCCGTAGATGTCGGCCACATATTTCCAGAACGAGTGGCCGGCGTAGGTCGCCTCGCGGGGCGAAAGCTCGTCAAAATCGGCGTAGCGCTGCGTCAGGATGCCGTCCTTGACATGCGCGTCAATCAGGCTGTTCCAGTGCTCGCCGATGTAGGAAGCCAGGCCACTGTAATACCAATTGGGCACGTTAAAGAGCGTGGCGGCGGAGATATTGGAGCCGACGCTCTGGCCTTCGACAATCAGGCGGGCGTAGATGTTGGCGATGCCGCTGCGAATCATCGCGTCGAAGTTGCGGTGGTTGCCGTCGAAATAGAGATAGGCCTTGGTGCCGTAGATGTTGGTCACGCCACCTTGATTGTAGAAATCGTCGTCATCGTAGGCAAAATTCGACTCCCGGAAATCGGATTGCGTATTATAGACGATGAATTGCAGTTTCTTGGTCGGCGCAAAGTTAAAAAGCCGCTCAATTTCATCCATAAACTGAGGCGCCTTAAACATCGTATATTGCGCCAACATCTTGCCTGTAGGGTAAAAATAGACATCAAACTGGGTGGTGCGGTAATAGGTCCAGTTGAACTTCTGATACTGCACCCTATTTTTGCCGAAAGAAAGCTGCGAACCATTGTAAAACTGCGCCTTTAGCGGAAACGAAGAGACCACCCATCCCAATATCAACAAAGTGATAATGAAAAATTTATAATTGGAATTGTGAATGAATCGTTTCATTTCCACTATGGCAAAATAAGTGGGCTAAATTACAAAAAATAATGAAAGGCTTTGGTTTTGAGAGGTTGCAATGTAAAATTATTGTATATTTGCCACAAAATTTTAGAATGCAAGTTAAGCGTATTTTATTGAAATTCAGTGGTGAATCTTTGGCAGGACAAGACTCTTACGGTTTAGACTACCAAGCGGTGAATCATTTTGCAGAAGAAATCAAATCGGTCGTGGATCGAGGTGTTGAAGTCGGCGTAGTTATCGGCGGCGGCAACATCTTCCGCGGCGTGAAAGGTGCCGGCAAAGGCTTCGACCGCTGTCAGGGCGACTATATGGGCATGCTGGCCACCATCATCAACGGCATGGCCATGCAGAATGCACTGGAAGCTATGGACGTGAAAGTCAAGTTGTTCTCGTCATTGGAAATTGAAGGCGTAGTGGAAAAGATCTTCTTCAAGAAGGTGGTTGAGCACTTACAAAAGGGCTATGTGGTCATCCTCGCCGGTGGCACTGGCAACCCGTTCTTCACCACCGACTCGGGCGCAGCGCTGCGTGCCGTTGAAATCAAAGCCGACGCGCTCATCAAGGGCACCCGCGTGGATGGCGTTTACACTGCCGACCCCGAAAAGGACCCCACCGCCACCAAGTACGACGAGCTTACCTTTACCGAAGCTTACGAGCGCAATCTGAACATCATGGACATGACCGCCTTCACCCTCTGCAAAGAGAATAACATGACGGTATATGTCTATAATGCCAATGTGAAGGGCAACCTGCTCAAGATGCTTTCGGGCGAGAAAATTGGAACCAGAATCATAAACAAATAAAGCTATGGACGAGAACACCCAGGTTGTAGAGCAACCGGAAATGATTGACATCAAGACATACCGAATTGCCAACAAGCGCTCCCACTTCAAGAAGCACATCGCCATCTATTTCCTGCTGATGATTGTGCTGTGGGTGCTCTATTTCTTCATCTTCCGCGAGCCTAAGACTCCTGAAACCGCAGACGCTCCCATGGGCTTGTTCCTCAAGAGCCTCCTTTTTGTCACCATCATCTGGACGGTGCTCCTCTTCTTCCATTACCTGTTTGTTTATCGCCTCAACGCCACCATGGTTGACCGCGAAATCAAGAAGTTGCAGAAGGAGATCAAGAACAAGAAAATGCAGTTGGAAAAACTGAAAGAGGAGGCCAAGCAACTCGCCAATCCCGACAAAACCGACAATCCTATTAACGAAGAATAAGTAATCTAATATCTTTACAATGACTGAAGAAACAAAAAAATGCCTGGACCAGGCTAAGGAAAGCATGAACGCCGTGATTGCCTTCTACGATAAGGAATTGCAGAAAGTACGCGCCGGCAAGGCCTCTCCGCAAATGCTGGAAGGTCTTAAAGTGGACTATTACGGCAACCCCACGCCTGTTGAGCAGGTGGCCAACATCAATACACCCGACGCCCGACAGATTGTCATCCAACCCTGGGAACGCAATATGCTGCCCGTCATCGAGAAAGCCATTCTGGCCGCCAATCTGGGCTTCACTCCGCAAAACACGGGTGAGTTCATCCGCATCGTGGTGCCCACACCGACCGAAGAGCGCAGAAAAGAGCTGGTGAAGAAGAGCCGCCAGGATGCCGAGCAGAACAAAGTGAGCATCCGCAACATCCGCCGTACCGCCAACGATACCGCCAAGAAGCTGAAAGACAATGGTATCCCAGAAGATATGGTGAAGAAACTGGAAGGCGACATCCAGAAGATGACCGACGAGTTCATTGCCAAGATTGAAAAGATGGCCGACGCCAAAGAAAAAGAAATCATGACTGTATAATTTTATAAAACAACAAATTATGAAAGCATTAGACAACTACAAATTCACAAAAGATCACGAATGGATTACCATGGACGGCGACACCGCTATCATCGGCATCACCGCTTACGCCGCTGACCAGCTGGGCGATATCGTTTTCGTTGACATCAACACCGTGGGCGAAACCCTGAACAAAGAAGAAGTTTTCGGCACCATCGAAGCCGTTAAGACCGTTTCCGACATTTTCTTGCCCATTGGCGGTGAAGTGCTCGAGTTCAACGAAGCCCTCGAAGGCAACCCTGGCTTAATCAACTCTGACCCCTACGGCGAAGGCTGGATTATCAAACTGAAACCCGCTAACGTTGCAGAAATGAACGAGTTGATGGACGAAAACGCCTACAACGCACTGATCGGCTAATCCGCTGATTTTGTAATTCTAAAAGTGACAAGGTGCCAATTTTTCCGCATTTTGTCACTTTTTTTTTGCCAACATGAATTGCACGATAATTTTTTTTATCTTTGCAGCGTTATTATTGTGAGAACTATCTAATAAAAATAACCAACATGTTAGAGAAAAAAACACCAAAAGGCGATATCGAAAGCAAGAGAGGTTCCTTTATTCTCATTGGCTTGATTGTGGTGCTCAGCTTGGTTTATGCCGGCTTTGAACTCTTTGCCAATCAGGATAAACAAGAACTCGTTGTGGAAGATATGGATGAAGTCATCATCGTGGAAGATGATGTATTGGCAACCGACCAGACACCTCCCCCGCCACCCCCTCCCGTAGCTCAACAACAAGAAGTCATCCTGAACATTGTGGAAGACAATATCAAGGTTAACACCGACTTTGACTTCTCACAGGACTTCGATGAGAACCTCGAAATTGAAGAGTACGTTCCCATTGACATCGTGGAAGAAGTGGTAGATGACACGCCTCCTGTACGTTTTGCAGAAAAAATGCCCGAATTCATCGGAGGTATGGACGCTCTGTATGCCTTCCTGAGAGAGAATCTGGTTTATCCCGAGGTGGCCCGTAACAACGGTATCCAAGGTACCGCCGTTATCGAGTTCGTTGTGGAAAGAGACGGTAGCATCAGTAATGTGAAGACGCTGGTGCCCCTGTTCCCCGAATGCGACGCCGAAGCTATCCGCGTTATCAAGAAACTTCCCAAGTGGAAACCTGGTGAACAGATGGGGAAGCCCGTACGTGTGTTCTACAACATCCCCGTACGTTTCACCCTGCAATAAGACAATCTAAATTCCGAATACGAAAGGCCGAGGATTTTTACCTTGGCCTTTTTTTTCTGCGTACATCTGCGATTTCTACGGGAGTGCGACCTGTTTGCGCTTATTTTTGTATCTTTGCATCATCATAGTTAAGTCGTTATACTTTAAATCAAAACAATATGGACATTGTCGTTAGCGGAATCAGACCGACAGGACTTTTGCACCTCGGCAACTATTTCGGTGCTTTAAGGAATTTTATCAAGATGCAGAATGAGAACCGCTGCTATTTTTTCATTGCCGACTATCATTCTCTGACCACCCATCCTAAAGCCGAGCACCTGCACCAGAATATCCGCAATGTGCTGATTGACTACCTGGCCGCCGGCCTTGACCCCGAGAAGGCCGCTATCTACGTGCAGAGCGACGTACCACAGGTTTGCGAACTCTCCCTGCTACTCTCAATGCAAGTGTATGTAGGTGAACTTCAGCGTGTTTCCTCTTTCAAAGAGAAAGTGCGCCGCCAACCCGACAATGTCAACGCCGGCCTGCTGAACTACCCCGTGCTGATGGCCGCCGACATCCTGCTGCACCGCGCCGACAAAGTACCCGTAGGCAAAGATCAGGAACAGCATCTGGAGTTGACGCGTGACTTTGCCCAGCGATTCAACCATATCCATGGTACCGACTATTTCAAACTGCCCGTGGCCTATAACTTCGGCTCCGAACTGGTGAAGATCCCCGGCCTCGACGGCAGCACCAAGATGTCGAAATCGGACAACGAGAACTCGTGCATCTTCCTCTCCGACGCCCCTGAAGTTATTAAGAAGAAAGTGATGAAAGCCGTGTCAGATGCCGGTCCTACAGAGCCCAACCAACCCAAGCCACAAGCTATCGAAAACCTTTTCACACTAATGAAAGCCGTATCGGCTTCCGAAACGCTGCAGTTCTTCGAAGAACAGTACAATCAGTGCCAAATTCGCTACGGCGACATGAAAAAGCAGCTGGCTGCCGACATCACCGCCTACATCGCACCCATCTACGAGCGCATACTCGAACTTCGCAGCGATGACGACTACCTGCGTAAGGTGCTACAACGTGGCGCTGAACAAGCCCGCGAAAGTGCCAGCAAGACCATCCGCGACGTGCGCGAGCTCATCGGCATAAAACCTATGTAAAACAGCATGGCAAAAGACAAATTAGAAGCGCAGATTGAAGAAGAGAAAGCTGTCCTGCTGAGCGTGTGCACCTCCAACACCACCCTCGAGCGAGTGATGGAGTATTTGGAAGAATTGGCATTCCTGGTGGACACGGCCGGCGGCGTGCCTGTGAAGAAGTTCGTGCAGAATCTCGCCTACCCAGACCCGAAAACTTACTTCGGCAGCGGCAAACTGGATGAGGTTCATGACTATATCAAAGAGAACGACATCGACCTGGCTGTCTTCGACGACGAGTTGTCTCCATCGCAAATACGTAATATTGAGGCGGTTCTGCAATGCAAAATCTTAGACCGTACCCACCTTATCCTTGATATATTCTCGAAGCGCGCCCAGACAGCGCACGCCAAGGTGCAAGTGGAATTAGCTCAGTACCAATATCTTCTGCCGCGACTAACAGGTATGTGGTCGCACTTGCAGAAACAGCGCGGCGGTATCGGCATGAGAGGTCCTGGTGAAAAGGAAATTGAGACCGACCGCCGTATCATCCGCGACCGCATCTCTTTGTTAAAGAAAAAGTTACAAGATATAGACCGTCAAAAATTGACGCAGCGCAGCAACCGCGAGAAGTTTGTGCGTGTGGCCCTCGTCGGCTATACCAATGTGGGCAAATCGACCCTGATGAACCTCATCAGCAAGTCGGATGTGTTTGCCGAGAACAAGCTATTCGCCACCCTCGACACCACCGTCCGCAAGGTGGTCATCGACAACTTGCCGTTCCTACTCTCTGATACTGTGGGATTTATACGCAAGCTGCCTCACACGCTGGTTGAATCTTTCAAATCGACGCTGGACGAAATTCGCGAAACCGACCTGCTGCTGCATGTGGTCGATATCAGCCATCCCGACTTTGAAGAGCAGATTGCCGTTGTGAACCAGACCTTGGAGGAGATCCACGCCGGCAACAAGCCCGTCATCACCATTTTCAACAAAATCGATAATTACCGCTGGATTGATAAGGACCCCGACGACTTGACACCCAAGCAGAAATGCAACATCACCCTCGATGAGTTGAAGCAGACATGGATGGCCAAGGCGGGGACCAAAACGCTATTCATATCCGCCAAAACCAAGGAAAATATGGACGAACTGCGAACAGTGCTGTATGAAGAGATCAAGAAACTGCACATCCAGATTTATCCCTTCAACAATTTCCTGTATTAACCTGCAAAATTAGTTCACAGATGGAATACTTCTTAGATATGCCCGAAGAGTTCTCGAAAGAGGAAAATGCCCGCTACGTGTTGATTCCCGTGGCATACGACGGCACCAGCACCTTCATCAAGGGTGCCGACAAAGGTCCGCAAGCCATCATCGACGCCTCCGACAGCATTGAACTGTACGATGTTCCTTTAGACATAGAAGCTTATTACGCAGGTATTTACACCGACAAGCCCTCGTTCGATTTTTCCACGCCCGACAGTATGGTACAATCGGTATATGAGCGGGTGAAACATTTCTTGCAGAAAAAGAAGACCATCGGACTGTTGGGCGGCGAGCACTCCGTCTCTGTCGGCGCCATCAAGGCCATGAAAGAGCAGTATCCCACGCTGTCGGTACTGCAGATTGACGCCCACGCCGACCTTCGCGACGAGTACCACGGCTCGATTTACAACCACGCCTGTGTTATGCGGCGCGCGCAAGAGATGGCTCCGGTAGTGCAAGTGGGCATTCGCAATGTCTGCATCGAGGAAAAGCCCCATATTGTGGAAGAAAACATCTTCTACGCCCATAAAATTTGGAACCGCACCGACTGGATGCAGCACGCCATTGACCGCCTCAGCGACACCGTTTATCTAACCATCGACCTCGACGGCTTAGACCCCTCGATATTACCTGCCACGGGCACACCGCTGCCTGGCGGTTTGGCATGGTATCCGTTCATGCAATTTCTTGAATTACTGTTCAAAACGAAAAAAGTAGTGGGCTTCGATGTAGTGGAACTCTGCCCCAACCCCATCAACAAAACCTCTGACGTGCTGGCCGCCGTATTGGTTTACAAAATCATCTCGATGTTTGAGGTGTACGGGGAACGATAAGAGAATTTGGGGCTACATGTACATATATAACTCAGCATCATAGAAAATCAAATTATCTATCACCCAAAACTCATAACCATCCAAGTTGCCGTGAATGATTATGACAGGTGAATTGTCGTCCTTATTTCGGGAGTGGTAAATCACTAAATCCGCACCGGTTTTCTCCTCTTTGATCTCCTCTTTACTATCCACCTCAAAAGTTTTCGTTGTCCTCGACTCACTTTGATATAAGGTTACATCGTAATGGGCATCTTTCCCGCTAGAAAAATCTATGTAATTGACACCATCGTTATATTCGTCTTCTCCAACAATACTGAAACAATTTGACCTATAATGATCTACATACGGTCCACTTGCCTGCAAAGCAGCCAATACAAAAATAATAAAGAACCATGGAGCAAGAATGAATCTTAACATAATCGTTGATTTTAAAATGTAACATTTATTTATGTTAAACCAACGCAAAACTAATACAATTATTGTTTAAATGTGTAATAAATACACAAATGATATTATTTTAAATATCAAATCTTTACAAATAGAAAATAATTGTTATAGAAAAATTATCCCAAAAATTTCGGAGAAAATCGCGTTAAAGCTCTACCGTAACAACCAGCGGAAAATGGTCGGACGGATAGTGCACCGAACCATCTTTTGTGGGAAATTTCTTGCGCACCGTTTCGTATGAAGTGAGCGTGAAACCCGTAAGGAACATGTGGTCAATGCGATCTGACCCTGTTGCTTCTGTTATATGATTGTTCATCGTGCCTGAAGACTCTTGCGTCATGGGGCCCAAAACGCCTTTCCTTGAAGCTTCTTCATAAGCATTAAACCACTGGTGAATACGACCATTGTTATTGTTAAGATACTGTATATAACCCTGATCTGTAGGTGTTGCATTCATATCGCCGCAAATGATAGCAGGCATATCAGGACCAACAAGCACTTCATCTGCATAAGCCATCAAGTTCTTACAGTTTTCATTATGCACCTCGGAATCATCTACACCATTAAAAGATGTCAATTCAAGATGGGTTGAGAAGAAATAGAACTCCTTATTCGTGGCTTTATGTCGCATTTTGGCCCACACACATGCTCGCCTGACATCGCCATGTTCTGGCGTAAAACCCACAAACTCAGGATTTTTTGGATTACCACCAAGCCAAAAAACACCGCCTTCTTCAAGCGACAAGACAGACACTTTGTAACAAATACCAGGTGAATAACTGATTCTCCCAGATGTTGGAGTAACATAAGATCCGTCAAATCTAGACCAGATTGCCCAACTATAACCCATATTGTTTTGCTCCATCAGATGACGCAACGAAACAGACTCGCCTTTTTTTCCATAAATACTGTCGCAAATCTCCTGAAAAGCAAAAATATCACATCCCATATCCTTGATTATGGACAACATAGCAGGCGATGAATTTAACCAGTAACGCGGCGACGAAGGGGGTAATAAATCTTTGCGGCTGTCCGATGTCCAAAGGTTGTAAGTGCCCACTTTCAACTTGAAAGAAGTCGGTTTATCTTCCTGCTTGGTGCAACCCGCAAACAACAATATGAAACCAAAAACAAATAGAACTATTCGTTTCATTTTTCTAATTATTTAGACCTGTAGAGACGTTTCATAAAACGTCACTACATTTAAAACTCTACCGTAACCACTACAGGATGATGGTCGGAGGGAAAATGGAGGGAACCATCTTTTGTGGGGTATTTCTTTCGCCACGTTTCATAAGATAAGATGGTTCCACCTGTAATGAACATGTGATCAAGGCGTTCCGTCGCAGTCCAAGACCCGTCCGTACCATTGTATGTAGCATCGTTCTCTTTGGTTAACGGTCCTAAAACGCCTTTTCGTGAAGCTTCCTCATAGGCATTAAACCATTGGTGAACGCGGCCATTACTGTTGTTAAGATACTGAATATAACCCTGATCCGTAGATGTTGCGTTCATATCACCGCAAATGATGGCAGGCATATCGGCCCAAACGATGACTTCGTCAGCATATTCCATCAGGTTTTTGCAGTTTTCATTGTGCACCTGAGGATCTGAAACTCCATTAAAGGCAGGCAATTCAAGATGAGTTGACAGGAAATAAAACTCTCTGTTGGTGGCTTTGTGCCGCATCTTGGCCCATACACAAGCCCGCTTGGCGTCACCGTGCGCCGGCTTGAAGCCTAAAAATTCTGGCTTTTGCGGATTTCCTCCCAACCAAAATACGCCACTTTGTTCAAGTTCAAGTACAGTTGTCTTATAGCAAATGCCCGGAGAATAACTGAGTTTTCCTGAGCTTTCGGTCACATACGACCCATCGATATTAGACCAAATTTCCCATGAATAATCCAAATTTGCCTGCTCCATCAAATAACGCAAAGAGTTTTTTTTGCCCTTTTTACCATAAATGCTGTCGCATATCTCCTGAAAGGCGAAAATATCGCAATTCATATCCTTGATAATCGCCAGCATGGCCGTTGATGAGTTTGACCAATAACGAGACGACGGCGGCGTTAATAATGCTTTCCGGCTATTCGATGTCCATAGGTTGTATGTGCCCACTTTCAATTTGAAAGGGGTTGGTTTGTCGTCTTGTTTGGTGCAACCCGCAAACAACAATATGAAACCAAAAACAAATAGAATTGTTCTTTTCATTTTTCTATTTTTTTAGACCTGTAGAGACGTTTCATGAAACGTCTCTACAATGATAATTGCAACATACTGTTATTTCAGTCGTGCGATTTGCTCTTCCAAAATGCGGATTTTCTCTTCGGCGTCGGCTCGCTTCTTGCGCTCGATTGCCACTACCTGTTCGGGGGCACCATTCACAAACTTCTCGTTCGCCAGTTTGCGTTTCACTGACTCTAAGAACTTTTGAGCGTAAGCCAGGTCGGCATTCAGTTTCACGAGTTCTTTCTCTTTCTCCTCGGCCGACTGCACAAACGG